>JBGQAM010000044.1:0-14882 GCA_041494275.1 Thermoplasmata archaeon | reverse complement strand
GTGCTCGGGTCTGACGAGAACGGGGCGAAGATCGTCATCGCCAGGAGCCAGGACTTGCAGATCGATTGCAGGCCTTTGATCAAGGAAGCCATGAGCATCGTCAACGGTTCTGGGGGCGGAAAGCCGGACTTCGCCCAGGGCGGAGGAGTGGACGCTGACAAGCTCGAGACTGCAGTCGATAAGGTCGTGGCAATCATCAGATTGAGCCTGGAGAAAGAGTGATCACGAGATGTTGAACCTGTCTGCTTGGCTGAAGAAGGTGAGATTCCAGTTCAAACTCACCAAGTCAGGCGCGATCGTTAGGCGCTATTTCGTGATCGGAGCTTTCGATGGTGCTCTCACAATCCTAGGCGTCATCCTCGGTGCATATGTCGGGGAGGGAATCGATCACCCGGAGCTGGCAAGACAGCTCATAATAGGCGCCGGGTTGGCGGGCGGCATTGCCTTGGCCGTCTCTAGCACCGTTGGGGCCTATGAGGCAGAACGGGTCGAACACGTACTCAGCCATCAACACCTCGAGAAGGCGATGCTTCGACAGGTGGAGGGCGATCGGATAGATGCAATGAAGGTCAGCATCTCGGTGAGCGCGATTGTCCATGGCATTGCCCCCCTTCTGGCCGCATTCGTGCCGTTGGTGCCTTTCTTCTTCATGAGATTGGACGAGGCGGTGGTGACGGCGATCGCAATGACACTCTTTTTCCTGTTCGTCCTCGGTGCCTACCTGGGCAGCCTGATCAAGGAGATGATCGTGTACACCGGCCTGAGGTTCGTGATAGCTGGTCTTGGAACGGCAATCATCCTGATACTAGTCGGTAGCCACCCCTAGGCTTGCGAGCTCGGGCAACTGCCTAGAAACACCTTGGATACGTTATGCCTAAAATCGTTCAATATGCATGAATGGCAGTCTTTATCTGCACATAATTTCTCATTTTGGAGTTGAATCGGATTAATCATGCCGAGGAGGTCACGAGCTTCAGGTCAACAACCCCTTTCTGAGCTTGGAGAATCCTTGCCAACGCCCTGATCCTGTTAGCTTCACCCCTGAAAGCGATGACTTCCAGACAAGTGTGTCTGGACAGATGGATGTGCATCGTGGCTGAGATGACATCCGGATAGTCATGTTGTAGTTCTGTAAGCGCTCTATTCACTCCCCGGGAGTGATGATCATAGGTCACGAGGATCACACCTGGCACCTCGCCCTTCTTGGCGATATCCCATTTCCTGTTTGTCAGGAACTCGCGCATCGCCTCGCTTATCGCGCTAGATCTTGTCGGGTGCCCGAGGCTATGAGCCAGGGTGTCGATCTCCTCTAGCAGACTCTTCGAAACGCTAAGAGATATCCTTGTCTTCTCCGCCATCGACAGTGGAACGGCACGCCCCATCATAAGCATTGCCAGCTGTCCAAGGGAGGGTTTATGTACAAATCATCCATTCGGTATTACGAAAGTTATAAATTGTATTACTCGAGAGTGTCTGGATGCACATACCTGACGGGCTGATGGATCCCACTGTCAGCGCGATTGGATGGATCGAGTTCCTCGTGGTCTTGGGGGCAGTCCTGCTACTGGCAGGCAGCAGAGTCAAGGAGAAGAACCTGCCAAGGGTGGCAGTCCTGTCCGCGGGGATCTTCGTGGCGCAGATGCTCAATTTCCCCATCGGGGGAGGGACGACTGGCCACCTGGTCGGAGGCGCCCTGTTCGCAATCATCGCGGGTCCAATGGTCGCCGTCATCGGCATGACTGTCGTCCTGCTCATTCAAGCCTTGATGTTCGGGGATGGAGGCATCACCGCGCTGGGCCTGAACGCGCTGAACATGGCAGTGATTGCGCCACTGACAGGCTGGGGAGTCTACACGCTGCTGATAACTATGACCGAGACGGGAGGAAGAGGAAGTAGTGTTGCCAGTGGCTTTGTTATTGGTGCGGCGGCCTGGGCATCTGTCTTCGTCGCCGCAGCGGCATGCGCTGCTGAGCTGGCGGTAAGCTATGCGGTCTCATCAGGTGCGTACGGGATAGCGGCCACGGTGTCGGTCCCTGCGATGCTGGGTATGCACGCGGTCATTGGCGTAGGCGAGGGAATCATAACAGCTGGGGTTCTTGCATATCTACGGAGCGTGCTGCCAGACGCAATCACTTCGGCCAGCCCAGCTACGAAAGTTCTTCCCGCGTGGAGGGCACTGATGCTTAGCAGCACGGCAAGGGCGGTTGCTGCAATCATCGTCGTCTTCGCCCTCGCCCTCCCTCTCTATTTCCTGTATGCCAGCGCTGGAAAGGACGGCCTCGAAAAGACAATGGAGAATGCCAATGTAGCGGAGGGCGAACCACTGATAGTGAGTCCATTCAGCTATGGTCAGGACTATTTCAGCGCGCTTTTTGCCGGCCTCATCGGGTTCCTCGCTGTCGCTCTCGTCGCGTTGGGGATGATGAAGCTGGTCAGAATGAGAGGCAGCAGAGGAACGAACCCATGATAGTCGCTCATGTCCGGGGTCAGGGCAACAACCGACTTGATGAACATGCCGGTGAGGTCTGGTTCGGCAAACTGGATGCAAGGGCTAAGTTGGCAGGCGTGTTCGCTTTCATAGTGATTTCCGCGATCTTGACCCGCGCGGAGTTGGTATTCGCATCTCTCGCTGTGGCACTCATGATGACCGTCGTCAGTATGCTCCCGCTGGCTCATCTCGCCAAGATGTATCTTGCAGCGCTGCCGTTCATCCTACTCGCATCTGTCTCCGTCTTTCTCTTCGGCGGCTGGGAGCGAGGAATCGAGATGTGGGCAAGGACTTCGGCGTGCGTCTTGCCGCTGCTGGTCCTCGCTGCTGGAACGGAGAGCTTCGACCTATTCTCGGGTCTGAGACGGTTCCGCGTGCCCGCTATCATCACGACGCTTCTTATGCTGACCCAGAGATTTATCCAACTCCTGTCAGAAGAGCTCGCGAGGATGACCGTCGCACGTAAGGCGCGGGGGTTCACCGGTGGCAGGAACCTGCTGGACAGGTACGGTCTGAGGGTCATTTCCTACACCGCGGGCATGGTACTGGTCCGGTCGATAGGAAGGGGCGACAGAATCTATGAAGGGCTCAAGGGAAAGGGGTTCAATGGCGAGTTGATGCCATGGAAGAAACCGCACATGACTATTCTTGACACTTCCTTCGTCGCCAGTCTTGTCATTGTCGCAATGGTTCTCCTGACGCTGCAGCTGGGAGTGATGCAGTGAGGCCGCTCGAGATTGAGAGCCTGGGGTTCTCATACGAGGATGGCACTGTCGCCCTGGAGAACATCTCACTGTCGCTGGAAAGGGGAGAAAAGGTCGCCATCGTGGGCCCGAACGGCGCTGGAAAATCGACCCTACTACATCTCATAGCAGGTTTCAGGATGCCTTTTAATGGGAAAGTGTTGATCGACTCTCAGACATTGACGGAATCGAGCGCGGACGACCTGCGCAAGAAGATAGGGCTGCTCTTCCAGGACCCAGATGACCAGATCTTCATGCCCACCGTCGAAGAGGATGTTGCTTTCGGTCCCCGCAACCTGAAACTGGAAGACATCGATGGCCGCGTCTCAAAAGGCTTGAGAAGCGCGGGAGTGGAGGCGCTCGCAAAGCGAAAAACGCACAGGCTGAGCTACGGGATGAAGAAGCGAGTCGCGATTGCGGGCATAATGGCCATGGACCCAAGCATCCTGCTCCTAGACGAACCCACTTCGGGCCTGGACCCGCGAGCCCGGTCAGAGCTGATCAAGCTGCTCAAGGGCATGGACAGATCCATGCTGATCGCCACCCACGACCTCGATGCTGCGGCTGAGATAGTGGACAGAGCGGTCTTGCTCAATGTCGGGATCCTCATGGAGGGCACGATGAGTGATCTCGTGATGTCGAGAGACTTGCTCGAACGAGCTGGGCTAGAGATTCCGTCTGTCTCAAGACTCTTCAGTGTCCTTGGCTCCATGGGCTATTCCGTTGATGCGCTTCCCGTGTCAATGAATCAAGCTGTGGCGCAACTCTCCAAGGTGATCGACCGAGAGGGCAGACACACCCATTCACGCGTCCACGAAAACAATCACAAGTCGGTCGAAAGCAGTCAATCGCATGAGCACACTCGAACAGTCGAGCAAAACCTGCCTTGAAAAAAGAGTGCTGGCTGTGACGGAAGTCGACTTAATCCACCCTTCGTCAGCAGCATAAGAGTTTTATACACCTTAGTGTGTGGGGGTGGATGCTCTGCCAGACGGCACTGGTTGTCTGGTTTAGATTGCACTGATGTATTTAGCCCGGAGGTTCACGATTGCCTGAGGAGAAAGAGGCCAAGACAAAGGGTGCGGCCAAGAACAAGGACGCAGCGAAAGCTCCGAAGAAAGGCGAAAAAGCTCCTCCCGCCGAGAAGAAGCCCGTAATCAAAAGGGACGAGAACTTCAGGTACATTGTCAGAATCGTCAACTCTGATCTAGATGGCGCCAAGAACATTGTCATCGCCCTGACGAGTATCAAGGGTGTTGGACTGCGGAGCGCAGAGGTCATTGCCAGAATGGCTGGAATCCCGAGAAACACAAAGATCGGAGACCTTCCGGAATCCAAGACCGACGAACTCGAGAAGCTTGTCACTGAATACTCAGAGAAGGTACCTCACTGGATGATGAATCGCCAGAGCGATTGGTCTACTGGTGCGGACATGCATCTCGTCGGAGTCGATGTCGAGCTCAACAAGAGGGATGACATCAACCTCATGAAGATGATTAGGTGCTACAAGGGAATACGGCACGAACAGGGTCAAAAGGTCAGAGGCCAGAGGACGAGATCAAATGGCAGGACCGGCATGACCATGGGAGTCATCAGGAAGAAGCTCGAGCCAGGAGCTGCTCCCGAGAGCGAGAAGAAGGAGTGATGTGACCCATGGGAGACCCTAAGTTTTCTCGCAGAAAGTATGAGACTCCAGCCCATCCATGGGAGGGAGAGAGGATCAAGGCCGAGAACGACCTCCTCATGAAGTACGGGCTCAAGAACAAGAGGGAGCTTTGGCGCGCGCAGTCTCTCGTCAGATCACTGAGGGCTCAGAGCAGAGAACTTCAAGCCAGGACAAGAACCGGAGACCCGCAGGCAAAGAAAGAGACCGACCAGCTCCTTGTGCGATGCGCCCGAATGTCGCTGCTACCGCCAGAGGGGGCAACGCTGAACGATGTCCTCGTCCTGACTACTGAAGCGATCTTAGCTCGAAGACTCCAGACGATGGTCTACAGAAAGGGTCTGGCGTACTCTCCGAAGCAGGCGAGGCAGTTCATTGTCCATGGTCATACTGCGATCGGTTCACGCAAGGTCACGATTCCAGGCTACCTGGTGAAGAGGGGCGAGGAAGAGCAGGTAAAGTACTATGAGACATCCCCCATCGCAAATGATCTTCACCCGATGAGGCCTAAACCTGAGGAGCTTCAGGCGAAAGCCCAGGAAGAGGCTGCCAAGAAGGAGCAAGAGGAGAAGAAGGAAGATATCAAGGTCGCGAAGCCCAAGCTCAAGAAGATGATTACGACGGAGCTCAAAGAGGAGAAGGTCGAAGACATGGAAGCCGCGACACCTCCAGAGCCCACCGAGCCAGAGGAGAAGGAGTGATCTGATTGGGCAAATGGGGGATCGCGCACATATTCGCGAGCTACAACAACATCATAATCACCATAACTGATGTCACTGGGGCTGAGACCATCACAAAGGCGAGCGGCGGCATGGTCGTGAAGGCAGCCAAGGATGAAGCATCGCCCTATGCCGCGATGAAGGCAGCCGAGAAGGTCGCTGAGATCGCCAAGGAGAAGGGCATAGACAGCATACATGTACAGGTCCGCGCCCCAGGAGGGAACAAGTCCGCGTCGCCAGGGCCAGGAGCACAGGCGGCGATCAGGGGACTTGCAAGGGCCGGTCTCAGGATTGGCAGAATCGAAGACGTCACGCCTGTTCCGCACGATGGTACCAAGAAGAAGGGCGGAAGAAGGGGACGCAGAGTATAGAGTGGTTCTGGATGAAGATCGACATTATCGAGATGACGCCGACAAAGGCGCAATTCGTTATCGCGGACACAAGCCCAGCTTTCGCCAACGCCCTCCGAAGGACCATAATATCCGATGTCCCGAAGATGGCTTTGGACAACATCGAGTTCCACCTCGGCCCGATCATGGACGAGAAAGGGGTTGCTTTCGAGAGCGTTTCGCCGCTGTTCGACGAGGTCGTTTCCCACAGGCTCGGGCTCGTACCGATTCCGACTGACCTCGAGTCTTTCAATCTCAGGGCCAAATGCACCTGCAAGGGCGAGGGATGTCCCAGCTGCACGGTCATGTATTCTCTGAACAAGAAAGGCCCGTGCACGGTCTACTCAGGAGACCTCGAACCCATCGGGGACCCGAAGTTCAAGGTAAAAGACGATCTGATTCCGATCGTGAAGCTGGCAGACGACCAGGCATTGCTCATCTATGCGACAGCAGAGCTCGGCACGGGAAAGCAGCACGCCAAGTGGCAGGCCGCTATCGGAGCCGGGTACAGGTACTTCGCGAAGATCGAGATTGAAGGCTCAAAGTGCGACCTGGGCGGGAGCTGCGTCAGAGTGTGCCCGAAGGGAGTGCTGGCAAAGGAAGACCGGAAGATCGTTGCGAAGCATCCAGAGAAGTGCAACCTGTGCAACAGCTGCATCGAGATATGTGACGCCGGCGTGATCAAAGTCACCGGTGACCCGTCAAAGATACTGTTCAGATTCGAGACTGATGGATCCCTCTCCGCCAAGGAAGTCCTCAGCAAAGGCCTGAAGATCCTGGAAGAGAGATACGAGGCGCTGAGAGAACAGATTTCGTCTCTTGAAGAGTGAGTTCAGAGAAACTCATCCAGTTTTGGACTCTTCACTTTGTCGGATTGAAAGAGCGAATTGATGGAGTTCTCCAACAGGGCTATCCTTTGTAGGGTGTAGGAGGGGACGTTGAACGCAATCCCGATCTCCTTCGTCCTTTCCAGGTATTTGCTCACTCCTGCCTCGTGCACAGTCAGGATAAGCTTGTGCCCGCAGTAGCATTTCCCCTTGAGCGGTATGCGCCTGTACTTCGTGCCACACTTTGAGCATCTCAGCTGCTGCCCAGTGAAGCTCTTGAGACTGCCCTGGATGTCAGGCAGGAAATGCCTTGTGATGATCCTGTGGACCACATCGGCCTCGTCCACCGCCCTTATCTTGACGCCCAGGGATATCTGCGCCTTGAGCTTGTCATCCATCGTCTCCAATGAAGTGTATGCGGAGCTTGTCGGTCCTCCCGAGATGTCCCTGGTATGGTGCGTGAAGCTCATGCCCTCGTACTGGAGGAGCGTCCCAATCCTCCCGCTCACAAGGTCCATCATAGGCTCAACCTCTCTAGGATGAGCATATCTCTGCGTGGCCCTGTAGAACTCGAGCGGGTACCTCCCACCGACGTCCATATTGTGCGCTTCTTTGTCGATCTCGTTCGGGTCCAGCTTGGTCGTCAGGACCAGAGGCGCATCCATCAGCCCTCCCCGCTTCTCGGGAAGGAACGCTCGTGAGAAGTTGAGTAGACAGTCCATCAGAAGGATGACCGAGTCTTCGTCCCCATCGCAGTTCCTGCGCTTCGCCGCATGGAAGAAGGGGTGCGCGTAGCCTGCGTGAGCGTCGGTGAAGCCGATTATGCGTGCCAGGACTCCTCCTGAGGTGTGCGGCGCCAGTCCGACAACAAGGTGGCCGATCAGGTCATCCTTCGTCCTCGCGCTATAGAATTGCTCGAGGTCGTAGATCTTCATCAACGAATCGTCGACGAAATTCGCCGTGCGAATCAGGTAGTTCGCACATGCGTTCGAGATCACCACATCCTGCACTTTGAGGTCGAGAAGCTGGTCTGAACGCTCAAGCTCCCTTCCGTAGCAATCCTTCGAATAGCCAAGTGATCTGATGATCGTCACGTCCACACCAATCTCTCTCGGCGTGAAGTGGGTCAGCGGTACGTCCGTTGCATCGACCCGTATGGTCCCATCTTTGAAGACGAAAACTTCGTTCTTCGCCCTCAGGATGCCCTTCTCAAGGATCTCGGGAGTCTTGTTCCGGGATATCATGCCCTGGACTCCCTTCACTTCCAGGGTTCGCTTCTCTTTGAGATGTTCGAGGGCGCGCTGGAACAACATGCCGATAGGTACGTCCTGCATCTCCGCGCCGCCGGTCGAAATCGTGTGCTCCCCGCACTCACACCTCACCAAGAACGTCTTCCTGCCGCATACGGGGCAGGCTCGTCCCCCCAAAGCAATCTTAATCTCCCCCGCATCAGCTGCAAGGTTGACGATCCTCTGGGGACCGCCGCTGATACCGACCGGGAAAAGGCCGTGAGGAGGTGGCTTCATCTTCCTCTCTCGCGCTTTCTCCGGTCTGGCGACCCTGGCACCAATCCTCGTGACCGCTCTAGCCCGTATCTCAATGCCTGCCAAGGCTGAGACAAGCTCCAGTGGTTTGGCGGTATTGGGAATCGAGGTCGTTTTCGGGCTCACCTTCTCATCTTCAATAGTCAAGCCAAGCCCAAAGAGCAAAGGTTTTGAGGATTTCTCAATCAGAAGAGTTCCGTCTGCCACCGTGTGCAAGGCTCCGAGTCTCTCGAGCAATAGCTTGGCGTTCTTGTCATTGGCAACATGAAGCGCATCGCCCTCGAAGCTCCCCGTCCGCAACACATGCTCACGAACGGCGAGTATATCCTCGACGCTCAGATCCGACCAGAAGAGGTTGAAATCAGGATGAAGGGGAACGCCATGTTTGACGGAGGCCTCGACCGCATCTTCGAACGCTGGATGCTCCCAGTCCTTCGGAAGACTGCCGCACTTCTCGACAAGTTCCTCCCTGTGCCATTCCACGCAGTATCCACCCGGCATAAGCAGATGATTGTTCTCAACGAACTCACCGTATGGGACAAGGAGTTCGCCGACATCGACGATCTCCTTGAGTCGGCCTTGGATAGCTTTGGCTTCTTCGAGAGTGTTGGCCTGAACAAGATCTCCGTTGTCGAGGAGAGCGATCGGACCTTCAATCGTGTCGCAGGGTGTGATTGCGCCTGCCTTTCCGGGTCGTTCAACCTTGACCTGCGTTCCTACCGCAACGAATTCTCCTAGCAGCAACATGGTGGCAGGACTCATTGCGAGTGCAGCCAACCCAGTCGCCCTCGTCCTTCCGTATCTTAGTCTGAATCCCCCAACCCTCGAGGGGTATGACAGGACCGGCCTACCCGCAAGCATGTCCTTGAGGAATTTGCTGCTGGGAGCAATCTCAGCTCCTCCGTCTTCCACACCTTTCTTCTTCAAGTTGAGGAACTGGTCGATGAATTCCCAACCGTCGATTCCCAGCCTCTTGACATGCTTTTGGACTTTCGGGGCTTTCAGGCAGAGGCCTTCCGCGATCACCAAGCAAGCGCCGCCCCTTACACGGTTTGTGCCCACTCGAGGGAGGTCTCGGAATCCTGATATCTCTGCATCTTCCGTTCCCTCCCCGTCAATGCATACCGGGGTGTTCCTCGCCATCAAGTCGATCTCTTCATTGGTCGGCGTGTACTGAAGGTGCTGGCACGATTTGTATAGCGGAATCTCCTCCTTGTATCTCTGCACCTCTCCGTTCGTCGGGAGGTATCTGGCCAAACCGAGCTCGCGCCGCACAATGTCTGCGATGAGAACACTCATTGCCTGTCCAGTCCCACCAGCTGATCTGATAGGCCCTGAGAAATAGATCGTGAGATATTCTGAGCCATCGGAGTTCCTGTCTATGGTGGCACTGGTAATCCCCTCCAGGGGAGCGACGAGTATACCTTCAGTGAGCACCGCGAGACCGACCCTGACTGCCCTCTCTATGGCGAACTCGCGCGACTTCGCAGGCATCCTCGCATATTCCTTGGCGATCAGTATCGAAACCTCTTCGCGGTCATGGTCGCGACTCAGTTCCCGAATCCGAGATGCCACCCCTTCCACTTCCCATTCGAAGAGGAGTTTCTCGACCCTGGCAGCCAGGTCAGAGGCTTGAGGGATCTCGACGGTCAGCTCAGGGTCGAAACCTTTGCTCCTAGCCCTCTTCGCGACATCATAGCAGATATCGACCTCTCGCTGGAGTGACGAAAAGTACTCTTCCATCGATTCGCTACACACAACTGATTTCATGCTCCCCCGAAGGCCGATCCGCGGAGAACAGTCCTATCCTGCCGCGCGTTCCCAAAGATGTGCGATCCCACGAGATAATCGGGCACCTCGATTATAAGTGTTGCTGGGTTTTGAGAAGCACCACAAGATGGTCAACGAGTTTCTGAATGCCGGCTCCCGTCTCAGCTGATATCTTTATCCTGCCGCTCTTGGTTTTGACCATGTCCGATTTGTTCTCCACCTCGACGATGGGAACCGAGGAGAATTCCTTCTTGACAGTCTCGAGCAGATGCTCCTGCTGGGACATTGGATAGCCGCACGACTCCGTGGGATCGAACATGAACAGAACTACGTCCGCAAGATGCTTCAGGGCAAGAATGCCCCTGAGCTCGATAGGGTTTCTCTCGCTCAGCTCCCTATCGAGGAGACCAGGCGTGTCTATGACCTGATATCTGAAATACTTCTTCTCGAAGGTGCCGACTGATATCTCTTGAGTGGTGAAGGGATAGACCGCTACCCTCGGCTTCGCAGTCGATATCCTCAGTACAAGCTGGCTCTTGCCCACGTTTGGAGAGCCTGCGACTACGATGGTCGGATCGTCTGGATTCACAGCTGGATACTTCTTCATCACATGCCGCGCATTCGCGAGAAATGCAAGCTCCTTGTCTACCTGTTTCACCAAAGATGAGATGCGCCCGTAGGTGGATCTGCGTATCTCGTCAATCCGACTGATGTGTCTTGCGGACGCAATATCCCTCATCGCAGCCTTGGCAACTCTAGCAACGGTTCCTCTGCACCAATCCATTGCACCCAGCGACTTCTTTAGTTTGTCACGGCCGATTGTGACATTTATCAGCTCCGCATAGAACGGGTTCTCCCTGTCGATGCTCGGGAATGCCTTCACGTACTTGCCCATCGTGCTGACGATCGTATCGCTGGCCGACTTCAACTTCCCGATGTTGATCTCCCTGACGGTCTCAATCCGTGTCCGCCCTTCGAAATCGACTTTCGAAGCGCGCTTGAACGCCTTGTCCAGTATCTCTTCTGCGGTGAGCACCGTGGGAATATCGTACATGGCTTCGAAGGTCATCAGGCGAACCCTGTGATAAAGCCTCCCTTGGGACAGTGGCCAAAAGCCTATTATCGCACTAGATTTCTGTCGATACTGAGTCCCATGAAGAAGGTCAAGGCGAGACGAGGGATCAAGCTTGCCTGCAAAGGTTGGAGGCAGGAGGCAATCCTCCGGATGCTGCAGAACAACCTGGAGAATGCGGAGAAGCCTGAGGAACTCATCATCTACGGTGGCACGGGAAAAGCCGCCCGCAACTGGGAGTGCTACCATGCAATCGTCAAGTCCCTTGAGGAGCTGGAGGACGACGAAACCCTCCTCATACAATCAGGCAAGCCTGTCGGAGTCTTCAAGACAACTGAGCTCGCACCCAGGGTGCTCATTGCCAATTCGCATCTTGTACCACGATGGTCCACTTGGGAGGTCTTCCACGAACTTGAGGCAAAAGGCCTCATCATGTACGGCCAGATGACCGCAGGGGGGTGGGCGTACATAGGCACTCAGGGGATACTTCAGGGGACCTTCGAGACATTCGCAGAGTGCGCAAGACAGAACTTCGGTGGCTCTCTCAAGGGCAAGCTCGTTTTGACCGGCGGACTTGGAGGCATGGGCGGAGCGCAACCACTTGCGGTGACAATGAACGGAGGAGTGTGCATCGCAGTCGAATGCGATGAGAAGAGAATAGACCGTCGCGTGAAGATGGGATACTGCGACGAGAAGGTGAAGGACATCGACGAAGCCGTCAAGACGGCACTCGATGCCAAGAGGCGCGGGAAGGCGCTCTCGATAGGCCTGCTGGGCAACTGCGCGGAAACGCACCCCTTGTTGGCTGCGATGGGGATCATCCCTGATGTCGTGACAGACCAGACTTCAGCACATGATGAACTCGGGGGATACATCCCGAAAGGAATGAGCATGGAGCAGGCTGCAGAGTTGAGGACCACGGATCCAGACGAATACCGTCGGCTGGCCATGGAAAGCATCGCAATCCATGTCCGGGCGATGCTCGCGTTCATGAAGAAGGGTTCCATTGTGTTCGATTATGGGAACAACATCCGAGGCCAGGCGAAGAAGGCAGGGGTCAGTGATTCCTTCGCCTTCAAGGGGTTCGTCCCTCTCTATATTCGGCCGATGTTCTGCGAGGGCAGAGGACCTTTCAGATGGGTCGCATTGTCCGGAGACCCTGATGATATTCTCAAGACAGACAAAGTTGTCATGAGAGAGTTCAAGGAGAACACGCAGCTGGTCAACTGGATCAAGCTGGCCGAGAAGAAGGTGCCCTTCGAGGGGCTGCCTGCCAGGGTTTGTTGGCTCGGCTACGGAGAGCGCGCAAGGTTCGGGAAGATTATCAACAGAATGGTCGCAGATAAGGAGCTGAAGGCTCCGATTGTGATCACCAGGGATCACCTGGATTGCGGCTCAGTCGCATCTCCCAACAGAGAGACCGAGGACATGAGGGACGGCAGCGATGCAATCGCCGATTGGCCTATGCTGAACGCTCTCATCAACTCGGCAGCAGGCGCTGACCTCGTGGCCATACACAACGGCGGAGGTGTTGGCATCGGCTACTCCACTCATGCTGGGTTGCTTGTGGTGGCTGATGGCACGAAGGAGGCCGAGGACAAGATCGAACGAGTGCTCACGACGGATCCGGGAATGGGCATAATCAGACACGCCGACGCTGGGTATCCCGAAGCGATAAGAGTCGCGAGGAAAGAGAAAGTGAAGATCCCCATGCTCCGCTGACCGCGGATGGGAGGACCAGATGTACGACCTTAAGCTCAAGATGTGGCTCGAACGAGATGGCAGGTTCATCGTAAGCGACGGCAGAGCAGGACTTCTCCGAAAGGTCAAGGACATGGGCTCTCTCTCGAAGGCTGCGAAGGAAATGGGGATGTCCTATAGGCACGCGTGGGGAATCATACACAGGATCTCACAGAACGCTGGTGGAGATGTTGTCCATTCCACCCGAGGAGGACGGGAGGGTGGAGTCACTTCTCTCACTCCGTTCGGGGAGGAGGTTCTGCGGGAATACGAGAACAAAGCTGCATCCCTGCAAAGCCAGTTCGAGAACGGATGGAGAAAGCCATCGGTCACGGCGGACGGAATCGTCCTCAAGGGGAATGAAATCATCCTCATCAAGCGAGGAAAGGAACCGTTCAAAGGTTCTTACGCTCTGCCGGGAGGATTTCTCAACTACGGGGAAAGGCTCGAGGATTGCGCGGTCAGAGAGGTTCTCGAGGAGACAGGAGTCAAGACCAAGGTCGTTGAGCTGGTCGGCGTCTATTCCTCGCCCGACAGGGACCCGAGAGGTCACTTCGTCACGGCGGTCTATCACCTCGAACCAATCGGCGGGATGCTGAAGGCAGGCGACGACGCACAGGATGTCGAGTGGATTCATCTCGACAAGCTCCCTAAATTCGCCTTCGACCACGGGAAGATAATCCAGGACTTCCTCTCAAGGAGAAAAGAAAGAAGCGCGGAATGAGTTTTGTATCGTTTTCGGCTAGAGAGCAGGCATGAGCCCTTGAGCGGCTCGCACGAACGGCAAATAGACCAGTTTCGTGTCATTCACTGTTAGAGTGTAGTCAAGCTTCTGAAGGACTCCGGGCTGCTCAGCCTCCATCGTGACGACCACGAAGTCAGCCATTTCAGTCGCTTCCTGCTTCGAAATCACCGCAGGCAGTCGAGACGCATTTCCGAAGTTGAGTCTGGTCGGATATCTCGGAGGGTTGCTCGTGAACTGGACTGCAATCCTCTTGAAATTGGCAGTGTCGAGATCCGCTGCGGGGACGTAGATGAACACGCTGCCGCTGTCGCTCCCGCCCTTCAACATCGATGCGAGTTTGAAAAACGTTCCACCTTCGACGTTCTTGGACCGCACAATGAATGAGGCATAGATCCTCCAGAAGGGCATGTACGTCCTCTCGCCCTGAGTGTTCGGGTTGAATTCCGCGATTTCGTAGTCGAGCTTCTCGATCCCGCCGTCCCGAACATGTATCGTGCTGCACTGCGTGCAATAGAACACCCTGTCCTTCTGTTTCATCTGTATCGGGCTGTTGCATTGCGGACACTTGACCTGGATTACCTTCATCTCAATCCCTCCAGCTGCTTAGACAGGCCCTGGACCTGTTTGAGAGCGCCTCCGAGAGATGTCTTCTTCTCCTTGAACTCGCCCTCGACCCTCTCAGACCCGTGCCTGAAGAATCTGTAGGCGAGGAAAAGAATCACCGCCCCGACTGCCACTCCGACAAGAGCTATTCGCGAATCATTTGCGTACGACGCTCCGGAGTAGACTATGCCCCCGGCTGCCACAAGCCCTCCAGCGACAGCACCTCCAGTCATAGCAAGGCTCTGGAACAGCGGATCGCCCGGAGTTCTCCCGGACAATACCTGACCAGTCACTCCGTCAACAGTGTCCATGTACATCCGGTCCCGATAGTTGTATCTCACGACCCAGACCGGGTAGTAGATCATGGTGAGCACCTTCGGAAACACGTGCAGTTTCTCGAATGTGACATGAGGCACATGCGCACCCGCTCTGGCCTTTGCGAGAGAATCGTTCTTCGCACGAGTTACCGCGTCATCCTTGCTCGTGGTCGCTTCGAAAGTTGGTATCATCTCGAAATCCGCGAAGCTTGTCTCCCCCACGAGGTTTCTCAGGGTTCTGATACCGAGGTCGCCCGGGTCG
>JBGQAM010000076.1:0-7839 GCA_041494275.1 Thermoplasmata archaeon | reverse complement strand
TGTCTTTCTTGCTCTTTCATCAGGCAAGGAATATCTAGCCACACTCCCATGACCAGCCGATATGGAAATCAGCGAGGATCAGTTCACTACGCAGGTCATGAAACACCTCTTCGAATCGCGTGGTATCGACCTCTCCGGATACTCTCAATCGTTCATGATGAGGAGCATACGGAGAAGGATTGGCAGGAGCGGAAGATCGGACTATGCCGCCTACCTGGCGCATCTCCTCAGCAGCGACGAAGAGACAAACGAGCTCCTCGGGACCCTTTCGATAAACGTGACGGAATTCTTCCGGGACAGGGGAGCCTTCGAGACGTTTTCCAGGACGGTGATAAAGCCACTGCTTGAATCCAAGACCGGCTCTGGAGGTTTGCTACGGTTGTGGAGCGCGGGATGTGCTACTGGCCAGGAGGTGTACACTATGTCAATCTGCGTGGCCCAGGAGCTCAAGAAGCTGGAGCGTGAGCACAGGACCCTGATATCGATACTTGGGACTGATATCTCCGCGGCCGCCCTCGCCAAGGCAAAGTCCGGAGCATACACGCAGGACGAGATCCGCGGCCTCCCTGACAAACTCCTTGCAGAGTACTTCGACCACACGGGTGATAAGTACATTGTGGGCCCTCAGATACGGAAGGGCGTCAGGTTCGCTAGAGAGAACCTTTTGGACAAGCCTGGGTCGAAGTTCTTCGATGCCATAGTCTGTAGGAACGTCATGATATACTTCTCGCGGGCGATGCATGACAAAGTGACGACGAACCTATATGAGGCCCTGAAGACAGGCGGCTACCTGATGCTTGGACGGACTGAGACCCTCATGGGTCCTCCGAGGGCTGGGTTCGAAGTTGTCGATTTGGAGAACAGGATTCTGCGCAAGAAGTAGCGATTCAAATGAGAACGGTCGTGTGGGCATCATCGTCTGACGATGTCTCTACGCTGTCGACTCGACCCGCGACTCACTCGCTTCCTGGAGGTCCATCAAATCTCCAAGACTGGGTACCTCGATTTCGCCCATGAATCCCTCGATGTTTCGGTAATTCTCGCTCAACTCATCAGCAAGCTCGGCCTGCATGAGATCGAGCTCTCTCGGCTCCAGAGTCCTCGATATGACCTCTGCTAGGGTGATGCCTTCCTTCTCTGCCTGGCTCGCAAGTTCTACAAGGGTCACGCGTGCCATTTCTGTCCCATCCCTGCGTATGACAATCGTCAGACAGTATGGGACTCCGTTATATATAACACTTATCCAGGTGCGGTCACTTCACCGGGTCCAGCCATTTCAGGTACTTCTTCTCCTTCCCCTTGACCACGTCAAGGAACTTCGTCTGGATGGCCTTGGTCACAGGGCCAGGTCTTCCGTCACCGACGTTCCTTCGATCGACCTCGCGGATGGGGGTCACCTCGGCGGCGGTTCCCGTGAAGAACAGTTCATCTGCGAGATAGAGCTCGCTCCTCGCGAAGTTCTGCTCGCGTACATCGTAGCCAAGGTCGGCGGCCAGCTCCATCACAGATTCCCTAGTAATCCCTGGGAGGATTCCCGCATTCAGGGGAGGAGTCAGTATCTTCCCTTTGCGGACTAGGAATATATTCTCTCCCGAGCCCTCCGCGACCATGTGTAGCTCGTTGAGCATGAGCGTCTCGTCGAACCCGTTGAGCTTCGCTTCCATCACGGCGAGCGCACTATTGAGATAATCGCCGCACACCTTCGCGGTAGCGGGAGCTGACCCGCTCGAGACCCTGTGCCAAGACGATGTGTGTATTCTGATGCCATTCTTGAGGCCCTCTTCACCGAGGTATGCGCCCATAGGGAACGCGATGATGAACGTCTCGACAGGATAGCCAATCGGGTTGACGCCGATTCCCGACACGCCGTAGAACGCGATCGGCCTGATGTAGCATGAGTCGAGCTTGTTGGCTTTGATCGTGTCCTTGGCAGCCTTGCAGAGCTGATCCGTTGTGTACGGAAGCTTGAGGTAGATTGCCTTCGCAGAGGCCTGGAGCCTCTCCATGTGCTCCTTCAGCCTGAACACCGCGGGGCCGTTGACGGTGTTGTAGCACCTGATCCCTTCGAATGCGCCAGTGCCGTAGTGCAGGCCGTGTGTCAGCACGTGGACAGTTGCATCCTTCCACGGGACGAGGTTCCCGTTCTTCCAGATAACCTCAGTTGGCTGGATCTGCATGTTCTCCTCATCTCCTGCATGTTCATGGCATTTTAACTACTTGGTTTCTCAGGCATCCGACGCTGTCGAGTTCAACCTCGACGACATCACCATCCTTCATCGGCGATATCCCGGATGGAGTGCCCGTGGCGATCAAATCACCAGGTTCGAGGGTCATTATCGTTGATATGTACTCCACGAGCGCAGCGTCCCCGAACACCCTGTCAGATAGCAGCGAATCCTGGACGACATTTCCATTGAGCCTTGTAGTGACGTGTGTCGGAGGAGTTCTAGATATGAATGGCCCGATAGGGGCGAAAGTGTCGAATCCTTTTGCCCTGGTCCAATCGACATCGTTCTTCTGAAGATCCCGCGCCGTCACGTCATTCAAGCATGTGTACCCGAAGATGTGCAGCAGACCGTTCTTGGCGTGATGAGCGCGCTTTCCGATGATGATTGCCGACTCGCCTTCGTAGTCGACGCGCTTCGAAGCCCTCGGAAGGATGATGGCATCTCCCGGCCCTATGAGGGCCGATGGCGGTTTGGAGAATATGACTGGCACCTTGGGCGTCTCGCATTTCATCTCCTTGATGTGGCTCCTGAAGTTCAAGCCGACACAGATGATCTTTGAAGGCTTGTCAACGGGCGCGAGCAGCTTGAGGCCTGATAGGATGTGCGTCGAATTCGTGGTTCTCGCTCCGTTCTCAATCGCGTCCATCATCGATGACGCCGTTGTCTCAGCGACATGATTGCCGCTGACCTCACCGACGAAGGTTCTCTTGCCCTTGGAGAACTTCCCTAGCTTCGAGCCAGAATTCATTCTATCACTCACGGAGCTGTTGGAAGGATCACTCGAACATCTTCCTGATCCTTTTCCCAACGACCTCAATCTGCGACTTCCTGCCTTCATCCCTCATCTTGGTGAGCCTCGGCATTCCGGCATCATGCTCTGCGACCCACTCAGCGGCGAACTTGCCAGATTGTATGTCCTTGAGAATCCCTCTCATTGTCTCCTTGGTCCGGCCATCGATTATCATGGTTCCGCGCGTTCTTCCACCATACTCGGCCGTGTTCGAGACGCCGTCCCACATGCCCTCGATGCCGCCCTTCTGTACAAGGTCGATGATGAGCTTGAGCTCGTGCAGTACCTCGAAGTAGGCTATCTCGGGCTGGTATCCTGCTTCGACAAGGACGTCAAATGATGTTCTGATGAGCGCGCTCGCGCCGCCGCAGAGGTCTACCTGCTCGCCGAACAGGTCCGTTTCCGTCTCCTCCTTGAACGTTGTCTCGATGACCCCTCTTGATGTAGCCATCAATCCCTTCGCTATCGCCAGGGCCGTCTTCTTCGCACTGCCAGAGTAGTCCTGATAGACTGCGATGAGGGCCGGAACTCCAATTCCCGCGACGAATGTCTCTCTGACGAGAGCTCCTGGTCCCTTAGGAGCGACCATGATGACGTCGATGTTCTTGGGGGGGACGATCCTCTTGAAGAGTATGTTGAATCCGTGAGCGAAATCCAGGACCATGCCCTTCTTAAGATAGGGCGCCACATCCTTGTCATAGACCCCCTTCTGCACCTCGTCTGGTATCAACATCATTACGATGTCCGCGCTCTTCACAGCGTCCGGGATAGTCATGATCTTCATCTTGTCGGCCTTCGCCCTTTTCCAGGTCTCGTCCTTCAGGTTGAGGCCGAGCACCACGTCCACCCCGCTGTCGCGCAGGTTCAGAGACTGTGCCCTGCCCTGTATCCCGTAGCCGACAACAGCGACTCTCTTTTCCTTGAGCACCTTGATGTCCGCGTCCTTGTTGTAGTATATCCTGGCCATTTCTGTTCACACTCCTATTCAGATTGCATTCATCGCCTGAATGTACCTCTCCGGCTGGCTCTTCTTGACGATCGCATCGACCTCATTGACCGACCCTGTGACTCTGCACACTCCTTCGCTGCTGAACAGAAGGGCGTATGCCTCGTGCCTCGAGTGGTCGACCAGATCCGCTTCTATAACCTCGTGGAGCGCACGCATGTGCTCGATCACGCTCAGGGCCTTCTCTTTGTCCTCGATTGAGAGGACTATCCTCGCCCTGTCAGGGACCTCGCACTTGCCGACCACGATAGTCTCGACGTTTATCCGCTTTCTGTTGAACTCACCCATAACGCGCTGCATCACACCGGGCTGGTCGTAGACCAGCAACATCATGACTTCCATCTAACACACCTCGCCTTTCCACTGGCATCTCCCCTTGATGCATTCCGAAGTCGACTTCCCGGGCGGCGTCATCGGGAGAACGTCCTCCTCCGGATCTATGACGAAATCTATCAAGAACGGCACTTCCGCCTTGCATCCTCTCTTGATCGCCTCGGCTACTTCAGAGTGCTTCTCAACCCTGACCGCCTCTGCGCCGTAGGCCTCCGCGAGCTTCACGAAATCGGGCGAGCCCGCGGTGAACTGAGTGGCTTTGTACCTGGAGCCGTAGAACAGTTTCTGCCATTGCTTGACCATCCCAAGCCAGCCATTGTTCAAGAGACAGATCATCACCGGAATGTCGCTCTCGACGGCCGTGGCGAACTCTTGAGATACCATCTGTAAACTGCCATCTCCCGCGATGTCTGCGACGACGCTGCTTGGCCGGGCGATCTTGGCACCCATCGCCGCGGGGAAACCGAAACCCATGGTCCCAAGCCCGCCAGACGTTATGAACATGCGCTTGCCGTAGCACTTGTAGAAGTGCGCTGCCCACATCTGATTCTGGCCGACCTCAGTCGTGACGATAGCGTCTTCTGGCAAGTTCTTCGAGAGCTCGTGGATGACCTTTTGGGGCTTCAATGGATCGGAAAGAAGGTCGTAGTTGCACGAACACTGCTTGTTGAGTTCGATGATCTTTGCCTTCCACGTTGCTGTCTTGGTTCTCTTCTGCAGGCCCGCTATCAGAGCGTTGACAACGGTCCAGGCATCACCGATTAGGCCAACCCTGCCTTTCACGTTCTTCCCGATCTCCGAAGAGTCGATATCGACGTGGACGACCTTTGTCTTCATCCCGAACTCGCTCAGTTTGCCCGTGACGCGGTCGCTGAACCTTGTCCCGATCGCCAGCAGTACGTCACAGTTGTTCAGCGCATAGTTTGCCACCTGTCTCCCGTGCATGCCGCATACTCCGAGCACGAGCGGATGATTCTCCGCGACTGATCCTTTCGCCATCAAGGTCGTAACAATTGGCGCCATGAGCATCTCGGCCAGGCGTATGATATCTCCGCCTGCCTGAGACCACGCCACGCCGCCACCAACCATGATGGTGGGGCGTTCTGCCTTCTCCAGCAGCTTGATTGCATCCAGCAGCTCAGATAGGTTCCTCTTCGGCTTCGGGACTCTAACCTCTTTTGCCATCTGCTCGTCGGTTATCTCCGCGCGGAATATGTCAACTGGGATGTCGATGTGTACTGGTCCGTATCTCCCCGTAGTAGCAATCATGAAGGCCTTCTTCATCGTCTCAGGGAAGACCTTCGGGTCAGTGACCCTGAAGTTATGCTTCGTGACAGGCATCATCAGGCTAAACGAGTCGGCCTCCTGGAACGCGTCCCCACCGAGCTTGTCTGTCTCGACCTGTCCGGTAATAGCCACCATCGGAGATGAGTCCATGAATGCGGTTGCCACGCCAGTTACGAGATTGGTCGCTCCGGGACCGGAAGTCGCTATGCATACACCGGGCTTCTTCGACACTCTAGCGAATCCGTCGGCCATGTGGCCGGCGCACTGCTCGTGTCTAACGAGGATGTGTCTGATATCCGATTGCACTAGCTCGTCGTAGAAGGGAAGCAGGACTCCGCCTGGAATGCCGAACATCACCTGCACGTTCTGCTTCTCGAGCAACTCCACGGCGGCTCTAGCACCTTTCATCCTCTACACACTCCTCAATTCGCCCGCACGGACACAACCAAGGTTGAACGTCCGTCACGGGCGCAAGATCCGCAGGTCGACAAGGACCCCTAGAACGACGAGAATTGGCACCAAATCACCTTGTCTAGCGGACTCTCGCATCGGAGTTCGCAATATCCCCGCTCATATTAAAATCTTGGCCGCGAGAAGCCAGCAGAGCGCGCATGCGCATATATGTACAATGCAGATGGCCCAGGATCTATTCGAAATGGCCGCGGCCGGTAAGGACGGCGACGAAGACATGGTTCTTCGAATCCAGCTTGGTGATGCCCCAAGCTGCGCCTGCCGAAGCAGGAAGGACATCGATCCCTTCCTCTTGTCTGATGATCTCTGCCGCTTTGATGAGGTCTTCATCGGGGATTTCAACACCAGTCCCGTTCGATTCAAGCATTGCACCCAATGCTTCATCCGCGTCCGCCAAGAAATTCCCGCACAGTGGCTCGTTGACCTCCGTGACAGTCAGGTTGGGAACGTCCAACTTCTCCTTGAGACCGCACGCGATACCATGCACAGCTGAGTTGTTGTTGGAGACTCCGAGCATCCTGGGCTTCATCCCCATCGACCTGAAGCCGTGCCATATGCCTCCGATGAGCGAGCCGTTCCCAACAGGCACGGAGACCCAGTCCGGCTGCCTGCCGAGCGATTGCGCGATTTCCTTCGCGATGAACGTGTAGGCGTACAGGCCGATGTCTCGATTGCCGCCTCCAGGATTTGCGTCGTACCACCTGTTCGCCACTGCGTCCGCAGCTGACTTGTGCAATGCAGCCTCGTAGTCGCCAGATACGCTCACGACCTCGCTGCCCCAGCGTTCGATCTCCGCGCGTCTCGGCGCTGCGAAGTCCG
Organism: Thermoplasmata archaeon; assembly: GCA_041494275.1. Classification (GTDB taxonomy): domain Archaea; phylum Thermoplasmatota; class Thermoplasmata; order UBA10834; family UBA10834; genus COMBO-56-21. The sequence continues at coordinate 905 of JBGQAM010000076.1, read as the reverse complement.
CTGGGATGTAGATGTATGCGCGCATGTTCAGCTTGTCCGCGACGTATGCGAGTGCGGCGCCGTAATTGCCGCAGCTTACCGCCGTGACGGCTTTCATTCCCTTTGCGCGGGCATCCAGGACTTGAAGGAGCGCCACCCTGTCCTTGTGCGTGCCGGACGGGTTCTCCCCCTCGAGCTTCACGTGAAGCCTTCTGATGCCCAGCCTCTTTTCGAGCTTCTGGGCACGGACTAGAGACGTGCCCCCTATTCTGAGGGCCTTCATCTGCGACTCGAACTCCCTTATGAGTTCTAGGGGAATCAAGGTCCACCTCTTTGTTCGAATCAACTGGCCGCATGCGCCAAAGGCCTGCTGACGCCAATGGATTCAGCTGTATCTAGTCGAGACCGTGTGCCTGAATGTCCTTGTCGGCATTCTTCACGATGGTCTCGAACTCGCGCGCGATGCTCGCCGGAATCGGAACGACCTGGTGCTCTTTCATGATCTTGTCGGCTTTCGCTCTTGCGCGGTCTACGACGCTCTTTCTGCCATCGGCCTCCCAAGCCTCACCCGTCCGCCTGTCGGTAATGTCGGTTATGAAGTGCTCCTTGTTCAGCCACTGCATCGTATGCCTTTCGGGTAGGAAGCTCCCTCCCGGACCGACCTTCTTGATTAGTTCCACGGCAAGATGATCGTCATCGACCGTCACCCCGTAGGCAAGCCTCGCCATTATCTTGGCCATCTCATCGTCTATGACCATCTGTTCGTAGGAGAGCATGGTGACATCGTCCAAGAGTCCGAGACCCGCAATCATGTCGCAGCCGGCATAGAACTGCGGCAGGCCACTGGACATCTTCTCGTAGCATGCCTGAGGGCCAGGAAGCTTGGCAGAGGTCACAATTCCACCGCAGAGTATCGGGAATCCGTA
>JBGQAM010000084.1:0-6769 GCA_041494275.1 Thermoplasmata archaeon | reverse complement strand
TCCTCGAAATCAAGGTCGGGTCGATCATACTCTCGCCTGGCTTCGATGAGTTCAACGCGCGCCTGAAGACCGAGTATGGCTACGGCGTCTACCAGAACGTTGTCACGAGCATCGAGTTCGAGAGGATCATGTCCGCCACAGGGCCATACTTCGGCACCATCCTGAGGCCTTCGGACGGAGACATTCCCGAAAAGATAGCGTTCATCCAGTGCGTCGGCTCGAGGGACGAGCACTGCGGGAACGAATACTGCTCGAGCGTTTGCTGCATGTACTCGATCAAGGAAGCGGTTATAGCGAAGGAGCACACGTCCCAGGTCAAGCCGAGCATATTCTTCATGGACATGAGGGCTTTCGGCAAGGAGTTCGACGAGTACTACAACCGCGCAGCGAACGAGTGGGGCATCAGGTTCGTCCGCTCCAGGGTCGCGGCCATAAGCGAGGACCCGAAGACCAAGAACCTCAAGATAAAGTACGTCGAGGGCGGCGAGCCCAAGGAGGAGGAGTTCCAGATGGTCGTGCTGGCCGTAGGGCTCAGACCTCCAGCGGACGCCGAGAACCTCAGCAGGATCATGAAGTTCAGACTCAATGACGACGGCTTCGCCCAGACTGGCGCGTTCACGCCCGTCGAGACGTCCAGGCCCGGGATATTCGTGAGTGGCGCGTTCTCATCGCCAAAGGATATCCCGATGACAGTGGCAGAGGCTTCCGGGGCGGCAGCGAAGGCGGGCACCGTGATAGCTCCCGCCAGAAACACTCTGGTCACCAAGAAGGAGTACCCCAAGGAGATCAGCGTGGAGGGTCTGGAACCCAGGATAGGCGTGTTCGTATGCCACTGCGGAGTCAACATCGGCGGCGTCGTGAAGGTTCCCGAGGTCATGGAGTACGCCAAGACGCTCCCAAACGTCGTGTATGCGGAACAGAACCTGTACACATGTTCCCAGGACACTCAAGAGAAGATCAAAGAGAAGATAAAGGAGCTGAAGCTCAACAGGGTCGTGGTCGCTAGCTGCACGCCGAGGACCCACGAGCCTCTGTTCCAGAACACAATCAAGGAAGCTGGGTTGAACGCCTACCTGTTCGAGATGGCCAACATCAGGGACCAGTGCTCGTGGATACACATGCACGAGCCCAAGGCGGCGACGAAGAAGTCGAAGGACCTCGTGCGGATGGCGGTCGCGAAGTCCCGGTTGCTCGAGCCCCTCCAGAACCTGACGCTAAAGGTGAACCAGGCCGCCATGGTTATCGGCGGTGGAGTTACCGGCATGACCGCGGCGCTCGAACTGGCCAAGCAGGGGTTCAAGGTGAGCCTGGTCGAGAAGGAGAAGGAGCTGGGCGGCAACACGAAGAAGCTCTATTACCTGCCATCGGGCGACGACCCGCTGGCGTTCGTCAAGGATCTCGACAAAGAGATCTCCGCCCACCCGAACATCACCGTCTACACCGGCGCGAAGATCAAGATGATCGACGGATACGTTGGCAACTTCAAGACTACCCTCGAATCCGGAGAGCAGATCGAGCACGGCGCTGTCATACTGGCGATCGGCGGACAGGAGTACAAGCCTGAGGGTGAATACCTGTACGGCAAGAACAAGAACGTCATGACCCTGCTCGAGCTCAAGGAGAAGCTGCACAAGGGCGAGGCGAAGGGCAACGAGTACGTGTTCATACAGTGCGTCGGCTCGAGAGAGGAGGGACATCCCAACTGCTCTCGAGTGTGCTGCACGGGCACGATGACCGCTGCGATCGAGATCAAGAAGAAGGATCCGAACGCGAAGGTCTTCGTACTGTACAGGGACATCAGGACATACGGATTCAGGGAGAAGTACTACAAGGAGGCCGGCCGACTGGGCGTGACCTGCATCAGGTTCGAGGACAAGGAGAAGCCGAAGGTCGATGAGAAGGGCGGCAAGATCGAGGTCAAGGTGAAGGACGAGGACACGGGCAAAGAGCTCACATTGAAGCCGGACTACCTCGTACTTGCGAGCGGCACAAGGCCGCAGCCTGACGCGGGAACGCTGGCACCGATGTGCAAGGTTCCCCAGACCAAGGAGGGTTTCTTCCTTGAGGCGCACATGAAGCTCAGGCCTGTCGACTTCGCAACGGAGGGCATCTACTTGGCGGGTCTCGCTCATGGCCCGAAGTTCGTCGACGAGAGCATCGCACAAGCGCTTGCGGCAGTGTCCCGAGCCACAACGGTGCTGTCGAAGACCGAACTCGAAGCGGAGGGCATAGTCGCGAAGATCGAGGAGTCGCTGTGCGACGGATGCGGCATATGCGTTCCTATCTGCGAGTACAAGGCACTCGAGGTCCTGCCGGACAAGAAGGACCCGAAGAAGAAGATCGTGGAGGTCAATGTTGGTCTCTGCAAGGGCTGTGGTGCATGCGTAGGAGCATGCCCGTCCGGCGCGCTCACTCAGATGGGCTACAGAGACGACCAGATCTACGCCATGATAGACGCCATGCTTGAAGAGCCGAAGCCGAAACAGGAGGCGAAACAATGAGCTCGGAAGCTACACACCACGCGAGTCCACACACAGAAGGAGCAGCGAAGGAACCCGACCCGAAGATACTGGTCTTCTGCTGCAACTGGTGCTCGTACGCAGGCGCGGACCTAGCTGGTGTCAGCAGGCTCCAGATGCCTCCGTACTTCAGGACCATCAGGGTCATGTGCTCTGCTAGAGTCGACCCCGAGTTCGTCCTGAGAGCCTTCCAGAAAGGCGTCGACGGAGTTCTCGTCGCAGGCTGCCACCCGGCGGACTGCCACTACATAGGCGGGAACTACAGGACCCGCAGGAGGATAGCCCTCCTGAAGATGCTCATCCAGCAGTTCGGATACGATACCGACCGGCTCAGGCTGGAGTGGGTCTCCGCGGGCGAGGGCGAGAAGTTCCAGAAGACCATAATCGAATTCACGAACACGATCAAGGAACTCGGGCCTTCACCGATGCACAGAGGTGACTGAAGATGTCCCTGCGGGAGGCCAAGATACGCGCGGCCCTGAGGACGGTCGAGGGCGAGAGGGTCAGATGGCTCCTCGGAAAGAAGGGGCAGCTCACAACGACTGGGAACGTGTTCGGCGAGGCCATCACGGGACCGAGGTACGATTTCATAGTCCAGAAGGCTGCAGGCGTGGAGCTTGAGAGGAACATGCTGCTCGAAGAGATGGAGGGCGGCCCTAGGACGGTCCACGAGCTACACGATGCCACGGGCATCGCGAAGCCTGAGATCGTGAAACACATAATCGCCCTCAAGAAGTGGAGGCTGGTCGAGCAGGTCGGAATGAAAGGCCAATCGCCGCAATACTCGGCGGCTCCAAAGAAGGCGCCGCCTGAGGAGAAAGGGGTGAGCTGAGATGGCAGAGAAGATCAAGATCGCACAGTACTGGGGAGCGGGCTGCGGAGGATGCGACGTCGCGCTCCTTGACATAGACGCGAAGATACTGGATGTACACGCGATAGCGGATGTGGTGTTCTGGCCCATCGGGTTCGACGGCAAGCTCAAAGACATCGAAGCGATGCCCGACAAGAGCATCACGGTCAGCTTCTACAACGGCGCCATACGGAACAGCGAGAACGAGCACGTCGCCAAGGTCCTGCGCCAGAAGTCGGTCGTCATGATTTCGTTCGGCTCGTGCGCGTGCTTCGGAGGGACGCCTGGGCTCGCGAATGTGACGAACAAGAAGGAGATATTCGAGACGGTCTACAAGAACACACAATCGACCGACAACCCGAACTTCGTGACGCCGCAACACATCACGAAGGTCAAGGAGGGAGAGCTCGAGCTCCCGGAGTTCTACGACTCAGTCAAGACGCTTGACGAGGTAGTGGATGTCGACTACTTCATGCCCGGGTGCCCGCCAACGGTCAACCTGATCGCGATGGCTGTGGAGGCAGTGGCACAGTATGTGGCCAAGGGCACGCCGCTCCCGCCGAAGGGAACGGTCATCGCCTCCGACAAGACCCTTTGCGACGAGTGCAATAGGGAGAGGGTCGAGAAGGGCAGGAGAATCGAGAAGATCTACCAGGCATACGAGATCAAGCCCGACCCCAAGAAGTGCCTGCTGGACCAGGGCATCATCTGCATAGGCCCTGCGACACGAGCAGGCTGCGGAGCCATGTGCCCGAACGCCCAGATGCCGTGCAGAGGCTGCATGGGCCCGACGAAAGGCGTCATGGAGCAGGGAGCGAGCATGCTGAGCGCGTTGTCGTCGCTGCTGAACATCACTGACAAGGAATCACAGCTGAGCGAGGAGCAGATCATGACACTCATGATGCAGGTCAAGGACCCGCTCGGGACTTTCTACGCGTTCACGCTGCCCAAGTCCATGCTCAAGAGGTCTGTGACCGAAAGGGGCAGAAGGAAGGCGGTGAGCTAGATGGCAGGACCTATCATCAACGACGCAACAACGAAGACAAAGGAGCGGAAAATCACAATAGACCCGATCACGAGGCTCGAAGGCCACGGCAAGGTCGAGATATTCCTCGACTCAGCCGGGAACGTCGAGAACGCGTACCTGCAGGTCCCTGAGCTGAGAGGCTTCGAGAGGTTCTGCATCGGCAGGCATGTCATGGAGCTGCCAGTCCTGACCAACAGGCTGTGCGGCGTCTGCCCGGCGGCGCACCACCTCGCGTCGACGAAGGCACTCGATGCGGTCTTCAGCGCGACGCCGACACCGACTGCGATCAAGCTGAGGGAGCTGTTCTACATGGGACAGTACACCCACAGCCACATAGCGCACTTCTACGCCCTGGCGGCACCGGACTTCGTCCTCGGACCGTCCGCGCCCTCGATGAAGAGGAACGTCCTGGGAGTCGTAGATGCGGTTGGCGTCCCAATCGGAGCCGAGGTCATCAAGCACAGGTCCTATGGCCAGAAGGTGCAGGAGATCGTGGGCGGCAGGGCGACACATCCCGTTTTCGGCCTGCCCGGAGGCGTTTCGAAGCAGATCAGCGAGGAGGAGCGCGTCCAAATGGAGACCATGGCGAAGTCGTGCGTCGAGTTCGGCAAGTTCACGATCAAGCTCTTCCACGATGTCGTGCTGGCCAACAAGGACTACATGAACCTGGTTCTGAACAAGGACGCATATTATCTCAACTCATACTACATGGGCATGGTTGACAAGAACAACAAGAGCAACTTCTACGACGGCGACATCAGAGTCGTCGACCAGCAGGGCAAGGAGTTCCTGAGGTTCAAGCCGAGCGAGTACCTAGACATCATAGCAGAGCATGTCGAGCCCTGGACCTACATGAAGATGCCCTATCTGAAGAAGGTCGGGTGGAAAGGCTTCGTGACGGGGCCAGAAAGCGGCATATACAGAGTTGGCCCGCTGGGAAGGATCAATGTCTGCAACGGCTACACGACCCCGCTGGCGCAGAAGGAGTACGAGTTCCTCGCGAAGACAGTGAAGGACCTCGGAGTGACCGGGCCGGTTAACCAAACACTGGCGTACCACTGGGCGAGGGTGATCGAGCTGCAGTATGCCACGGAGAGGATGCTGGAGCTGGCCAGCGACAAGACCATCACGAGCGACGATATCAGAGGCCCGTACAAGGAGCCGAAGGAGGGCGTAGGGATAGTCGAGGCGCCGAGAGGCACACTCATACATCACTACGCCTCGGACAAGAACGGCCTGTGCACCAAGATCAACATGGTCGTTGCCACTACGAACAACTATGCTGCGATCAACACGAGCGTGATTCAAGCTGCGAAGGCACTCATCAAGAACGGCGAGGTGTCGCAGGGCCTGCTCAACAAGGTCGAGATGGCCTTCAGGTGCTACGACCCGTGCAACTCTTGCGGCACGCACTCGCTGAACGGTGGGCCGGCGCTCGAAGTGACGATCAGGCGCAAGGACGGGTCCGTTCAGACGACACAGAGAAACTTCTAAACAGATTTCACGAGGGGGCTTCCCCCTCCCATATTCGTTTTCATTCCATTCGCGGTGTTAGAGTCAGGGTTATTATGGCCGAGCCCCTTCGGATTCCTGTGAAAGTGCTAGTCCTCGGCGTGGGCAATCCTATCCTCTCGGATGACGGAGTGGGCATCCATGTCGCGCGCGAGCTCAAGAAGAGGAAGATGCCTGGGGTCGATGTGGAGGAGCTGGCAGCGAGCGGGTTGGAGCTGCTCGATGTGGTCCGTGGCTATGACAAGGTCGTAATAATAGACGCTATCCAGACGACGAAGGGGATACCTGGCGAACTTCACATCCTCGAGGAGAAGGACTTCGAGAAGTCCATCCATGGGTCCTCCCCGCACGGGATCAACATCGCGACTGCACTCGCCTTGGGAAGAAAGCTCGTGCCGGCCGAGATGCCCAAGGAGGTTGTCTTCTTCGCGGTCGAGGCGGTGGACTTGGTCAATGTCAGCGAGAGACTAACTCCGAAAGTGGCGAACGCGTTGCCTAGGATTGTGGAGCTGGTGAGGAAGGAGTTGCGCTCAGGGCAATAATCCTCAGATTGACAGAGAGCCGAACCCTGAAGCATGTGCACGGCTCACCGTTGCGCGAAACGATGGAATAATGAGAAAAGGTTTTGAGATGGGTAAGTCAGCGCTTCAGCTTGGCCTGCTTCATCATGTACGCTTCCGACTCTGCGAACTGCTTCTTGAACCTGTCCAGGTCTATGTTCGCAGTGTGAAGGATCGCGCTCCAACCTGTTGTGAACCTGGTCAGGAGTGCCAACTCCGCGAGCTCTTCGTCCGTGGCTCCGTTCATCTTAGCAGCTCGAGTGTGGAAGTGGATGCAGTACGGGCACTTGATCGAGGACGC
>JBGQAM010000107.1:0-2450 GCA_041494275.1 Thermoplasmata archaeon | reverse complement strand
GGCGTCGTCCTGCTTGCCCTGGTCCATCTTGCTGGAGGCCTGGCCCATGCTGCTCTTGGCGCTCTGGACGGACGGCTGACCGGGCGTCGGCTTGCCGTCGGCGGCCTTGGCGGCGGCCTTCTGCATGTCCTGGGCCAGGTCGCCCGTCTTCTTCTCGAGCTCCTTCTTCAACCTCGAAACGATGTTGATCTTCGCCTCGACTACACTCCCCCATTCCTTGTCCATCTCGAACCTGGTTACATCCTGTGCATAGCAGTATCGACAAGCATGCGCACACCCTCGATACGGGTTGATGGCCCAGTCCAGACCAGGCAGCCGTGAGCGAGAGATTGCGCTCTTGCACTCGACCAACCTGACGACCATCATCTCAGCTCCAGAGGTCGTCAACACGCTTCTGATAGAGAGCGTCCTTGAGAACGGCACTGTTCTTGATCCATCTCGACACAGGGATGTCCATGATTGTGGAGATGTGCGTCAATGCTTCCCTAAGGGTCGGGAATCGTTTGGGGGTCGTCCTCAGGGCCGCGCGAACATTCTCCCTGACATTCCAGACACCCACGGGGAGGATGTATCCTGGGTGTGCCTCTCGCATGATCGACACTCCGGCCTGCCTCCGTTCCCTCTGCAGAAGTTCGTTGACAGCGAGTCTGGCCGCGTAGTAGCAGCCTCCTATGCTCGCGTAGGTAGTTCTCCCGTCGAAGAACTCCCAATCGGACATGATTGCGATCCTGTCGCTGTTGGGATTCCACGCAGTCTTGGGATACCAAGCCTCTATGAGTTCATACCTCCAGGACGTAGGCATCATCATTATCGCCCAGCGGTTGTCCAGGCTCGTGGTTTCGTAGACTCGGTATTCGTTGATGGTTGGGTAGGTTTTCGTTGTCTCGAGCATGTGCAGACCGAGGTTTGAATCCACAGCCGTGATGCTCCAGCGAGTTGGCACGAACCGTCTGCGCTTGCCGACTCCGAAGGCCCCGATGCTAAAGGCGCGCTGTATCTGGGACACCAGAGTCCCTTGTTTGTACAATGTGACAAGAGCGTCCCGCGCTCTCATGTCCGTGTCAAAGAATGCTTTCTCGAGTCTGTCGTCGAACCTGCAGTTTGAGACATCGAACTTGCTCAGAGGCGCGGACGGCCCAAATGGTTGGACGTCGTCATCGACTGTTAGCCTACCAGTCGGTTTTCTCTGGAACTCGGCGATCACCTCAGGAGGATTGCTGGCGAGTGCAAGATCCCTGGTCCTCGTCACGAGCTTGTTCGGATTCTCGACATCATCGACCTTCACCCTGTGCATTCCCCTCACAAGTGTCGATCTGAAATCTATTATGTCATCAATGGGAAGCCCAACCCATCTCTCCGGTGTGTCGAGGAGGGATGTATCACCGTGGACGGGCGGGATCATCGGTCCTATGGCCACATTCGGATATCCCATTCTACCGATGAAGACGCTCGGTGGGCAGGCACCATCCAGAGTAGTGGTGTCTATCTGAGACCTTGTTTTGGATGCGGAGTAGAATCGCGCAATTACTGAGCATCTCTCCTTACCGCAGAGCATCTTCGAGCCCTTGCAGTAGACGCACCTCGAGGATTTTGCAGAAACACCATCCAGTGTGAGGAGTTCGTCGAAAACGGACGAGCTATCGATCATGGCATTTGAGCGGCTGAAAGAAGATAGGTCCATCCTGGCTCGTAAACTCCAAGAGGATAGATAAGGAGGATGATGGGACAAGCGAAAGTGCAAGCATCACAACTCGTTCGACTGATGGCCACCTTAAAGTAGATATATGAACGACTCTGTTCCAGCTGGTCGTCTTCGGTTCGGGGGCCGTGTCAGTCGATGATGGAAGCAGTCATATCTCTCAAGATCCCAAAGAACTGGATGAGTGAGATTCCGGAAAGACATCCAGTGAGCATCAAGGTGATTGAGAGGGTGCCATACTCCGACAGAGGGGTCAAGGACCTCGTCGAGATCTCAGGGCCTCAAGACATAATGGATGAGGTTCTGAGTGACATCAGGAAGAACCCCTTGGTCTCCAAACTGGATACGACCGTCACCGAGAAGGGCAAGGTCATCGGAGCCGTCACAACATCGAGATGCGACATATGCAGGATCCTCACCGATTCGGATGTTTTCCTGATCTCCGCTGAGTCAAAGAGCGGTGGAAAGGTCGAGTGGACCCTGGTGCTGAGCGAGAAGGAAGTCCTCAAGGGAATATTCGACCACCTCAAGAGCAAGAGCGTCGAGGCGGAGCTCATCAAGCTTACCAAGATTGACGATAAAGAGAGCCTCACCGAGCGGCAGGACAAGATCACGCATGTTGCTTTCGAAAGAGGCTACTTCGACTACCCGAAGAGGATAAGTCTGAGAGAGCTAGCGCGCATGTTCGAAGTATCCCCGTCGACGTTGTCCGAGATACTGCGAAAGGGACAGAGGAAGATCGTCCTGGACT
>JBGQAM010000102.1:0-3432 GCA_041494275.1 Thermoplasmata archaeon | reverse complement strand
AGATGACAGGAAGGGACATCGAGGATCTTGTCGGCAGGAAGCGGGCAGTCGCTGCGATTTCTCAGATGCGCGACGGCATCGTAAGGATCTACGAAACGCAGAGGGCTCCGGTCAGAGATCTCACGGAGGCGCCCGCCATCGAGGCGTTCTACGGCAGGGAAACCGAGCTGAAGTCCATGGACGACTTCATGGATTCGGACGCAAAGGTACTCGTGGTTCTCGGCAACAGGGGTTATGGAACCACCGCGCTCACTAGGAAGTTCATAGAGGGTCAGGAGGAAGAGGATGTCCTTTGGATGGCACTGACTCCCGAAACTACAGCAAGCGAGCTGAAGAGCAAGCTCATTGACTTCGGCAAGAGGATCAGGAAGGATATTGCCACCATCTCCGAAGTCCTAGGACTGGAGAATACCATCCTTGTCTTCGACGATTACTTCTCAGCGAGCGAAGACCTGGTCGAGCTTTTCGCGGACGCGGTCGACAACGCCAAGGATGTCAAGATAGTCATCAGCGCAAGGCAGGAGACGCCTGCCTACAGCTGGTTCTATCAGAGAAAACGTGTCGATTCTGGGACGGTCCAGGAGCTCAAGATCAAGGGCTTGGACGAGGACAGCGCGAAGAGGATGCTCGGGAACGACAAGATCGAGAAAGATGCCCTGAGAAGGATTATGATGATGACGAGAGGGCAGCCGATGATACTCAAGATGCTCAAAGAAGGGGATTTCAAGGGATTGAAGAAGAACACGGTCTTCACTTCGGAAGAGATCCGATATCTTCTGTTCCTCAAGGACAAGACGCAGTAGCCGAGATCACCACTCTATCCCCTTTCTCGCTGCGTGCCCGTCATCGAAAGGATTCTTCCTGCTCTCGATTATTGAGACATAGTCCGCATACTCGATGAACTCGATGGGCGCATTCCTTCCGGTGAGCACGACCTCGGTCCCCTCCTTGCGCGCCCTGAGGAGCGAAAGGACCTCCTCGGAGCTGACGAGGCCGAAGGAGACCGCGACGTTGATCTCGTCGAGCACGAGCATCGCGCAGTCGCTCTTTGTCAAGATGTCTCTTGCAAGCCTTAGCGCGTCTCTCGCGCAGGACCTGTCTTCCGACACTATGTGCTTCGGGTCGACGAACCTACCCGTCCCGAATTGAGTGATCTCTATTCCCCCGACCCTTCTTGCGTAGAGCACTTCGCCGGTGGTCTCACCCGTTTTCAGGAACTGAATCACGCAGACCTTGAGCCCGTGACCAGCGGCCCTCGTGGCCAGGCCGAACGCTGCCGTGGTCTTTCCCTTGCCGGCGCCCGTGATGACATGCACCCTGCCGAGGCCTTCGCTTCCGGACATCCAGACCAGGTAGGACTTGCTCATAGAAAAATGGTGCTAGCTGAAGACGTCCTCATGACGAAGCTGCTCACCAGGCAATGAGAACTCCCTCTCAAGAAGGCCGAGCTGCTGAGTCTCGAATGTCCTCGGATCGATTGGCACCAGCAGGAAGGAGCCCGACATCGCCACCTCCTCGTTCGTGAGCTGAATGGCCTTCATGACAGGCGCAAACCCGTTCTCCGTTATCAGATACTCGAGGCCGTCCAGTATGACCACCGAGCCTGGATTCGCCTTGATGAAGTCCGAGATGGTGCTGTGTATCTTCATCAGCCGCGTCGGCTCGAGGCTCATGATGCCGCCAGTCGGTTTCGACGACTTTGCGATCCACATGATGGGGCAGTCCAAGCTGTACAGCTGTTGCACCCGGTTCGGGTGGGTGCGAGTTATGACTAACCCCCGTCTGCCCTCAGAAACGAGCTTCTTGAACACTTCGAACGCACGAGGAACTCCCTTGTCCGTGAAGAGATATGAGCTCCCGCTCTTGAGGGCTTGGTCATCTTCGCCATTATTCATGCAGTTCTCTTACCTCAGGCCAGCCTGGACCGCAAGACCCTCGTCCGTGATGTCTATCAGCTGTCTTCCCGTTGTGTGCTTCGTGCCTCTCATCTTGAGGACTTCGAGGAACTTCCGTCTCACCTTCTCCTCTTCGGGATACGATAGCATCACGACGCCATCGACCATGTATGATTCCTGGCTGTGCGAAATGTCATCGTAAGACATCTCCGCGGTCACGAGAGTGAGGCAGTTGAAAGCCTTGAGGTACGCGAAGAGCTCGTGCATGAACTCCCTCGTCTCGCCGCGCCATTGAAGCATGTCCGTCATGGGCGTGATCGGATCGATTACTATTCTCAGCGGCTGGTACTGCTCGATCTTCTTCTTGATTATGTTGAGCATGTCACTAGGATTCTTCATCAGCGTCGGACCGATGTCGATGAAGTTGACGACACTCTTTTCCACCAGCTCTTGGCTGTAGAATGAGAATGAAGACAGGAACTTCTGGACGAGCCACTGCGGCTCTGAGATAGCCGTTATGTACAGGCCCTTCTCGCCCTCCCTCGCTCCGTGGAACAAGCTCTGGACCGCGAGCGTGGTCTTCCCCGTACCAGGCTCACCAGCAACTAGAATCGCAGATGGAAATGGGAAACCGCCCTGTAGCATGCCGTCAAGACCAGGTATGCCCGTGGTCTTACGGGTCATCTCACAACACCTCCGTGTCTATGACAAACACGCACTTGTCATCTCCCTTTGATGCGCACTTGCGCTCGTGACAGTAGACATCCTTCCCGGTTCTCTCCTCGAAGACCTTGGCGAGCAGGCCTCTGAGCATGTGGCAGGTGGGGGAATCTGAGTTGGACACCTCGATCGACCCGACGACGGTGATCGTGTCACCCTCGAAGTTGATGTCGGTGACCCAGCCTTCCTTAATCAAGGACTCCTTCAAGCGCAGGAGCTCCGTTCCCGAAGTCCTGATGAACCTGTCTCCTACGATTCGGCCGCTCCTGTAAAACATCCCGTGGGATGCAAAGGTCATGACGGTTTCGTATAGCCTCTTTATCTCGACGAGCTCCTCCCTGCGGAGCTTTATGCCGCGCTCTGGTTGCTCCATACAATCCACCTCAGTCCGGGAAGCCGTTTATCAATAAGTCGAGTCTTATACCTTTTGGTGCGAGTCCTCTAAGAGCGCTGGCTGGCACGAGACAGCTTAATCTACTTGTCAATACTACTGAATGGTCGTGATCGAGGTAGAGGCCAAGTACCGCTCCCCGGGCAACGACAAGGTTGAGAAGACACTGGCTCGACTGGGCGCGAAGAAGATTTCCGAGGGTGCGATGGAGGACGTCTATTTCGCGCACCCTTCAAAGGATTTCGGCAAGACGGACGAGGCCCTCAGGCTACGCACGGGGCAAGAGCATGCGGAGCTGACCTACAAGGGTCCACGGATGCACACACAGAACACGAAGGCCCGAGAGGAGATCACACTCCTGACAGACAACCCGCTCGCAGTGCAAAGGATAGTCGAGAGACTAGGGTTCAGAGAATCCTACAATGT
>JBGQAM010000047.1:0-13082 GCA_041494275.1 Thermoplasmata archaeon | reverse complement strand
CTCTCTCTGCGCTCTTGCTGGAAACTGAATCTCTCGAGGTCAACTCCGTTGCTCAAGACCTTTATCGGAACGGTCACGCCTCGCGCTTGGAGCCTCTCCTTAGTCCAAGCACTGGGCGCCAGTACTATGTCTCCGAGGTTGTAGAAGTGGGTAAGGTACTTGCCAGTCAAACCGGACAAAGCCGAGCTCCCGGTCCAGGTGCCTTCGGCGTCTTCCGCAGTGGTGTGAGCATGCAACACGACGGGGACGCCCATCTTCTTCGCTCTCCTCACGATCGTAATGTTGCTCGGAGGTACAGGGGTATGAACATGAAGAATGTCGTACCTTCTGTCCCTGAGGTCATTTGTCACCTCAAGCCCTTGGCGGATCAGCGCATTGGCCAACCTCTTGGCAGATTCAATGTTCCCCATCATTAGTCCGACGGGTGTCACGAGAAACTTGACCTTCAAGTAGCAGACCCACCTTTGGTCGGATGTGTATCGCGCAATGCATAGTCATTGTTTGCGGTGCGAGAATCCTCTGGCTTGGTCGAATGTCGCGGGTTGGCAGGCGGCGGCTTCCGATTAAGACGGCTCCTCTCATCTGAGAGGGGCTTCTTGATACGGTTATATGTCGGTCGGTAATTCGGGTACTACGTATGACCCCCAAGAGAGCGCCCGTGAGTGCAAGATCGAGGAGATTTCCAGAGCTCACGACTAAAAGGCTCGTATTGAGACACATCACACTCAAGGATGCCCCATGGTATTTCGAGCACTTCAACACGAGAGAGATTGTCGAGGGTCAGGATCATCCAGGTCCTCGGAACATGAAGGAGGCCCGAGCGGAGCTCAAGCTCTACTTCTCGGACAACTTCAGGCGCAGAACCGGAATTCGTTGGGGCATCACGTTGAAAGGTGACGATAAACTCATCGGATCCGCGGGGTTCTACAAATGGATCCAGCCAGGGCGATTCCAGGCGGAGATGGGTTATGATCTGAATCCAGCCTTCTGGGGCAAGGGGATCATGACCGAGGCTCTCAGTGCAATCATTCAATATGGTTTCGACCAAATGAAGCTACATCGCATCGAGGTGTTGATTTCTCATCACAACAAGCGCTCTCAGAGACTCATCCGAAGATTGGGCTTCAAGAGAGAAGGCGTGCTGAGGGATCACTATTTCGTTGAGGGCAGATTCTCGGACGATGTGATCTTTTCTCTCCTGAAGAAGGAATGGGAAGGTGCGAAGCAGAGAACCCCTCGGCACCAACGCTAGACCATCGAGGATCGTTCTTCCGCGTGTCAGTCTGAGGGCTTCCGTTCGGCGGAGTCCTTCTCAGTTCATGTCTCCCTGTGTCCTCGGGACAACTCCACAAGGAGAACACGGTCATTCCTGACTCCGGTACGATCCTGGAATCAGGGGATCACTTCGATGATAGCTGCGAATGTGGCAATCACAAATGCGATGAAGAGAAGCGTGAAGACCGTGAGATACGATGGGATAGACTCTCTTTCAGCCGGCGGACTTGATGGACTGACGAACTTCTCGTCGACCGAGAAATGTCTAGCAGCAAACCACACCCCAATGATAGTCAGGAAGTTGAAAAGGCCAAGAAGGGCAAACTTCGTCTTTGCCGGATGTCGACGTCTGAAGCAGATCATGCCGGCAAGGAGGCTGGCCAGCATCGAAGACATGATGAATGTCAGAAGTGCGAACACCCAGCTGTGATCTATGATGAACAATGCCATGTCCGCTCTTGCAGGAGGAGACGCGTCAAGCCTGAGGTCATCGGAGAGGCCGTTCGCGCTGGTCGTCAGCATCATCTCCGTGAATCTCAAATTTCCCAGGACGAGCGACGCGCCGCTCTGCGGAGGGTGAGCGTTGAAGAATCCCGCCAGTCTTTCGTCCACGGCGGTTGACCTCGCCACGTAGCACTCCGTTCGAGCGTGGAAGTTGTGCGAGTGCGCCCCCCAGCCTTGTGAAACGAACCCCACGACCTGAAGCAACATCGGCGGGGCGTCCTCCCCGTATACACTTGTCAATCTGAGTGGATAGAACACCTTCTCAGAGGGGAAACTAATCCAGACTCCGAGCGAGTAGTAGAGACCCCCGTCGTCTCCTCGGTGCGCTGCGTTGTTGCTGGCAAACTGCCCGGTATCCGAGATCCAAGAGAGGACAAATGAAAAATTCTCTCCGATGTAGGTCTCGATTGCAGGCGCCGCTATCGCAGGCAACGACAGGTCCTTTCCTTGAAGGTACTCATCTAGCAAGGTGCTGCTCTCGGTGCCAATCACTTCGGTTGTCATCCCGAATTTCTCTATGTGTTCGTAGACATCTACTTCATTGTCGCCCAATCCGGTCTTTGGGAGAAGCGAATAGGTCACACTAGTGCCAACTAGGAATGGCAACACGAACACCAATGGGTAGATCTGCGAAGAACAGACCATGAGCAAATCAGTTCCGAGGGAATCCTCGACCATCTTGCTTAGTCTTTCTCCCTGGAGACTGGGGACCTCAGGAAGCATCTCTATGCTGACACTCTGCGCTGCGGAAGGAACGGGGAAGATCCATACCGCGCGGTCGCC
This sequence comes from Thermoplasmata archaeon, assembly GCA_041494275.1. GTDB lineage: Archaea > Thermoplasmatota > Thermoplasmata > UBA10834 > UBA10834 > COMBO-56-21. Next base: position 10,520 of record JBGQAM010000047.1, on the reverse strand, counting down.
TTGCATGAGCTCGTAGGCATCGATGTTGATGGCGACTATCATTTGCTGTAGACCATTCTCCAAATTGACGAGTCCGAACTGAGTGTGCTCCTTCGTCAATCCCCATCTCTCGTACGCATCGGGGACGTGGACAGAGACAATACCGTCGCCAGCTGAGGGAATCGCAAAGGCTGGCAAGGTGACAATGGTCGCCACCACCAAGGCGAGCAATCCACCGCTTCTCATGCTCGTGACCAAGACATACGTAGCCAAACGCAGCTATATCTCGGTTCTCTTGTAATGTCAAGGGAATGAAGGTCTTAATACCTTCATTTTCCATAACTGCCGAGGCTAGTCCTATGGCATTGCGGCTCAAATTCTGGCGCAAGGAGGTCGAGGACGTCACAGGCGAGCAGCACAAGCAGCCTGGATTGATCTCTGATTTCATCCTTGGCAGTCAGGACGGCATTGTCAACGTACTGGGCGTGATTCTTGGCGTCGCTGTCGCGTCGCAGGACTTCCGGATAATACTGGCGGGCGGTCTCGCCGCCACATTCGCGGAGTCGATATCCATGGGGGCGGTGGCCTACACATCCACCATGGCAAGGCGCGAGTTCTATCTAGCGGAATACGAGCGGGAAAAGCGCGAGATGGAGGAAGTCCCAGAGCAGGAGAAGGAGGAAGTCCGCAAGATCCTGGAACGTTGGGGCGTTCCGAGCCAGGAGCTGGAGGACATTCTGGTGCACATAACAATGAAGCCGAAAGCCTGGCTGGACATCATGATGGCCCACGAGCTCAATCTCTCGCCCGTCGACGAGAAGCAGGCAGGGAAGAGCGCTATGCTCGTCGGCGTTGCGGCCATCGTGGGCTCCTTGATCCCGCTCCTCCCATTCATTTTCGCGGGCAACGCGATCCTAATGGGAATAGTCGGCTCACTGATCTTGAGCGCTCTGACTTTGTTCCTGATAGGCTGGTACAAGGCCAAGCTGACCGTTGGACGGCCCCACAGAAGCGGTCTCCAGATGCTTATCATCGGTATATCGTCGGCCTTGGCGGGCTTCGGAGTCGCCTTCCTCGTGAGTGGTGGCAAAGGCCTTTGAAGGCATCAAGGCGGGACATGCCAGGCATTTCGGCTGCGGCACAGATAACCTATATAGAGGGAGGCTATACCGCAATTTGACAGAGGCCTTCCGGAGGCCTGACAGCAATGAGAAGGTACAAGGACATCCCGCTTTGGAAGAATGTCAGTCCCAAGCAATGGACCGACTGGAAGTGGCAGGTCAAGAACCGCATAACAGATGTCGAGACGCTCGCGCAGGTCATCAACCTCACGAAGAAAGAGGAGGACGAGATCCGCGACTCGATGAAGTACCTGCGCATGGCGATCACGCCTTACTACGCGAGCCTGATGGACCCGGACGATCCGAGCGATCCAGTAAGGAAGCAGGCGGTTCCAACATCGAACGAACTTCATTTCACAAAGGACGAGATGGAGGACACCGTCGGTGAGACCGTCGACTCGCCGCACGAAGGCCTTACTCATAGGTACCCTGACCGAGTGCTCCTTTTGATAACAGACCAGTGCAGCATGTATTGCAGGCACTGCTGCAGGCGAAGGATAGTCGGGCAGACGGATCACCAGAGGAGCTGGGAGGAAATCAAGGAGGGAATCGACTACATCAGGGACACTCCTCAGGTGAGGGATGTCCTGATCTCAGGTGGCGACGCACTTCTGGTATCCGACGAGTTCCTCGAGAAGGTCATACGCGAGATCAGGAAGATCAAGCATGTGCAGATTGTGAGGATAGGAACTAGAACGCCGGTCGTGAACCCGTACAGAATCACTCCCGGGCTCGTGAAGATGCTTCGGAAGTTTCATCCCATATGGCTAAACACGCACTTCAACCACCCGAAGGAGATCACGCCCGCATCGAAGCACGCCGTCGAGATGCTCGTGGACGCTGGCATCCCGGTCGGGAACCAGACGGTCCTGCTCAAGGGAGTGAACGACTGTCCCACGATCATGAAGAAGCTCTGCCAGGATCTGACATGGATCAGATGCAGACCGTACTACATCTACCAGTGCGACATAGCAAGGGGGCTAGAGCACTTCAGGACGTCGATTGCGAAGGGGATAGAGATAATCGAAGCAATGAGGGGTCACACGTCTGGCTTCGCCGTCCCGCAGTTCATCATCGACGCGCCTACTGGCGGAGGCAAGATACCAGTTGGCCCGCAGTACCTCATATCGATGTCCGACAAGCGGGTCATCCTGAGGAACTACGAGGGAGGGATATTCCAGTTCCCGGAGGTCGAAGGGGACAGGTTGAGCGTTTGCCCGCCGTCCTGCAAGATGTGTGAGGATTACCCGCACCTCGAGTCCAAAGAGGGTGTTGCAGCTGTTCTGTCCGGCAGGAAGATGTGTCTAACACCCGAGGGCACGCTGAGAGAAGCCCGCAGGAAAGCGTACCACAAGGAGACCAAGCGTTCTCCGAAGTGCGACGACTTCTGAACGACCTTTCGCAGGCCCTTCGGGGCCTGCGCAAAACCCTACTAAGCCTTCTCCTTGTCTTCTAACGAGGCTTTCTGTATCGTGAAGTTACCCGAATGCCTCGACCAGTTGGCATGCGCCTCTTCGATGAGTATGGACTTGGAGAAGTTCGGCGCGTCGAGCACAAAGGTCTCGATTTCCCCGCCCTCTCCCGAGACGCTGATCCTAAACTTGTCTCTCAGCTTCTCCAGTTCCCTTATCGAATGCGAAGTGATGATCTTTCCCAGCCAGCCCTCGTCAAATCCTTCGGCGTATACGCCCGCTATCATGAACTTGAACCCAGCGTGCACCATGTCCTCAAGCAGCGTGACCTGGTCCTTTCGCCAGAGCGGCGCGTGGAGTGGTTTGCCAAGCTTCTGGGCGATCTCGTTCAGGCGAGAATGCTGATAGTCCGAGGCGATGGCACCGCACACGAACCCGTCGCAATCTTCACCCTTCATCAGCTCCTCGACGTCCTTCAGCTCCTCCTCCTTCAGGCCCGAGCTCTCACGATACTTGATGGGTATCCCCATCGCTTCAGCTTGAAGTTTGGTCCATTGGATGTTGGGATAGTGGAACATGTATGAATCAGAGGCTTTTGGGACGACGGTCAGAAGGTTGACAACTTCCCAGCCCTGCTGTTGCAACAAGTACAGCGCGTATGTGGAATCCTTCCCCCCAGAGAAGAGTGCGGAAACCCTCATGGCCTTTCTTCAGAGAAGTATTGTCTTCATCAGTATTAAGGACGTCCCGGTCAAGTGAGCGAGCATGAGCGTCAGGTCCCAATTTGCGCACTCGTTCTCCCAAGGTGCGTTTATGTATGGGCACCACGATTCGGCGAAACGTGTACTACTGCCCCAAATGCGACAAGACCATCTCGAAGGACAGGGTCGAGAAGACAGATATTGAGCTCAGAGAGCGGTTCGGCATAGAGAAGCTGTCGCGCCTCAGGTGTCCCGTTTGCGATACCGAGTACATCGACCTCGACAGAGTCGCCAAGGGGGGTGAGAAGAATGTCGGCAAAGTCACGAGATGAGCTCGTGCTCATGGAGGAACTCACAAGCGACGAGTTCGCCAGGCTTGTGAAGCGGAAACCGTTGGTCATCGTCCCGGTCGGATCTTTGGAGGAGCATGGTTCGCACCTCCCGCTCTGCACGGATTCGTTCCAGGCCGAGGAGATATGCCGGAGGGTGGCCCTCGAATTCAATGCGATCGTCTGTCCTCCAATACGATATGGCGAATGCAGGACAACGCGCAATTTCCCGGGAACAATATCCCTATCATCGGAGACTGTCCAGGGACTGGCATACGACATCGTCTCAGAACTCGGAAGGAACGGGGTCGACAAGATCCTCATTCTAACCGGCCATGCTGGCTCTGGCCACATGGCGGCCATCAGACTCGGCGCGCTGCGTGCAGTCGAGAAGAACCCAAAGCTCAAGGTGATGGTTCTCTCCGACTACGATATCGCCTATGAGCTTCTGGGAAAGGAGTTCCCGAAGAAGGATGGCCACGGAGGAGAACTTGAGACTTCTCGCATACTGGGCATACGACCCGATTTGGTGGGGAGGTCGAGGCCGAACGGGAAGACGAGACCTCCAGAGTTCATGGTACTCTCGGACCCGGAAAAGTACTTCCCCGAAGGGATCTACGGAGATACGTCTCGTGCATCGGGGAAGAAGGGAAAGACTGTCGACAATTATGTTGTGGGTAGGCTATGTGACCTCATTAGCAACAATTTCGGAATCAAAAGGGTGTGAGCAAATGGACCTCAAGGAAATTGCAGCCAGGGAGGCGGTCAAGTACGTCGAGGATGGGATGGTCGTTGGACTTGGAAGTGGGTCCACAGCGAGGATTGCCGTGAAGCTGATTGGCGAGATGGTCCAGGCGGGAGTCAACATCGTCGGTATCCCGACTTCGAAAGAATCGGAGGATATTGGCCGTTCAGCGGGAATCCCCATCGGAGAGCTCAAGGCGCATTCAGCGATTGATCTCACAATAGACGGCGCTGATGAGGTCGATCCTGCTCTCAACCTCGTCAAGGGTCTGGGGGGAGCGCTAGTTCGCGAGAAGATAGTGGCCGCGGCTACGAATCTTGAGATCATAATCGTGGATGAATCGAAGCTCGTCGACTATCTCGGACAGAAGGTCCCGCTGCCAGTCGAGATTGTCAAGTTCTGTTATGAGGCGACGATTCACCAGCTCGAGAAGCTAGGATGCCGGTGCATGCTCAGGACAAGACATGGGGAGCGATTCATGAGCGACAATGGCAACTACATCGTTGACTGCAAGTTCGCGCGGATCGACGATCCAGTGAGGCTGGAGGCAGACATCAACCTCATCCCGGGCGTGGTCGACAGCGGACTCTTTCTCGGACTCGCAGACAAGGTCATAGTCGCTAGAAAGGGAGGAATCGAAATACTGGAGAAGGAAAGCGTCCTTCGCCCGAGGTCTACTTCGCGAGCTCCTTGAGCTGCTTTATGCTGCTCTCGATCAGCTCGATCTTCTTCCGCTCTTCGGCCTCAATGATCTCGATTATCTTGTCGAACGGTATCGAGAGCTTGTTCGAGTGAACGGGCCTGCCCTTGCCCTCCTTCTTGATGTCCCGCTTGCTGACCCACTTGCGCCTCCGCAGCTCTTGCATCGCGATTGACACCTCTGGCTGCCTCAGGCTCGTGGCGCTCTCGATCTCGACGGACGTGGTCTCCTCCTTCTTTCTCAGGAAAACAAGCGTCTTGGCCATGTTCTTCGACAGGCCGGTGCGCATGAGAAGCTCGACAAGCATCTCGTCTTTCTTGGTAAGGCCTTTGTCCGTCATATTATGTGCCTAGCCAATTATTAATTGCCGTATATATATTCCTTTCCATCCAAATGCGAAGATATTTACCGTGGCCGATGACGAACTTAATCGACTTTCGAGGTCGACGTCAGCACGCAAATATCGCAGCGGCCAATTCGGCAATCCTTTAATACAAGTTGCCGCTTACTCGTGTTCTGCCCTGAGAGCCACTGATTGAAATGAAGATGCCCAGAGTCACAAAAGAATTCTGCCCCAAGTGCAAGAAGCACACGGAGCACGAGGTCGAGAGAGTGAAGTCCCGGCCGAGGAGCGAGCTCAAGTGGGGGCAGAGGAGATACAGGAGGGCGACTGCGGGCTACGGCGGTTTCCCGAGGCCCAAGTACGAAGGCAGGCAGAAACCAACGGTCAAGGTAGCGCTCAGGTACAGGTGCAAGGTCTGCAAGAAGGCTCATCAGCGGACATGTTTCAGAGCCAAGACCTTCGAATTGAAGGAGGCCTGAGGAATGAACAGCAAGATTCCAGCGCCCAAGTCCAAGTTCATCACAGTGAAATGTCCGGACTGCGGCAACGAGCAGATCGCGTTCAACAAGCCTGCGACTCAGGTGAAGTGCAACGTGTGCGGCGCCACTCTGATAAAGCCCACCGGTGGGAAGGGTGTCGTCAGGGGGCAGCTGCTCGGAGAGGTCGGGTAATGCCACACAAGGTTGAGTATCCCGAAGTCGGAGACATGGTTGTCTGCGGTGTGCAGAACGTCAAGAATTTTGGAGCATTCGTATCACTGGACGAGTATGGCGGCAAGGAAGGCTTCATCCACGTAAGGGATGTCGCGACGGGCTGGGTCAAGTACATCAGGGACCACGTTCGCGAAGGCCAGAAGATCGTCTGTAAGGTTCTCAGCGTCGATAAAGAGAGGGGCCACATCGACCTCTCTCTGAAGCAGGTGAATGAACACCAGAAGCGAGAGAAGATCCAGGAGTGGAAGAACGAGAAGAAGGCGGAGAAGCTCCTCGAGATCGTAGGCACAAAGATGGGCAAGAACCTCGAGGAGGCGTATGCCGAGGCGGGAGAGAAGCTCATCGCTGAGTTCGGGGCGCTCTTCACTGCCTTCGAGGATGTCACAGTCAACCCTGATGCATTGAAAGATATTGGCCTGGACAAGAAATGGGCGGCTGCAGTTACTGAGGTCGCGAAGGAGAACATCCAGGCACCGTCCGTTACGATCGACGGGACCCTCGAGATAAGCAATCCAGGATCTGACGGCATCGACCATATCAAGAAAGCCCTTGCGATGGGAGTCGACACTGATGACGCCGCTGTGAACATCCACTACATTGGTGCTCCGAAGTACCGCATCACTGTAACAGCAGAGGATTACAAGGTCGCCGAGCTGGAGCTCAAGGCGACCGTCACCAAGATCACCGCTGCTGTACAGAAGGCAGGAGGCTCTGCAAGCTTCAAGAGAAATGAGGAGAAATGAAGACCCTTCTGAGGAAGTGCTCCTCGTGCCGAGAATACACAATGAAAGAACCGTGCCCCAAGTGCGGAGGGACAACGTTCATGACTATGCCTGCCAAGTACTCTCCAGAGGATAGGTACGGAGAATACAGAAGGCGCCTGAAAAATGAGATGAAGGGAACCTAGATGGAAGACATTGTTGTTGTGTTCAAGGAGAAACCTGTCCTAAGGGAGCCTGTCCTGGTAGAGGGTCTTCCGGGTGTGGGCAATGTCGGCAAGCTGGCCGCAGAGCATCTCGTGGACCAGCTGAAAGCTGTGAAATTCGCAGAGATGTTTTCCAAGTTCTTCCCGCCGCAGGTCCTCGTGAACGACGCCGGGACCATCAGGCTCGTCAGCAACGAGATGTACTACGTCCAAAGGCCTGATGCTAGCAACGACATCGTCATCATGATAGGAGACTACCAGGGTCTGACCGCGGACGGGCAGTACGAGCTATCGGACAAGACGCTAAAGATCGCGAAGGACCTTGGCGTCAGAAGGATCTTCACGCTGGGAGGTTACGGCCTGGGCAAGATGATCGAGAAGCCGAGGGTCCTGGGTGCTGCGACGGACATCGAACTAGTCGAGGAGATGAAGAACTTCGGCGTGACGTTCTCGAAGGGCGAGCCTGGGAGCGGCATTGTAGGTGCGAGCGGCCTGCTGCTCGGGCTCGGCAACTTGTACGGTATGCGGAGCGTCTGTCTGATGGGCGAAACCTCCGGATACTTCGTCGATCCAAAGGGAGCTCAGGCGGTCCTCGAGGTGCTCGCGAAGATACTGGGCGTCAAGATCGACTTCACGGAACTTGAGACCAAGGCCCAGCAGATCGACCAGATCACCTCCAAGCTTAGAGAAGCGGAGCCGCCGGTCGAGCCCAAGAGAGAAGATCTCGGGTACATCGGCTGACCTCGAAGAGCACATATGTTCAGCTTGGCTCACATTGAAATAAAAAAAAGGGGGGAGGTTATCCTGATTGGTGACCTCTGAAATGAGTAGTTAGAGTGCATCCCATCCCGTTCTGACTACTTCTTCAGGTACTTTTCTTCGTATGTTCTGATGGCCGCAAGACTCTGCTCGGCGTGCTCGAACTTCTTCATGCGGTCGACGACCAACTCCAGCCTGGCATAGATGAGGTCCCTGATCGCTGCCCTGATCGCTTCAGAGCGCGAGGGGAAGTCGTCGATTTTCACGAGGAATTCGAGAGCACGCAAGTGTCTCTGCGGTATGCGGATGGTGATCTTCTCAGTGTCTGGCTCCGTGGTAAATCGCCCCGCTGCCGCCGTTCCCTCGTGACGCCCTTTGTACCTCTTCTGCCTTACCGGCGTCGGACAGTCCCTAATATAAATCAGAAATATATAATACTTCGTTTTTGCTTCGCGCGTGCTCTCGAAAGCCGTTCGGCCTGCACATGTAGCCCGTCGAAAAACGATTTATACGATATCCATAATAGGGAGCGCGCTGCATACGTTCTGGCGCAGGAATCCCGACTTAGCTCAGACTGGCTAGAGCGGCTGACTGTAGTATGGAAATCGGTACGACCGATCTCAGTCGCTGAAATCAGCAGGCCCCCGGTTCAAATCCGGGAGTCGGGACCATTTCTTTTCGCAGGTCACACCGGCTCCGGGATGATCCTCCACTTCTCAGCCGCGTCTGGCTTCACGACCTCCTTGTTCCTTTCTAGGATTGCCAGCTCTTTGGCGTCGAAGGACCTCTGATCTATCGATAGGATTAGTCTGGTATTGCTGGCCATGGCGGTCTCAGCCCACCGGTCAATGGCTTTGAGCGCTCTGAAGAAGTCGCTGCTAGTCACCAGATACTCTATCCCATCTATGAGAACAACAGCATTCGGCGATCTTTCCATGAAATTGACGAGGTAGTCTGTTAGCAGGCTCAATTTGGATGGGTCCATGTTGTCCTTCCCCGCCACCGTCGACAGCCACAATATGGGAGTCGTCTGGATGAAGTACTTCGAGCGAATGTCCTTGGGAAACTGTCTCGTCACGACGATTCCTTGTGGGCGGCTTCTGTACTTCTTGCACTGCTTGCAGGGACAAGGCAGACCGCATGAGCCGCATTCAAGGCTCTCACACGGGAAGCTCTCATCGTTTCCACAGTCGAAGCATCTTCCTTTCAGGATGTCGGAGAACAAAGCGAATGAGTAGTCTGGCTTCGGCTCCTCAACGAGATAGACGCGCCTGTGAAGCAGGTTGAACTTCGCTTTCGAGCTGGAGACGGACCTCTCCGCCGCGGGCGCTACCATCATCACCATCTGTCCCCGCGCGATAGCGACGGCGAAGAGCAATCCCGAAACTGCAACCGCAACTATCAGGGATAACTCCGCAACGTATCCATTTTCGTGCGAGAACGGTCCGACATTCTCCACTCCTAGGGCCCACACTACTTCGCTGGCGAAGAACAACCAAAGGCCAATCAGGAAGATGCAAGCGGATCGCTTGCCCTGTGGCTCGGCTCTGAACCATGAATAGAGGAAGAGGGCTGTGATGGAGGCGATCTGAACGGAGGTTGTCAAGAGAACAATCGTTGAAGTGCTTCTGGAAAGCCGAGCTGCGGAAGGGTCCGAGTAGTCCAAAGTGGCAGTCGCGCCCAAGATGACCGTCGCCGCAGCAGCGATGATCATGATCGCGCCCACTCGGTTCGGGGGCCAGAAGTTGGCTTTTCTTTCGATTGGGAATACGAGCGACAGATTCCACAAGAGTGTCAAAGCGAGCAGCCCTGAGATCACGAAAACCTTTGCAATGGTGACGCCAATCTCAGCGTGGGCCTGATCAACTATTCCAAACAAGGGGCCTGTCACCGTGGCGATGAAGGTCGTCATCATCGCTGTCAGGAATATTCCAGCGGGGAGCGAGTTCGGCGATTTCCCCCAAGCGAGCATTCCCGCTCCGAAACAAATCGCACCGGCTCCTACGGAACCTATCCACACCCAGTCTGACATCAGGCGCTACCTTCTTCGGGCCTATGTTGGCAGTGTGCACAATCTGCTGACTCAATTCTGTCTGCCGACCCGCGCGTGCATCCCTACGCTGTGGTCGCAGCCCTGACAGCCTCTAGCAATCTTTCGACCTGGAACGGTTTCGCGACGAAGTCAATCGCGCCAGCCCTCATGGCCTCCTTTCTCAGGGCTTCCTTGACGAGCGCGCTGACGACTATGATCTTCGCCTTCGGGTCCTGCTCCATGATCTTCACGATCGCTGACAGGCCGTCCATTCCGGGCATCAAGATGTCCATGAGCACAACGTCGGGTTTCAGAGCCTTGTACTTCTCAATCGCCTCGAGCCCGTTTGCGGCCTCGCCTGCGATCTCATGGTCGTGTGATTCGAGGATGTCGCGGATCATCTCCCTGATGAATGGCGCATCCTCGACTATCAGTACTTTGGACATCGTTCACCAACCCAACTCGAAGCTATCTAGAAGTGAAGACGAATTCCTGCATATATAAGTTGGCCATTTCAATTATCGTGGGCGATAATGGGCTCTAGCAGACAGAAATGGCTCAAGATGTGGAGGCCGCTTTTCTTTTCTCGTCGTTGGTCGAGGATGTCGACAGCGATGTGTGCCTGCGCATTGTGGGGTATTGGGAGAGAATGCCTACGGCATTCTTGTCTGACGCTATGCTCACCTTTGCACGGCAAGACCAGCATCGCACAAGTAATAAATAGCACGAGAATCATATGTGATTTCGTCTGACAACTGTCG
>JBGQAM010000067.1:0-8596 GCA_041494275.1 Thermoplasmata archaeon | reverse complement strand
GCTCCAACGGCTTGCCCCTCCACGCTTTCGAGAGCGAAGTCCCGCACAGACCACGCATCGCAATGGACGTCGTGGATACCCCCCGGGTCATACCCGACGAGCTCGTCCAATCGATGGGCTCAGTCGTGAAGGAGCCGGTGGAGTGGGCCAGGAAATGCGAGAAGGAGTGGGGTGCGGAGCTACTCGTGCTGAGGCTGCTGTCCGCGAACCCCGAGGAAGAGAACCGGCCGATAGAGGAATGTGAAGCGCTGGTGAAGGAGGTTCTGAAGAGCGTCTCATTGCCGCTGATAGTCTACGGATGTGGCTCAGAGGAGAAGGACGCCAAGTTGATGGAGGCGGTCTCAAATGTCGCTCGGGGCGAGCGCATCTTCCTTGGTCAGGCCGAGGAGAAGGCTTTCAAGTCCGTCACGGCTGCGGCGATGGCCAACGGCCATGGCGTGATTGCATTCTCCAACCTGGACATCAACCTCGCCAAGCAGATGAACATCCTGCTCCTGGACTTCGGCATGAAACCGGAGAACATAATCATGGACCCCCTTCTCGCCCCTCTCGGCATGGGCCTCGAGTACTCCTACTCAGTGCTTGAACGATTGAGGTTGGGCGCACTCATGGGCGATCCCGTATTGCAGATGCCGATCATCTGTGACTGCACTTGTGCCTGGACGGTCCCTGAGGCGGTCGAGGAGAGCAAGGAAAAGGGGAGACCGGAATTGAGGGGCATCAACTGGGAGGTCCTCACGGCCTACTCTGTTGCGGTCGCTGGAGCGGATATCCTGGTCATGCGGCAGCCGAAGGCCGTATCTTCGTTTCGCGAAGCTCTTGCGAACCTCTTCGGAGGTGGCTGACCGTGCCTACCGCGATGGAGATCTACAAGCTGCTTCCTAAGAAGAACTGCGGCGAGTGCAAGTTTCCCACGTGCCTGGCATTCGCGATGCAGCTCGCCAACCAGAAGGTCGCCCTCGAGGCATGTCCGTACGTCAGCCCCGAGGGAAAGGCTTCGCTCGAGGAGAGCGGCGCCCCTCCGATCAGGCTTGTGGCGTTCGGCACTGGAGAGCTGGCCGTGAAGATGGGAGACGAGACGCAGCTGTTCAGACACGACAAGACCTTCTATCATCCCACAGTGCTAGGCCTAATCGCTGATGACTCCGAAGGGTTGGAGACGATGAAGGCAAACATCAGCGCGGCCAAAGCTCTCGTCTTCGAGCGAGTCGGCCAGCTCGTCAGGATGGACGCTGTCGCGGTGAGGCACTCATCGGGCGACACCCAGGTCTTTCTGGAGGCCGCTAAGAATGCTTCAGAGACTGGCCTACCTCTGGTTCTTATGACTGAGGATCCAGAGCTGATGGCTGCAGCACTGGCCACGTGCACCCAGGGCAAGCCACTTCTCTACAGGGCGACTCCCGGCAATTTCGATGCCATGGTCGCCGTCGCGAAAGCATGTGCCTTCCCGCTCGTCATCGGAGGTGTCCAGAGTCTCGATGAGCTTTCACAGCTTTCCGACAAGGCGAAGAGGGCTGGAATTTCCGACCTGGTCTTGGAGCCGGAGTGCTCGTCCGCGTCCAAGATGCTGCAGGACATGACAATGATTCGGCGTGCAGCGGTGAAGAAGAAGTTCAGGCCCCTGGGTTATCCGACGATGGCCGTTCTCGGCAAGATACATGAGGAACAGATGAAGGCCGCTTTGGGCGTCATGAAGTACTCATCGATGGTTCTTGTCGAGGGGATGGAAAGGGAATTCCTCTACCCGCTCCTCGCGCTGAGACAGAACATTTTCACAGATCCCCAAGTCCCGATACAAGTGAAAGCCGGACTCTACACGGTGGGTCAGCCGAATGCGAGCTCTCCTCTGCTCTTCACCACCAATTTCTCGTTGACATACTTCACCGTGCGTGCCGATATAGAGAAGAGCAAGTTGCCAGTCTGGCTGTTGGTTGTCGACACGGAAGGCCAATCCGTCATGACTTCGTTTGCGGCGGGAAAGCTCACACCGGAGTCCGTTGCCAAGGCACTCGAATCAGAGAAGGTGAAGGAAAAGTGCTCCAGGAACGAAATAGTGATTCCTGGCCAGGTGAGCAGGATGAGCGGGAAGCTCAACGAGCTGACAGGGATGAAGGTTGTTGTAGGTCCTAGGGAGTCGTCGGGCCTGTCGAAGATGCTGAAGTCCATGTCTGCCTGAATCTACATCCTCTTCCGCTCCGAGTCGACGATCCTTGCCACATCGGCGAACGCTGGGTCGCTCTTGGGCAGGTCAGTCAACGACTCGGTCTCCTCCGAACGCGACGCTATCCTGCCTGACTTCCTGACACCGTAGACGGAATCGAAACCCGGGATATCCTTCAATGGCTTGCCCTCTCCAGCTGGATCCTGAAGATTGACAACGAGGATCTTTCGCGCTGCCTGGATCTTCATCTCCGTCGCGAGGGACGAGATCCTTTTGGCCGCCTCGATCGACGCCTTGGATTTGTCGCAGATTATGAGAAGCAGGTCAGGGGTTCTTGTCGTCCTACGACTGAGGTGCTCCATCCCCGCTTCGTTGTCCACAACAACATACGCATACTTCGTTGACAGCGAGTCGAGGATCGTCCTGAGCATGTTGTTGACAAAGCAGTAACAACCTTGGCCTTCCTGTCGGCCCATTGTCAACAGGTCGAATCCCTTTCCTTCCTTCAGAGCGAGTCTGACCTGATAGTCAATGAACTCTTGCTTCGAGATTCCTTCGGGCTGTTCGTTCTCTCGCGCAAGGAGCTGCTCCCTTATGCTCCCCAGGGTTCTACCTGGCTCAGTGCCCAGCTTCTCTCCAAGGTTCGAGTTGGGATCCGCATCCACCGCGAGGACGACTTCACCGGTCACTTCGCTAAGGTGTCTCACCGCCAGCGCAGCGAAAGTGCTTTTTCCTACCCCTCCTTTCCCGGCGACAGCTATGGTGTAGGTCATGGCCGTCCCTCCCCGCTCTGAAGGTCGCTCACCGCGCTAGGGAACCTCTTGAGATCGGTGTGGGGTATGAAGAGTGCCGACGAGAACTCGTCGTAGAAGTCGTTGTCGACACTTAGCTCAAAGTAGGTCATCCTCTCGAATATGTCCTTTATCTCCTTCCTTCTTTTCGCCGAAATCAGCGCGAGGCGCGCTCCCGCCAATGAACCGTTGCCTATGAACCTGTATTTCTCTAGTGGCACGTCCGGGAACATGCCTATTGTGACGGCCCTTGCGATATCCAGGTGATAACCGAAGCCCCCGGCGATGATTATGCTTGATAGCTTGTCTAGGTGTTCTCCCGTCTTCCTCAAAAGGACGGAGCATGCGGCGAAGACCGCTGCCTTCGTGCGAAGCAAGTTTTGAAGATCCGCGTCTGTGACTGTCAGGTCCGAGGTCGCATACATCCCCAGCTTGGATCTGATCTCGATGACGTACTCCAGGCCGGAATCGGCCCTCCTGATCCTGTCACCTCCGGAGTCCTGAATTCTAGCCTTTCGGTCGATCACCCCTCTGGCATACATCTCAGCAACGAGGTCTATGAGCCCCGAACCGCAGATGCCTGCCGGACGCTCATCTCCGATCACATGGTATGCAGTGGATAAGTCCTCGTTTATGCGCAGCTTGTCTATCGCACCCTCCATCGCCCTCATCCCGCAGGACACCTCACCTCCCTCGAATGCCGGCCCGGCCGAGCACGAACATGTGGCTAGCCAGTCCTTTCCTCCAAGGACTATCTCACCATTCGTGCCAACGTCTATCAGGAGCGCCAGCTCGCTCGAGCGGTGCATGCCGCTCGCAAGGACGTCCGCGATGACGTCCCCTCCAACGTAGCCCGCACGAGCAGGAAGCAGAAGGACTCTGGCCGCTGGGTTCGTCGAAAGGCCGACTTCGTCAGCCTTGATGCAGGGCATATGATACGCCACAGGGACATATGGCTCTCGCCGCAAATGCCTCGTGTCCAGTCCGGTGAAGAAATGCGTCATGACCGTGTTTCCGGCGACCGATACCGCTGCGATGTCGTTCGCCGAGGTTTCTCTTCCAAACCTGGCTTCCTCATTTCTGATCAGCTTCCCTATCTGCAGGTTGATCGTTTCCCTGACAAGATGTCTCAGCTCCGCGACTCCTTTCTCCTCGCTGTACATCATCCTGGCAATGACGTCCTCTCCCCTGGATGTCTGTCGGTTGTAGTCGGAAGCCGTCCCGATCACCTTGCCCGAGATGAGGTCGACGAGGTCCACGACCACGGTCGTAGTGCCAATATCGACTGCAATCCCGAGCAGGCGGTCTGAGGTGTCTCCTGGCTCCGTCCTTGAAATCTCCTTGATCCGCTCCAGCCTCGAAATCGTCGCCGTCAACTTCCAGCCATCTGACCTCACTGAGGACGAGAGCTGCCTCAGGGTCTCTAGAGGAGCGCACAGATCGTCCATATCGATCTCCCGCATGACTCTCTCCAGATCTGCTAGGTTGTCTGAGACGGTGGCGGGCAAGAGTTCGATGTACCTCTTGCTCACCCAGGGCGAGATCGGCTTCGGCAGCTCCTCGATCGACTTCGTGAGGATCTGATGCCGTCCGAGCCTCGCTCTGGGGAGTATCTCCACGCTGAGATCTCCGCCCACCGTGCTGAGGCATGCCAGCGCGATTCCCAACTCCTTTTCGGCCTTCGAAAGAAATGGCGAGTCCTGTGCCGTGAACTCCCCCTTGGGCTTGACCTTGCACCTGCCGCACTTGCCATCTCCTCCGCAGACAGCGTCGATTGGTATTCCTGCCAATCTACATGCTTCGAGAATCGTGGAGCCCTTCGGAACGCTCACGACCTTGTTTTCGGGCCCGAATGAGACCCTGAATGATTCCCTAGTATCCTCCGCCATCAGAAGCCAGCATCCCTCGGAACCACTTGCTTTGCTATTAACTGTTTCGTTTTGCGATGTTATTCGCATTCCGTATGGACGTAGACGAACATTTGATATGCGTCAAAGTTCGTACGTCGTTCTTCGGAGGTTCACCCCTGATAGTCGTTGGAGAAAGGATAAACGGTCAGTTCCCCCAGGTCGCTAGGGCGATTGACTCGAAGGACGAGAAGTTCATTCAGGATCTTGCTCATGCCCAGGTCGACGCGGGCGCACACGTCCTCGACGTCAACACGGGTCCGGGACGAGAGGACGCCTCCTCAGCAATGGCGTGGCTTGTCAGGACCATCCAAGACGTCGTGGACGCGAGGATCGCCATCGATTCGCCTAGCCTCAAGGTGCAACAGGCCGGGCTTTCTGCGTGCAAGCGCGAGCCCATGATCAACTCGACCACTGCCGAGCAGAAGAGGATGGAGAGGTTCTTCCCTCTGGCGGCGGAGCACAACGCTGAGATCGTATGCCTGACGATCGACGAGAAGGGTATTCCAGATAGTGTGGACAAGAAGACCGAGATCGCTATGGTTCTGTTGACGAACGCTATGGATCGCGGCATCGCCCCGGAGAAGGTATTCCTGGACCCTGTAGTTCTGCCGATATCTGCCGCCCAGGCGCAGTGCCCGGTGCTCTGCGAGGCCGTCACCGCATTCAGGGCATTGAACATTCCGCCGCCGCGGACCATCGTAGGACTCAGCAACGTGTCGAGCGGCGCTGAGGAGAAGAGCCTGCTGAATCGAACATATCTCGCAATGCTCCTTGGAAGAGGACTGGACGCCGCGATCGTGGATCCAAACGATGAAGAGCTGATGAAGGTCGTCAAGGCATCCGAGGTGCTTCTCAATCAGAAGCTCTATGCCCACTCCTTCCTCAGGGCATGAGGAGGCTTTCTGTTTGACTATCGGCAGAGACAGTCATGACGAGGCCTTGAACCAGGCATGGGCGCGTCTGGCTGATGCGAATCCCACCATATTGGCTGCGAACTCTGGGGCGACTCTAAGGCCGGACACGAGCCAGCTCCTCTTGAGAGTCCTGGATAGCGAGTGCGTCGTGGATATTGGGTCGAGAACGATCATCTATTCTCGCGACGCATTGGATGAGGTCAGTCCGCACCTCAAAGTGCTTGTTCTCCACTATCTTGAGGGCTCGGGGAACGCCCAGTTGGCCAACCGGCTCGTCACCTATCGGGATTTCGAGGGCGGCGCCCTGTACTACTCCGCTTTCAAATCGAGGACGATCGACGTACTCGTCAAGGAGTTCGGACAGAGGCCTGATCTTCTCAAGCACTTGGGCGCAGCGATTCGTGCCGAGCCAATGACCATGGGCTCCGTGAGCTTCAAGTCGTACTTCTTCCCAAAGATGCCCCTCGTTGTTGTTCTATGGGTCGGCGATGATGAGGTCCCCGCATCAGCGAACCTGCTCTTCGACGCGAACGCTGGGAGGATCCTCCCCACGGAGGACATATCGGTGATGGGCGGGGCGCTGTGTGGTCGGCTGGTCAAGCTCGAAAAGGCATGACCGCTCACGCTGACAAGTGAACAATGCCACGCAAATGACAAGAGATGCTCTCACTGCGTGAAAGTCTCGCCTTTCTCGTACTTCTCCCTGATGTGCTTCAGGACGATTTCCCTGTCGCGCCTCAGGTGTGACTCGTACCAGTTCTTGATAATGTCCGCGAGCACGTCGTGATACTTCTTCTCCTCGAACTTCGTGATTGGGAGGTCCAGCAGCACGTACTGGCTGAAGATCCTCTTCCAGCCGGCGTACTTGTAGTAGTGCTCTCCCTCGCAGAATTCGAAAACCATTCGAAAGTGCGTCTGGCTGTCAACGCTGTAGTACCATGCCTTCAGCGAGTCTCCCACACGCGTCTGAGTCCTGTCCGTGAGCGAGAGGTTATCCACGCCGGCGAAATCGTAGTCGGGTTTGAACGACCACTGCTCGGGGTACACGGCGAATGTGGCGAAGGCCGCGGGCCCCTGAGGGTCGGGGACCATGCTGTAGTGCACGTTGATCTTGTTGAATCTTATCCAAATGCGAAAGAGATCCTCGAGCAGGGTCTTGTTGATGACCTGCTTCTGGTTGTTCTGCTCGACGAAGTTGTCGGTAATCTGGGTAGTCTTCTTCTCCAGCTCCTCGTCAAGCTGGGTGAACCAATCTTCTTCCTTCCCTTCGGTCTTAGCCATGGTACATCCCAAAACAGGTGATGATAGTACACGAATATAAGCCTTTGGTATTTATTCGTATCGTCTTCTAATTTTCTGGCTCCCCCCACTTTTCGCATTTCCGTTGATGCTCAGGTTTTGGCCTTCCGTGGCAACCTAGAAGTAAGGACAATCGCCTGCGGCTACTCAGATGGCGGACATCCTCCAACAGCTCATGGACTACCTGATGAACAATCAGGCCGATCCTGCCACTTATCTTCTGATCTTCTTCCTGTTCTGTATTGCCGCAGCGATCATACTGCCAATCCCCATAGAGATCGCGTTGATCTGGAACCCGAGCGTATTCTTCCCGATCAAGGCGCTCGTGCTGGGTCTGGGAAAGGCGACCGGGGCGGCTGCTGTGTACTACATCGGCGCAAGAGTTGAGGGCGCTGTGCTTCGATTCTCGAGATGGGGTTGGTTCAAATGGCTGCTGGACAAGAGCGAGGCATTCGTGAAGAAGTATGGCATAGTCGCCATGTACATCATCATGTCGATACCTGGCATGGTCGATACGATACCTCTCTATCTGTTCTCGATATTCAACAAGAGGGGAACGACCATCAAGCTGAGGGATTTCGCCCTCGCAAACTTCCTGGCCGGGATCAACAGGGCCTTCCTTATCTACGCCATTCTCGAGATCCTTGGTGTGAGACTTTTCGGATGAGCCAGCATTATGGTTTGAACGCTATCTGGAAAAGTATAAAGTGGAAAAGGACCATAGTCAGCATCGCCAGAGGATTGTGATGGAAGTAAGAGCTCCACAGGCGGGCCTCCCGATAGATCGCGACATGATCTTCGTTACGACTTTGCACAGGGTTCTCGTGGAGAATCACAGCGCGAAGCCAATAATGTTGAAGTTCCTCATCGACTCCCAACGCGTCAATGGGATAAATGGACACTTCGAGGCCGAGTACGAGTTTGCGAACGGGGCGGTCATAATACTCTACCTCAAGCAGTCCAATGATGACATGATGTTCAGGGTCACCAAAGAGAGAGGCCAGCTGAACTACTCTGTGAAACTAGCCAAGTACGTAAACGAAGATCTGGTCGCCCTCAACACTGAGGATTACGAGGATCTCGTCACCCAGTTGCTCAATGACTAGAGTTCACATTATCTTCTCTATCGACTTCAAAGAGAGCAATGCATTCTCAGTGTCTAGCTCGTACATCTTGTGTGGGACGTCCGTCCTGCGCATCTTCTGTATGTTGAGATAGTATCTGACCCGCTCAACGCCCCTCTCCTCTCTGATCTCGATTATGCCGTCGAAATCGTGCGCCATGATGCCAAAGAGTTCTTCCCTGATGCCCACAGGGAAAGTGTGTAGAGTAAGCGTCTCAAAGGCCCTGAGGTCTCCGAAGGCCTTCCTTCCCCATCTCATGATCTCGACCGCGGATTTGGTTGTGAGGGTCCCGGGGACGCTCTCGCAGACAGCTCTCAGCCCCTTCAGATTGGGTATCCTCTCGACTGCACTCGCGAGGCCGTCCTGAAGCGCGCGCTCGTCGTCCACCTCAGTAACT
>JBGQAM010000098.1:0-4134 GCA_041494275.1 Thermoplasmata archaeon | reverse complement strand
TACGAGTCCTCAGGGTGCTGGCCTGTCGTGTGGATCGACAATTTGTACGCCGCTCATTCGATAAGCCCGGACCAATGGACGAACTGGGGCGACTGTGGACAGAAGTACCCCATGTGCGCTGACGCGGTCTACTACTGGCTCTGGTCTCAGCTAGATCCAGGCGACAACCCCGCGCCCGTGGTCACCGGAGTGGCTCCTGTATACGAAGAGGATACCACAACGCCAGTGCAGTTCTCTGCAACGGTTACTGATGCGAGCACATACTCGAACCTCGAGTACCAGTGGAACTTTGGCGACGGCAACAAAAGCGGTTGGATAACTCCGAGTTTACCTGGGCAATACGGCGCGTCCTGGACGTACCCTAGAGATGGCTACTACGATGTCTACTTCATGGTGAGGGAGAAGGACACGCTTGACAAGCTGGGCAACTGGAAGAAGTCGATGGCAGTGATATCCGACCTGTCGAACACCGCACCGCATGACCTGAACTTCACAACAGAGCCGAGCGACCCTGACTCAGGGACGCTTGTGTACTTCAACGGTACGGCCATTGACGATCAGCTCGATCCGATGACATACAAGTGGGACTTCGGCGACGGCACGACGGGGACCGGTCAGCAGACCACCCACCAGTTCACGAAGGGTGACCCATCGTACACTGTGACGATGCTGGTCGATGACGGTCACCTAGGCACGGGCAGCAGGCCCGTCCCGAAGCCAAATCTGGTGACGGTCTCGGCGAACCACTTCCCCACGTGCTCAGCGAAGGACGAGCCCGCGGTCACCAAAGGTGTCTCGTGGATGTTCACATCCACGGTATCGGACGCGGACACCAGGGACCGCCTACGCCTGACTTGGAACTGGGGAGACGGTGATCCCGCTACGGTGATGAACATCAACACGGCGGTCACCTCGCCAACGCAGTACAATGCGTACCACACGTACAAGTTCAACGGCGACTTCACCCTGACGGTGTACTCTGACGACAAGACCGGTCTGCTCGGGCACAATGTGTCGGACACTGCCATGGTTCACGTGGCGAGAATTGGTGATCATGCTCCAGCGATTACCAACTTCCACGCGAGCAACACGACGCCGAACACGGACACGCTCGTGACATTCTTTGCTACCGTTACGGATTGGGACAACGATCTTTGCATTGCCAACTTCACGTTTGGAGATGGCACATGGCAGATCGTCACTCAGACTGTGGTCAACTCGACCGTGACGGCAACGCACACCTACCATACAGCGACCATGCGTCTCGCATATGTGGACGCCACTGATGGTCAGCTCGGTGCGGTGACAGGAGGGCCTGTGATACTAACAGTGTCGCAAGCAAAGACCACGATTATACTGGGCACTGGCTGGAACTTCGTGTCGGTGCCCCGTGTCGGTTGGGGCTACACTGCGAGAACTCTGCCGGGCCTGCAGACGGGCGATACGGTGGTCGGATACAACACGGTGACTGGATACTATGACCAGACCTTCGATATCGGATACTCTGACGTGTCCGCGGACTTCGCCATCAACGCGAGCACTGGCTATTGGATCTACGCGGCTGGGCCCAGGACGCTCCAGCTTGCAGGTGATGTCCCGACTGCCATGCAGATTAGAGACATCGCTGTCCAGGCCGGCGGTGGCTGGGCGATGGTGGGTTTCGCTTCGCTTAACACGACAAGGCATGCGAGCGACATTCCGTCGATGTATCTAGGCGCGAGCATCACGACTGTGGTGGCCTACACACAATCAACAGGGTATTACCTGACATGGGACGACATTGAGCCAACGTACAACGACTTCTTGTTGGTCCCCGGGCAGTCATACTGGGTATGGTGCACTTCGAGCGGAACGTTGGCATATGACCCATGAGGTGGCGAAGATGAATGGCAACAGCAAGATCGGACTAGACGGCGACGGCGCGAGCCGCAAATCCCGCTCGAGAGGCATGGACATGCCTCGAGCGAGAGCATCCTCCCACGGGAGTGGCATGAGTATGATCTCGAGGTCTATGAGCTGCGAGCCAGCAGGCTCCGGAAGGAGGCATGCCAGGGCGCTGTCAGTATTCGCTGTATGCGTGGTCGCGGGAATCATCATCTCCGCGATCGCTCTGGTGTCCGTGGGCTACCAAAACATGGCGCACACACAGGCACCTGGACAGCCTCACTCCGTCCGTGGGTACATATACGACACCGACGGGGTCACCAAAGTGGCTGGCGCCAATGTGAATATCACCAACGTGGACACGGGGGCGAGCAACAACGCCACCATATCGTCGATCAACGGGTACTACAACTTCGACTTGAACACACTCTTAGGTGGCTGGAATACCGGCGACCAAGTGAGAGCCGTTGCCTGGCTAGGCATCGTGAGCGGCGAGAACGAAACGATCATCACGGGCGTAGGAGCGAATGAATGGTTGAACGTGACGATGGGGACAGTGATAGTAATACCGGAGTTCCCGATGGTGCTCTTGCCGATCTCGGGGATGCTTGTGCTGTTCGCCGTTGTGAGCCTCAAGCGCCGAAGCGAAGACCCGTAACCGCAGGGCAAACGAAACACAAACCCTTTACAAACTTCTCTTTTATCGTTTTCATGTCCCAGCAAAGCGGCCGTTTGCAACTGAGGACATGGACCGCGTCATTCCTCTGAAGGGGCGAGCGCGTCCGGGGAGCGATCCAAGGCCTTCTCGGAGCGTTTCCTGTTCATCTCGGAGACGTCGTTGGCCACCCTGCCGATCATGTCAAGCTTGAGGCTAGTGTGGAGATAGTCCAGGTTCTTGTCGATGTTGGGTATGTAGCGAGTGCTGTTCTGATTTTGGACCATCTTCCGAAGGAGATCGTCGATCCTGTTTTCTGTTCTCGCGTTGGCTCTCAAAATCCCGCCGCTGAGCCTGAAGAACGGCAGGTCTCCTTTCTCGGCGGAAGCATCTCTTTCCGAAGCGGCAGGATGCTCGCTCCATCTATCTACCGCTGGCTCGTCGATTCTCTTGACAGTCTCCAAATCCCATCCCTTCTTGGAGCTAGCATATGTATCCATTGATTTGTATATAAGTATTTCCGGAGTGAGCGCAGATTGCGAAAACCGAAGCAGTGGTAATCATCTTTCCCTGAGGACTTGGATCGCAAGCTTCGTCCCTCCCCTTACGTATTCGCCGCATCTGGTCCGATGTTCCGGCGTTTTGAAATCGCCCTTGTTCAGGACCTTGCAGCATGTGGATCCGAAACGGGCTTGGAACGTTTTGTAGAGCTTTCCTGCTGCCTCATAGCTTCTGAGTCTATCTTGCTCCGGTGCAGTCCTGCCAAGTGAGACGCCGATTGCGAGCACGCCTCCGATCAGTGCTCCGCAGGTGTCCTCAGATCGTCCGATGCCTCCTCCGAAAGGCGTCGCCATCCTTCTGGCTTGGTCAACGAGGTCGATCCCCTGAGCGAAACACACGCCGCGCAGGACCGATTCAGCGCAGTTCAACTGGCGCGTCCAGCACTCGCTTGCGTGTTCAACTCCCTCTTCCAGAGTTCTCAAGAATCCACCGGCAATGAGGAGATGATTCTCTCTCAACTCTCGCCTATGCGACCGCTTCTTCAAACAGTTCATCTGAGTAAGGAGCCTCTTCCAGCTCCCCAGTTATCTCGAGTAGGCCGAGTTGTATGGACGTCTGGATGTAGTCCAGTTCGGTCTCGATCTCTGGCGAATCGATGACCTCAGGGTCCTTTCTGATGTCCTCCAGCAGGCCTTCGATGCGCATTCTGTTCTCAGCAAGCTTCCTTGCGACCTCAAGATCGTCGCTATCATGCTCGGCGTCCTTCAGGGTCCTTATCCTGACGACGCGATTCTCCTCCATTCTAAGGAGTCCTTTCACCGCGAAAGGCACTGCTAGCTTCCTGTTCAATCCAGCATCCCATCCCATCGTATGACGATTGTCAGACAATATCTATCTCATTGTATATATATGTATCTCGACCGACCGCTATCTCATGGGCGGTCCTGCCAGCTGGTTGGCTCTTCTCTCTAGGTCGGCGATCTTCCTTTGTAGACTCCTGATCTTGGCGTCGTGCTTCGCAACTTGCTCTCTGATCTTGGCCGCTCTTGCCCGGAATTTGGCTGCCTTTGCCAGCTTCTTGGCGGATATCTGAT
>JBGQAM010000016.1:0-27306 GCA_041494275.1 Thermoplasmata archaeon | reverse complement strand
CGCTGTTTGCAGCATATGTCTGGATCTTGTTCGGAGGCACCTGCTGCAGGACATCAATTGACCCGCTCTCGAACCCGGTGAACCTCGAAGCCTCGTTGGCGATTATCCTGTAGATCACCTTGTCGATCTTGGCAGGACCCTTGTTTGTGACCCATGCTGGCCCCCAATTGTAGTCCTTGTTCTTCACAAGCGTGACATGGTCACCGGGTACCCATTCCTTCAGCTTGAACGGGCCGGTTCCAATGACCTTGTGTCCAGCAGTACCATAATTGTCCAGGCCATCGGATTCCAGTGCTGCCGGGCCCATCATCGAACCGTAAAGGTGCGAGAGGTTGAACACTAGGGCGACATCGGCAAATGTCAGGTTCAGGACCATGTTGTAGGCGTCCTTGGCCCACATTCCAGCATCTGGCCAGCCGGTCTTGTTCTTGCATCCAAAGATTGCAGCGAACTCGTACTGTACCCAGCTGTCGTTGTTGGAATAGTAGTTGATGATCCTCTTGACGGCGTAAGTGTCGAACGGCGTCCCATCATGGAACTTGACGCCCTGATGTAGACGAATCTCGAACGTTGGTTTACCCGGGACCGTCTTGTTCATGTTCCACCAGTCGGCAAGGCCCGGGACGTAGCTGCCGTCATAGGCCCTTCCAACGAGCGTCTCGTAAATCATCCCTGGCGGACCATACATCGCGCTCGTTTTCGCGGGGTCCATGGTCTCGACATCCGAGCTCATCGCAATCGTCAGCACCTTACCTTCGTTCCTGCCTAACAGTCCTGCTGCCCATGCCCCGGCGACTGCAGCGACTACGAGTACTACGACGATCACAATCGCCAACATTGCCTTGCTCTTAGGTCTAGCCGGCGCACCGGCAGGTTGCGCAATCTCACTCTTGGGTTCTTCTTTAGAACTTCCCACCTTATCCCCCTCCTATGGTCCTCGAAGCATGACTGACGAATAGGCCAGCCGCTGATAATCGGACTGTCCATCGAATGCTGCTTCAAACCTCTGGTCTCCTCAATCAGCCTATACGGTATTTATAACGTTCTCTTTGGCCGAAAACAACGTGACTGGCTCACGATACTCTTCTTTTGACAGAATGCCTGTCCTCCCTGGGTCTCCACTCCTCCAGGGATTCGTGTGACGGGACTGCTCGGTCAATAGCGAAATGCACATTGCACATATCTGACTATGGACTGACCGAGTTGCCGCTTCCGCGACCATTGATACTGCCGTGCCCAAACCTTCATCAGGGACCTCACCTTCCCGGACTTTAAGGCACCGCCTCACCGGCCTTGGTGGATGTCAATGGAACTTTGGTTTGTCCTCGCAATCGTTGTTGCACTATTCTGGGGGAGCGCCGGCCTCTTCGCCAAGCTGAGCACTCCTCGACTTGGCGTCGCTAGGGTGGCAATCCTCATCGCCTCCGTCGAAAGTGTGATGTACACAATCGGTTTCCTATTCTGGAGGCAGGACGTTTCGATCTCGCTGGCCGATGGTGTTCTGGCTGCGTCGTCATGCCTCATAGGCATTTGCGGCTACCTTTGTTTCTTCGAGTCGATAATGGAAGGGCAGGTGGCGATAGCTGGAACGATTTCCGCTGCCTATCCAGCGCTGACGGTCATAGGTGCAATTGTCGTCCTCTCGGAATCGCTCACCTCTGTGCAAGCATTCGGTGTGATCGCGGTCATCGGAGGCGTGATTGCACTTTCGTATGAGCCAGAACCTGGTACTAAGCACGCTCTGAACAAGAGGTCGCTCATGTTCGCCCTCATGGCCTTCGCTCTCTGGGGGATGTGGAGCCTTACGTCGAAGATGGCCATCGACAGGATCGGTGCGGGCAACATCTTCGCCTTCTACATACTCTCTGCGCTGACAGCGCCCGTCCTATATAGCTGGCTCAGGCGGGTACGTCCGATTGGCCCGCAGAGCGCCAGCCCGCCGCCGAAGATATGGCTTCTTGGTGCGATCGGTCTTGCGCTCAACGTGACCGGCGCCTATGCATATTCGTTCGCCCTCGACGGCGGAAATGCCTCTCTCGTAGTGCCGATTTCGAGCGCGTACCCACTGATCACGGTCGTCTTGGCGGTGGTCTTCCTTCGGGAGAGACTTAGCCGGATACACCTGCCAGCTCTGGCGATCGTTCTTGGAGGCCTCATCCTCCTCGGAATGACGGTCTAGTGGCGTTTTGTGAATGAGCCAACATAGATATACGGACGAGGCTTTTCGACGGACCGGGCCTGTAGTGTAGCTTGGATATCACTGAGGCCTCCGGAACGCCATTGTTGGCGCTGGAGAAAGCCTCAAACTCGGGTTCGAATGGGATGGTCGGTTGACCTCCCCGAAACTCCCGACAGGCCCGCTCCCAATCTCCATCATCCTATTATATCGGACCAGTAATCTCACAGATGATGCATCTCACGTCGCAGGAGGAGCGCATACTCGCCGGCGAGGAGGGCCATGGGCGGCAGAAGGCCCTTGAACTCCTTGTGGCCCTTGGCGACATCTATGGTGCAAAGAGGCTCATACCGATTGCGTCCGCGCAAGTGTCCGGGGCTTCATTCAAAACGATTGGCGATGCTGGCATCCTGTTTCTAGAGGATTTCTCCGCAAAGGCGAAGGCGACGGTCCCGTCGTCGTTGAACCCGCTGGGTTTGGACCTGAAACGATGGAAGGCGATGGGGGTCGACGAAGAATTTCATTCCAAGCAGGCTCGAATCGTATCCGCCTACAGATCTCTCGGGATCGGCCCGCTCTATTCCTGCACTCCGTATCTCGCAGGCAACCGACCGAGGAAGGGGCAGCATATCGCATGGGCGGAATCGTCCGCGACGGTCTTCGCGAACTCCTACCTGGGAGCCATGACCAATCGTGAAGGAGGGCCTTCGGCCTTGGCGGCCGCAATCATAGGCAAGACCGCAGAGTACGGCCTTCATCTGCCAGAGAACCGCACGCCGCGGATCCGGATTGAAATCGAGGAGATACCCGATGGGCTTGTTCCTCTGGCGGGATATGTCGTGGGAAAGATGGCGGGGAAGAGAGTTCCGCTCATCAGCTGCCCATCTCTGTCTGCCGACGAACACAAGGCTTTCGGAGCTGCGATGGCTACCACGGGCGCAGTCTCGATGTACGTCCATACGCACAAGGGGAAGAAGACCAGGGTCGACACATCTTCCGTCGAAGAGTGCATGTCGTTGCCGAAGACCGAGCTCCTCGCGTGCGCTGAGAGCCTGAAGGGAGATGACCAGTGGGACCTCGTCGCCATCGGTTGCCCTCATTGCTCCGCTGCGGAGCTCAAACGTATGGCAAAGTTCCTCAAGAACAGGAAACCAAGGAAGGATTCCGATGTTTGGTTTTGCACTTCCAGGTCCGTGTTCGCTAAGTGCCCGAATGAGATCGCAGCGTTGAAGAGATTCGGCAAGGTGCTGTGCGACACTTGCATGGTGGTCGCGCCGATCGAGAAGATGTACAAGAGGACGGCGTCCGACTCCGGGAAGGCCATGGTCTACCTGCCGACCTTGGGCAAGCAGCGCGCATCCTTCAGGACCAACAGGGCTCTGCTGGAGGCGATATCACGATAGTGAAGGCGAGAAAGGTCAGGGGCGGGAAGGTCTCGGGCAAATCAGTTGTGTGCACCTCGCCGTTCTCGTTCCTGGGTGGTGTCGACCCGGCCACATCCAAGATCATGGATCCCGAGTGCGAGGCAAAGGGTCTGAACATCTCCGACAAGGTGTTCTGCTTCCCGTACGGCAAGGGCAGCACCGTCGGGTCATATGCGATGTACCAGCTGAAGCTCAACCATGTGGCTCCGTGCGCGATAGTCAATGGCTCCGCCGAGCCAATCGTCGCCACGGGGGCGATAATCTCGGAGATACCCATGGTCGACGGTGTGGACATCGGCCTGCTGAGAACGGGGGACGACCTGAGGGTCGATGCGGACCACGGGTTCCTTGAGATTGCGAACGCCACCGAGAAGCATGTCGTCACGAGCATACTCAGGAACAAAGGAAGGATACTTCTTTTGCGGAGAAGCGACAAGGTCGGGTCATACCGGGGTCAGTGGGCAGGAGTCTCAGGCTACATCGAGGAAGGCGAGGTCGACCAGACTGCAGCCCTTCGCGAGATCGAAGAAGAGATAGGGAAGAGCAAGGCCAAGCTCGTGAAGAGGGGTGAGGCTGAACGGTTCAGGGATGGGGACACCGTGTGGTGCGTACATCCTTTTCTCTTCGACGTGAAGGACCGTAACATCAATATCGATTGGGAGCACCAGTCTTTCGAATGGGTCGCTCCCGAGGACGTAGCGAGATACCCCACGGTCCCGGTCCTGCAGCAGATTGTGTGCAAGCTGATCTAACGATGAACAGAGCGCTCAGCCGGTTATCGTGTAGTCGACCTCTCTCTCCAGGAGGTTGAGCTGATGGCTCTCGAGCGTTGATCTGTTGACTGCCATCAGGAGTATGGACTGGTTGATAGCGACCTGGTCCCTGAGAGACTGGATGAGCCTCAGAACCGTGATGAAGTTGTTGTTCGTTATCAGGTACTCAAGCCCATCTAGCAGCACTATTCCACCGCCCGGCTGGGAGAGGAACTGCTCAAGGGACACGCTCAGCTTCTCGAGGTCCTTCGGTCTGATGGCGTTTTCCCTTCCGACATTGGACAGCCAAATGACCGGCGTCTCCTTCAGGTCGAACTTGCTCTTGATCTTCGCGGGGTAGTTCCTCGTGATGCAGTACCCCTTCATGCCCTTGCTCAGGGCGTTCAGGAACAGAGAGTACGATGCTTCTGGCTTGTCCTCTTCGACCAGATATGAGAATGATCTCTCCAGCTCGGTCACAGAGGGCGCAGGCTTGATCTCCGCGCGCACCTGCCTCGCGCCAGGGCTGGGCTCGCTGATGAAGTGCTCGATCAGCATTGTCGCCACCGATTCTGAGACACCCTTGACCTTCATGAGGTCGCCGACAGCGGCGTTCATCAATGACTGGCCCGAGACGTATCCGGCCTCGTAGACTGCAAGTGCAACTGTCGGGTCCAGTCCATCTACCTTCCGGAGTCTCTCGAGGAAGGTTTCCTGTGGTTGCGGCGCAGCGCCCGCGGGTGCAGTTGGAGCTTGCTCAGATGCCACGGGTTGCGGCGCGACCGCTGCTGGCGGTGTTGGAGATGCAACTGGCCTCACATCGTCCTTGTGGAGACTGTCGTAGATGCGTTTTGCATCTAGCTTGGTGATCCCTTCGACTATCGCGAAGTCCTCCGTGTTGGCTTCTTTCATATGGTCGATGCTGCTGTACCCTGCGTCCACGAGCTTCATCGCCTTGTCAGGGGATATTCCGGGGATGCTGGTCAGCATGTCCATCCCCTGCTTCATCTTGAGGGACGTGAGCCCGATCACCATTGCTTCGGATTCGATGTTCCATTCCACTATGTACTCCCCTCGCGGAGAGTCGGCTATTTCGAAGTGCCTAGCCCTCGTTTCCCTGGCGATCTTGTCCTTCCAGCTCTCGAGGAATCCTTCGACCCGTCTGCTGCATTCGATCTCGACTCTGATGAACTCCTCGACGTTCAGGCCCATATCCTTGCGCATCTGCTGGACTCGCCTGATGATCTCTCTCGAGAAGCCTTCTGATTCCAGCGCGGGCGTCTGCTCGAGGTCGAGGTATGCAATGCCTTTCGAGAACTCGGCACTGACGACGTCCGGGGGCAGCGTGGATGTAAACGACACCATGTTCGGAAGGATCTTGACCAGCTGGCCCTCGATGCCAAGTGAGTACTCCCCCTTGTCTATGCCTGCCTTTATCGTCTTTGCTGGCCTGTTCTTCAGGAGCACGGCTATCTTGCTAGACCACTGGCGGTAGACCTTGCCGATGGCGTTCGGGTTGGGGACGACGCTGAGGATCATCTCATCCCACTCCTCTCCCGAGGGGACCAGCTGCATGTCCTTGATATTGTTCTGGGAGAGCAGGGAGTCCTTCAGGCTGATCAAGGATTCTATGACCTCATCCGACTCCGCTTTGATGACCACCCGTTTCACGGGCCACCTCAGATTGAGGTTGGATTCCTGCCTTATGCGGGCCACGGTCTCCGATATCTCGCGGACGAGGTTCATGCCCTCCTCCAGCTTCGTGTCGATCCATCTCGGGTCGAAGGTCGGCCATGATACCATGTGCACGCTCTCAGGCCTGCCGTTCAGGTTGGTGTACATGACATCGGAAATGTGCGGCGTCATCGGCGCCATGAGCGCGACTGCGGTTGACAGTGCCTCGTGAAGGACCTTGAATGCAGCGAGTTTGTCCTTGTCCTCGCCCTCCTTCCAGAGCCTGTCTCTGACGAGCTTGACATACCAGCGGGACAGGTCCGTGACGACGAATTCCTCTATCGCCCGGGCGGCGCGGTGTATCTCGTAGACTTCCAGGGCCGCGGACACATCTCTCTTGAGGCTCTCCATCCTAGAGAGCATCCACCGGTCCTCAGATCTCAGGCTGTCCTTGATGGCCTCTAGTCTCGTGCTTGCTGGATCGAACTTGTCTATCGACATGTAGAGTGTGGCGAACTTGTAGACGTTCCACAGGATGTTCAGGGTCCTGTTCGCCGCCTTCACCCCCTCCAGCTGGAACGAGAGATCGTCCCATGGTGCGTTCGCTTTCAGGAGATAGAATCTCAACGAGTCAGCCCCTAGCGTGTTGACAACGCCTATTGGGTCTATCGCGGTGCCTTCGCTCTTCGACATCGCCTGGCCCTCGGGTGTCATCGCCCAGCCATGCATCAGGACGGAGTTGTACGGCGACCTGCCGAAGGCAAGAACGCCGGTCACCAGCTGCGAGTAGAACCAGCCTCTGGTCTGGTCATGGGCCTCAGTGATCCACTCGCTCGGCCACCACTTGTCGAACTCGTCCTTGGAGGCGGGGTATCCGAGCGATGCCCAGGAACACACGCCTGCGTCGAACCAGACGTCTAGCACGTCTGGGACTCTTGTCATCGTCTTCTTGCATTTGTCGCACTCGAACGTGAGTTTGTCTATCCAGGGCCTGTGGACGTCCATGCCATCTACGAAACCTCTCGCAGTCTTCAGTTCATCGATTGACGACACTAGCCTGGTGTTGCCGCACTCGCATCTCCATATCGGAAGTGGAGTCCCCCAGTACCTCTGTCTGCTTATGCACCAGTCCCGGGCGTTCTGGATCCAGTCCTTCTCCCTGTTTGTGCCCGCCCACTCGGGATACCACTTGACCTTGTCGTTTGCCTGGTCGATGTCTTGCTTGAAATCAGTGACCTTCAAGAACCACTGGTCGGTAATTCTGTAGATGATGGGCTTCTTGCATCTCCAGCAGTGCCCGTACCTGTGCGTGACCGTGGCCTCGTGGAACATCGCCCCGTGCTCCACCAGGTCCCTCATGACGAGCGGGTTCGCTTCCCGGACGTTCTTGCCAGCATAGTGCTCCCCCACGTCTGCCGTGTACATGCCTGTCTCATCGACCGGGGAGAATGCTTCCAGCTCGTGCTTCTTGCCTATCTCGTAGTCCTCGGGTCCGTGGCCGGGAGCTATGTGGACTATGCCTGTGCTCTCGTTCGTGACCGTCTCGGATGTGAGTATCGCGTGAACGAACTTGCCCTTGACCTGCTGCTGGTACGGGACAAGGTCCGCCAGGGGATGCCCGTAGTGCATCCCGACCAGCTCCGATCCTTTAGCCGTCTCGAGGACGGTCGCCTCCTCTATCCCTGCGATCTTCTTCAGCTCTTCGATCTTCTCTGCCAGTATGATTAGCGTCTCCTCGGTCGCGCCGCGTTTGACGTTAACGACTGCGTAGGTGAAGTCAGGGTGGACTGCAGCTGCCAGGTTCCCGGGTATCGTCCAAGGAGTCGTGGTCCACACGAGGAAAAAGGTGTTCGGCTCGCCCCCGACAGGGAATTTCACATAGATCGATGGGTCGGTCTCGTCCCAGTACTCTATCTCGGCCTCGGCAAGGGCAGTCTCGCACCGAGGACACCATGGCAGCACTCTGTGGTCCATCATCAGCAGGTTCTTGTCGTAGGCCTGCTTGAGCGTCCACCAGACAGATGCGACATAGGACGAATCGACTGTGAGGTAAGGCCTGTCCCAGTCCATCCATACTCCAAGCGACTTGAACTCCTCCGTCATCTTCGATTTGAACTTCTGCGCGAACTCCCTGCAAGTGCTGACGAACTTGTCTATTCCCTGGGTCTCGATCTCCTTCTTGGTCTTGATGCCCAGGGCCTGCTCGACCTTGACCTCGATTGGCAGGCCATGCATGTCGTACCCTGGTTGGTCTCTCACATTCAGACCTTGCATTCTGCGATAGCGTATGACCGTGTCCTTCAGGATCTTGTTCCACGCGGTGCCCACGTGAATCGAGCCGGTGGTGTAGGGAGGGCCGTCAAGGAAGTAGTAGGCCTTGCCCGACTCGGCTGCCTTCTTGACCTTCTCGTAGATTCGAGTCTTCTCCCAGAGCGTCCTGACGTCTTTCTCCAGCTGGACGGGGGAGTAATTCTCGTCTACTTGGCGCATAATCAATCTTCCGTAGGCAATATGGATGGAGGGTATTTTAAAGATAGCCTTCAGAGAATCATGTGGCGTCGCGGCAATGTAAGTCTGGCTTGACGGGGTAGACCGCTCGAGACTATCCCCACGAGTCGAGGCTCTTCTGCGCGCGGATGTTCTGTTTCGCAGCCACTCTTTCGAGCACGACATCGACCCGATCTACAGAGAATCCGTGCTTGTCACAGAGGATTCGTCTAACCGCTTCTTGATCGACCCTGCCCCAAATGAGTGAGTAGTCGTCGGAGACCTCCGGCTCGAGAAAGATCCTTCTAACGTCCTCGAACTCGTCGGGAACGGCCACTTTGCCTTCCGCCCTGATCCCT
This sequence comes from Thermoplasmata archaeon, assembly GCA_041494275.1. Lineage (GTDB taxonomy): Archaea > Thermoplasmatota > Thermoplasmata > UBA10834 > UBA10834 > COMBO-56-21. Next base: position 18,434 of record JBGQAM010000016.1, on the reverse strand, counting down.
TCTATGCTGCCGTGCTTCTTGATCAGATTCAGGGACTTCTTCGGTCCGATCCCCCTGACGCCATCGTTGAAATCCGTGCCTATCAGGATGCCCATGTCGACAAGTTGCTTCCTGGTCACCTGGAGCGACGAGAGCACGTCGGAGAGCGCAATTATCTCTGGCGACACGTCGACCGTCTTGCCTGAAGGAAGTCTCCGCTTGCCTGCCAGCGTCAAGTTCCTGACGAGGTTAGGCGTTCCGAACAGGATGGCGTCGAAGTCTTGCGACGCGCCCGCCCATATGTCGCCCTTCCTCACAAGGTGGCCCATCTGAGCTTCGCCCTCGCTGGGTGCTCTTATCCAAGGAATGCCGAGTGAATCCAATAGCGCGAGCGACTCCTCGATCATGTCAGAATCGAGCCTGGATGTTCTCGTGGCCTTGGAGAGCGCTCTCTTCAGGTCGCCTTCCTCAAGGGCCTTCTTCCACTCCTTCTCAGCCTCCACCTTCGCGGCCTTCCTGGCCTCGATTGTCTTCTGTTTCAACTCAGGTGGCTTCCCGTCGAATACATAAGCCGGCCTGATGCCAAGCTCAAGCAATGCCGCGCTCCTGTAGAACAGGCCTGAGAGATGCGAGGTCACGCGCCCTTCGCGATCCATGAGTGGGGTGCCGTCAGGCTGCCGTATCATCGAAAGGAACTGGTACAAGGTATTGAACGCATCGATGGCAATGGACCTGCCGGCCAGGTCCTCCAGTGCTATCTGTTTCGCGTCCACAAGGATGGAAATGTCGACTCCCATTCGCTCTCGAGCCTCCAGAATGAAATGAATCTCGCCCAGCGATTCAGCCAGAGGTGCCGTTGTCCGAGGCTATCGGAAGGAAGAGAATTATGATTGCCACTCCAAGCCATGCCATGAGGACTATGATCAGGAACGAGCTGGCATTGAAGATCATCCCCAAGGCTAGGAGTATCATAGGCAACACGAAAGTCAGGTACAGCAGGACCGGGTGATCCGTGAGTTTCTCGGCCATCCTATCGAACTACCGTGAGAGTGCTCAGTGATATTAAGCCTTCGAGCCCCCGCAGGCCCTAAGAGCCGCGATAGCTTTCTTCATGTCGGGAGCCTTGAACACGGACGTGCCCGCGGCAAGGATGTCAGCACCCGCCTTGGCGGCGAGCTCCCCGGTCTCAGGTGTTATCCCTCCATCGATTTCGACTGGCACGCTCACGCCGATCCGCCGCATCTCTTCCTTAGCCAATCCTATCTTGGGAAGCACGTCCGCGATGAACTTCTGTCCACCGAAGCCGGGGTTCACCGACATGATGAGCAGCAAATCCATCTCTCTGAAGAACGGGAATGCTCTCTCGATTGGAGTCGGAGGATTGACTGCCAGGCCCGCCTTCTTGCCGAGGTCGTGAATCATGCGAAGCGTCTCGGAGATGTTCTGCTCCGCCTCTATGTGCACCTCTATGATGTCCGAGCCAGCGTCTGCAAACGCCTCAACGTGCCTCTCCGGATGCGTTATCATCAGGTGGGATATGAACGGTAGTTTCGAATGCTTCCTCAAGCTCTTGACCATCGAAGGGCCGATAGTGATGTTCGGCACGAAGAACCCGTCCATGACGTCAACATGGATGTAGTCGGCGCCCGCCTCAGAGACCATCCGTACCTCCTCGCCGAGCCTGGAGAAGTCGGCTGCGAGTATCGACGGCGCCACAAGTGGCATATCACCAGCGAAGCACTCGCGTCGTATTATGGGTTTTGGTGGTGGGCTTCGTCGAACCTTTTTAGTACCCTCAGCCGGATTAGCGAAGCATGCCAGAACCGAAACATGCGGTTGAAAAGGCCCAGATGTGCGATATCGAGGGATGCAAGTCGGAAGCCGAGAGATCCATGGCTGGCAAGAAGGTCGAGAAGGCCGGAATGAAGCTTTCATCGGATCCTTCCAAGAACGCGCATCTCTGTCACGCTCACTACAGGGAGTTCAAGAAGAAGACGAAGACGGACCGGACTTTCGAGCGCCTGGGTTGGTAGCCGGTCGTACAGACTGACCCGTCCGGCGCTCAATCCCACAAACAGCAAATACTCCGGTTCGTTTGGTCATCGCCGTGAAGCCCGAAGCGATTCAGCTTCTCTCCAATGCGGGCGTGTTCGGTCCCGTCGTCATCGTCCCGCTGATTCTGCAGCAACAACTTCATGCGAACGATCAAACGATAGGTTTGATCGCGGGCGGGTTCGCCGCTGCTGGTTTCATATCGAGCTACATCTTCGGCAGAGGATCGGACGTCTATGGCAGACGGAACATACTGCTCGCCGGTCTCTTCCTGTCCGGGGTTGCTACCCTCCTTCAAGCGGCCACGATAGTCTCCGGCGGCTTGGCGGTCTTCGCAGGCGCCAGGATCCTAATGGGCTTCTGCTCGGGGATGTTCCCTGCAGCCCTTCTTGCCTATGCATACGACACGAAGGGCAAGATGGGTGTCTTCAGCGCTTGGGGCGCGCTCGGTTGGGCGTTCGGGAACTACATCGTGACTGTATTCGTAGCCTACGAGCAGGCCTATCTCCTCTGCGCCATCATCATTTTCGCATCCTTCGCAGTCGCGTTGAGCCTGCCCTTCAAAACGGATACGAGGATGCAGGTCCCGATGTTCCCCAAGGCCCTCATAAGGAGGAACGCGCCAGTGTACGCCTCCATGCTGATCAGGCACACTGGAGCGAACATGATATGGGTTACCTATCCGCTGTTCCTCACGAGCATAGGAGCGACCCCGCAGTGGATCGGGATCATCTATGGATTCAACTCCGTCGGACAATTCATCTTCATGATGTTCCTGGATAGGTACGACCCTTCATTATTGGTCGCTGTCGGTCTCGGAAGCTCGGCCCTCACCTTCTTCACGTTCACCTTGGCCGGGAGCTACTGGGAAATCATACCGTCCCAGATCATGCTCGCCTTTGCGTGGGCGTCTCTCTATGTCGGAAGCCTCCGGTACGTCATGGACAAGAACAAGGAGAAAGCCACGGCATCCGGGCTCCTGTCCAGCACCATGAGCATCTCAGGGATAGTCGGTCCGGTGATGGGAGGCATCGCGGCGACGGCATTCGGTTTCAAGGGCACAATTGCCATCGCCACTGCGATGTCGGTCGTCGCCCTCGCCATATTCATCTACGACCTTAGAAGGTCGGGAGAGTTTTATCGACTCAAATTGCCTTCCCGAGGTCTGACATGAAGCTCGTATTCTTGGGCACTGGAGGCACCTATCCCTCGATACTCCGGAACGTCACGTCCGTTGCGGTCCAGATGCCTGGCGAAGTGGTGATGTTCGACTGTGGCGAGGGCACTCAAAGACAGCTCATGCATTCGTCCGTGTCTTTCATGAAGATCAAGAGGATATTCATCTCACACCTGCACGCTGATCACTTCCTCGGCCTCGCGGGTCTGATCCAAAGCATGAGCCTCAACGGAAGAGAGGACGATGTCAATGTGTTCGGCCCTTCGGGAACCGCCGCGACGGTCGAGGCGATGTTGGGCTTAGGATACTTCGAGAGCGGATTTCGGGTGCTGGCGTCAGACTTGCGTCCCGAGGGTTGCATAGATTTCGGAGGATATTCGATCAGGTTCGTCCATGCAGATCACAGCGTCCCCGCCATCGCCTACGCTCTTGAGGAGAAGCTGCGAACGGGCAAGTTCGACATCAAGAAGGCGAAACGGCTTGGAATCCCTGAGGGACCTTTGTACCGACGACTCCAGGAAGGTCGGACGGTGACCGTGGATGGTAAGAGGATCGGGCCTGAGAAGGTCCTCGGGCCTCGGAGACCCGGTAGACGAATTGTCTATACGGGCGACACCAGGCCGAGCAAGAAGATAGTGTCCCTTGCGGCTGGCGCAAATGTCCTGATCCACGACTGCACCCTCGACTCCTCCCATTCGGAACTGGCCGCCAGGTTCGGACACTCGACCGCTGCCGATGCCGCCCGAGTGGCGAAGCAGGCCAAGGTGGGCGTGTTGTTTCTGGTCCACATGAGTCCCCGGTACGAGGACAACCGCGTTGTTGAGAAGGAGGCCCAATCGATCTTCAAGAACTCGAAGGCCGCCTCCGACTTCATGGAGTATTCCGTCAGGTTCGAAGACTAGACCGCATCTGTTATCATTCTGTCGCGGGATACTCTTGCCATGGAATACGGTACCTTCTCCATTGTCGCCCGGGACAAGAAGGCAGGCGATTTTGGGGTGGCAACCACGACCGCAGCTCCGTGCGTCGGCGCCATGCTGCCTTTCGCGGAGGAAGGTGTCGGAGCGATAGCGACTCAGGCGTGGGTGAACGTGAACCTTGGTCACCAAGGCCTCGCATTGATGAGATCTGGACTCTCTGTGAAGACTGCCCTGGAGGCGCTTCTTGCGGAAGACGCTGGCAGGTCGCGGAGGCAGGTCATTGGAGTTGACTCGGAGTCCGCATACGGATATACCGGGGATGATTGTACCGGGGCAAAGGGCCACAGAACGGGCGACGAGTTCGCCGTTGCTGGGAACATCCTTGCGGATATCAGGGTGCTGGACGCCATGGTAGGAGCCTTCAAGAAGAGCAAAGGGGAACTCTCCGGCAGGCTCCTCCTGACCCTCGAAGCGGGTCAAGAGGCCGGAGGGGACCACAGAGGCAAGACATCCTCGGCGATTCTGGTTGCCTCTGCAAAGCCGATGCTCTATCACAACCTGAGGGTGGACTATCATGAAGACCCTTTGAGGGAGTTGAGATCGATCTACGAGAAATGCGTCAGGATGCAGGAGGAGTATGGCGACGATGTGGACGTCGAGGACCTTAGACGCAGAGTCTCCCATGTCCACAGATGATGCTCCAAGGGTCAGCTTCCAGTGGAAAACGTGCACGAATCGCCAACAACTGCTAGCAACAGCGTCCCTTGTCGTCCCAAAACGCATTTATAGCGAAATCGGTTTCACCGAAGGTCCAGAGAGACGCGGGAGCATTTCAGTTTCGGGTCCCGCGCGCTCGTGAACCAATGATTGCCGACAACGGAAACTGTTGAGGGGGAATCGAAGGATGACCTTGCTCGAGATCAATGACTTGAAGACATATTTTAAGACGCAAGAGGGCACACTGAAGGCAGTGGACGGAATCAGCTTCGACTTGGACAAAGGCCAGGCAATGGGTCTTGCTGGGGAATCCGGATGCGGTAAGACGACCGCCGCTCTGTCCATCATGAAGCTCCTCCCGGCGAACGGATACATCGCGGGGGGCAACATCAACTTCATGGGCCAGGATATGGCAAGGGTCACGGGCGACAAGCTGAGAGCCATCAGGTGGAGGGACATATCGATCATTTTCCAGGGCGCCATGAACGCTCTCAATCCGGTCAAGAGGGTCGGCGACCAGATCACCGAGCCCATCCTGCTTCACGAGAAGGTAGACGAAGAGGTTGCAGTCAAAAGGGTAAAAGAGCTCTTCGAGCTCGTCGGCATAAACCCGAACAGGATCAGGGAGTATCCGCACGAGTTCAGCGGTGGCATGAGACAGAGGGTCATGATCGCAATGGCCCTCGCTTGCAGACCTAAGCTCGTCATCTGCGACGAGCCCACGACAGCCTTGGACGTCATGATACAGGCTCAGATTCTGCAGCTCCTGAAGAACCTTCAGACCGAGCTGGAACTGGCCATGATCATCATCTCTCACGACCTGTCGGTCCTTGCCGAGACATGCGAGTTCCTGGCGATCATGTACGCTGGCAAGATTGTCGAGAGGTCTTCGGCAGTCGAGGTCTTCACCAACCCGCAGCATCCGTACACGAAAGGGTTGATAGCTGCCTTCCCGAACATCAAGGGTGACAGGAAGATGCCGGCTTCGATCGCAGGCAATCCGCCGAATCTGATACACGCTCCAGTGGGCTGTAGATTCTCGGAAAGATGCTACATGGCCCAGGAAGTGTGCAAGAAAGATGAGCCTCCGCTGATTGAAGTATTGCCTGGGCACTATGCAGCGTGCCACTTCGTCAAACCGAAAGGGGTGATGTAGATGGTCAGGGATATCGTAACCGTCAAGGATCTGCAGGTCTGGTTCCCGGTCAGGCGTGGATTCGTCGAGAGCCTCACGTCCAAGGAGCAGAGGTTCGTGAAGGCCGTCGACGGTGTCTCGTTCACAATCAAGGACAAGGAGATATTCTGCCTCGTGGGAGAATCCGGTTGTGGAAAGACAACGACCGGAAAGGCCATCCTGAGGCTGGTCGAGCCGACTGGCGGCGAAGTCAAGTATGCCGGTGCTGGACTCACAGCGACCTACCTCAAAGAAGCGAACGAGCGCGCGGTCGCGAAGAAGCAGATGACCAAGAAGGAGATGGAAGAGAACCTGGCAAGCGGCACGATAGATGTGCGGAAGCTGACGAAGGACAAGATGAAGATGCTGCGGCAGAAGATGCAGATCATCTTCCAGGATCCGTACGAGTCCTTGAACCCTAAGCAGTCCATATACGACATCGTCGCCGAGCCCTTGGTGGTCAACAACCTCGGGGCGAACGAGGCCGAGAGGGAGAAGAGGGTCTCGAAGGCCATAGACGATGCGGGTCTGAGGCCTCCGAAGGACTTCATGTGGAGGTACCCGCACGAAGTGTCCGGAGGTCAGAGGCAGAGAATCGGAATTGCGGGGGCGCTGGTGCTCGAGCCGGAGTTCTTGGTCGCAGACGAACCCGTCTCCATGCTCGATGTATCCATCAGATCCGAGATACTCAAGCTCATGCTTGACCTCAGGGACAAGAAGGGTCTGACATACCTGTTCATAACCCATGACCTGGGAGTCGCGTACGTGTTCAGCGACAGAATCGGCATCATGTACTTGGGCAAGATCGTGGAGCTGGGTCCGACGGAGGAGGTCATCAAGGGCCCGAGGCATCCGTATACAAAGGCGTTGATATCAGTCGTCCCGAAGCCCGACCCGAGGCTGAAGACTGAGAAGATCATCCTCAAGGGAGAGAGGCCGGACCCTGCGCACATACCGCCTGGATGCAGATTCCATCCGAGGTGCCCATTCGCTATGGAGAAGTGCAGCGAGGTTGAGCCAGAGCCTATGTATGTGTCGCAAGAGCACTGGGTCTCATGTTGGCTCGAGTCCGGGGATGTCAAGAAGTGACTAGACGAAGGGCACGGGAGACTGGGATCTGGTTTGGGGAACTGCCCACCGGCTCTAGGAACATGATCTCGGACGTTCCCGGGGTCAGGGTAGGCCATTCCACGATTGTTCACGGGAGCGGGCAGGTCCAGCCGGGCAAAGGGCCCGTGAGGACCGGTGTTACAGCCATCATTCCGCACGAAGGAAGCATGTTCGAGAACCCCGTCAAGGGGGCGTACTTCGACTTCAACGGATGCGGGGGCCTCCACGGATCACTTCAGATCCGCGAGTTTGGCCTGATTGACACGCCCATAATGCTCACGAACACGATGTCCATGGGAACAGTGGCCGATTCGGTCATCCGGTACATGATCAAGGGCAATGCCCATGTGGGTCTGGGAGACGACACTATAATCCCGATCGTCTCCGAGTGTGACGACAGCTGGCTGAACGACTCGCAGGGGCTGCATGTTAAGGAGGAGCACGTGGTGTCCGCCATTGAAGGCGCAACTACGGACGTCCACGAGGGAGCGGTCGGAGCTGGCACGGGAATGACATGCTACGACTACAAGGGTGGCATCGGGACATCCTCTAGAGTTGTAGCGACTGATGCTGGGAAGTTCTCTCTTGGCACTTTGGTCTTGACGAATTGCGGCGAGTGGAGTGAGCTCAGGATAGACGGAGTTCCCGTGGGAAGCCTTCTCGGGTCGCCCGATGAGAAGCGCCCTGAGAGGGGCTCCATAGTCATGGTCGTGGGAACCGATGCTCCTCTCAGCGCGCGGCAGCTGGAGAGGATAGCGAGAAGGGCCATATTCGGCCTGGCGGTCACTGGCTCAGCTTCACACAACGGCAGTGGGGACATCGTTTTGGCGTTTTCGACTGCAAACTCCCATCTCAGGTACAGGCACACAGGTCTCGTCACCGAGGAGCTTTTGCTGGACAAGGACATCGACCCTCTGTTCAGGGCCACAATCGACTCCACAGCTGAGTCCATAACCAACTCTCTCTTCAAGGCGGAGACCATCGAGGGACGGGACGGGCATATCTCCTACGCCCTCCCGATAGACAAGACACTGGAGATCATGAAGGACCACGGGCGCCTGATTTGACCATAATTGGTCAGATACTTTTTTCGAGAGATATCTCAATCCACATCCGGAGCCTCGAGTTCTGGGCGGTCTGCGAATGTCTGTCAAGTCTCTGAGTCAGTTAGAGAAGGCGAAACGGTCCGTGAAGAGAGCCGAGATAGAGAGACTGGTGAAGGACCTGGTGAAGATACCAAGCCATCGCGAAGTGCCAACGATGGAGCTCGAAGTGGCGCACTTCCTGCATGAGTTTCTCCAGGACGAGGGCATCGAGTCGAAGCTCAGAACCGTGGCGAAGAATCGTCCAAACGTGATTGCAGTCATAAAGGGTTCGGGCGATGGCAAGAGCCTCATGTTGAACGGCCACACGGACACCGTGCCGCCCTACGACATGGACATCCCGCCTTTCACGCCAAAGGTGGACAGGGGCAGGCTCTACGGCAGGGGATCGCTGGATATGAAGGGCGGTCTTGGAGCTATGGCCATGACTCTGGTCGGGTTCCGCAGGGCAAAGGTCAAGCTCGAAGGAGACCTGTATCTTGCAGCCGTCGTGGGCGAGGAGCTCAAGAGTGATGGCACAGAGGATATCGTCCTCCACGGTCCCAGGGCGGACATGGCGATAGTGGGCGAGCCGACCGATCTCGAGATCCAGCCATCGCACCGAGGGCTGGAATGGCTTGACGTACATTTCTATGGCAAGGCGGCTCACGGCGGTCAGGCAGACAAGGGAGTCAACGCGATCACGATGGCCGCGAGGTTCGTGAGAGCGGTCGAGGAGGACCTCAAACCGAGGCTCGCGTTGCGCAAGAGCAGGCACACGCTGCCCGCAACCATCAACCTCGGCGTCATCACGGGCGGACAGCAGCCGAGCTCAGTAGCCGATCATTGCATGATCAAGCTGGACCGCAGGTGGATTCCCGAAGAGAAGGTGCAGCAGGTGTTCGAGGAGATCTACGACATATTCGACAAGCTGAAGAAGGAGGACCCGAGGTTCAAGGCGAAACTCACGCGGGATCCCGCGAACATGCTGACCATGACACATGTCCCAAACGTGGTGAGCACCTCACATCCGCTTGTGAGATCACTAGAGAGGTCAGTCCGATCCGTGACTGGAAGACCTCCGAAGGTGACAAGCTTCTGGGGCTGGACCGACGCGGCCCTGATGACTCATTTCGCCAAGATGCCGACAGTGGTCTTCGGCCCGGGCGGTGCGGGCGCCCACGCTCGGATCGAATATGTCCTGACGGAAGACCTCGTGAAGTGCACCAACGTGTACTCGCAAGTCGCTCTTGACATATGCGGGGCGTCGAGCTGAGTCTAAGCTATGCCGGGCTTATGTCTCAGGACCTGACCTGCCCGCTCCTTCGTGTGCTCGCCATGCTCAATCGTGACGGCACCGTTCACAATCACGAACTCGATGCCTTCTGCATAGCGATGAGAATTCTCGTAGGTCGCCAGGTCACGTATCTTCTCGGGGTCGAAGACTGCAACATCGGCTGCCATCCCACTCGCAAGTACCCCTCTGTCCTGAAGGCCTATTCGTTGCGCAGGCCATGAAGTCATCCTCCTGATTAGTTCCTCGATCGGCACGAGCTTCTTGTCGATGGCGTATCTCCTCAACGCCCTCGGGAACGTGCCGTAGGCCCTTGGATGGGTCGCGTGTTTTCCCGACGGACCGTACGGCGCTTCCGCCTCACCGTCCGAGCCTATCGCGGCAAGCGGATGACAGATTACCTTGATGACGTCGTCCTCAGCCATCTCGTGGAAGATGGCATAGGCCCGGAGATTCTCCTCGACCAAGATGTCCAATGTCGCTTCGGCTGGGTCCTTGCCCATCGCTTCCGCGATCTCCGCGACTGTCCTGTTGTCAAACCTTCTGTAGACGTCGGACATAAGCCCCACGACATTGATGTTCTCCCAGCCAGTGTCGGTCACGATATCTTCCATCGATTTCGTTGGAGTCACGAACTCGTGGATAATCCTCTTCCGTGTCTGAGGGTCCTTGATCCTCGCTATGATATCCTCGTCGCTTCCCTCTCTAGCCCATGGCTGGAGAAGCGTGTCCAACGCCGTGCACGATGCAGTGTATGGATACACATCGAATGAGACATCGACTCCCTGTTCTCTTGCCTCCTCGATCATGGCAATCGTCCGGCCGACCGCCCCCCAGGACGGCTTGCCGCATGCCTTGTGATGCGAGATCTCCACGCGAGAGTGCCCTTCGCGGCCGATCCTGATGGCCTCTTCCACCGCCTTGATGAGTGTTCTGCCCTCGCCTCGTATGTGGCTGGCATAGAACCCGCCTAGTGATGCGGATGTGGATGCCAGCGATACAAGCTCTTCTGTGGACGCGTAGCACCCGGGCACGTATATCAGCCCTGACGAGAGCCCTATTCCGCCCTGCAGCATGGCATCTGCCAGGAGCCGGTTCATTCTTGCCAGCTCGTCCTCCCCCGCCCTTGTGTCCGAGTTGCCTATCACACACTGTCTGAGGGTGGACGCCCCTACCAGGGTGGCAACGTTGACGGATGTTTTCAAGTTCGAGAGTCTGAGCAGATACTCGTCCATCGTGACCCAATCGACTTTCACGTCAGCGAGTTCTGCATAGCTCTGCAATGCCTTCTTTGCGACTCCGATGGCTGGAGCGGGAGATGAGCCGCAGTTGCCAACCAACTCTGTCGTGACCCCCTGCCGGATCTTGCTCTCCGCAAGGGGATTCGCCAGAAGGTGGAACTCAGAGTGCGAGTGGATGTCGATGAATCCAGGACAGACAATCAAACCCGATGCATCAATTCTCATCGCGCCTTTTGCCTCGGAGCGCTTGCACAATCGCGCAATCTTGGCACCGTCGATTGCCACGTCAAGTGGCTTGCCGAGGGAGCCGGTCCCGTCGACAACAGTTCCGCCTTCTATCAGGATGTTGTGCATCGTTCGTTCCCTCCTTGGCTCCGAAGATCATCTGGTACGGGCTTCAGGAATCCCAGCCTGGTTATTTAACGGTTCTCTGCTTGGCTATGTGGGCAAACACGATTATATCCTGTCGCATCATCAAGGTACTGAGATGAAATACAATTTCGGATTCGTCAAATACCAAGGCTGCGGAAACGACTTCATCATCAAGGACGAGCTGGACGGCGCAAGGACTCCGGACCGCGCACGAAGTGCGCTTGCCAAGATACTATGCGACAGACACTTCAAGATCGGTGCGGACGGCGTGATATTCCTCGAGCGTGCCAGGGGTGTCGACGGTTCCATGAGGCTCTTCGAGCCAGCGGGGAACGAGGCCGATATGTGCGGGAATGGAATCCGCTGCGTCGCCTCCTACCTTAGTGGGAAACTCGGGAAATCTGAGGTCGACGTCTTGACCAGGGACGGAGTCAAGCATATCGTCCGAAGACATGATTCGTACACCGTGGAGATGGGACCGATAAGGACCAAGAGGAAGGATCTGCAGGAGTACGTCTCGGACAAAGGAAAAGCCAGCGATTCGATGATGAACATTGAAATCAAGGCTGGCAGAAGGCGACTCCGGGGATCCCTCGTCAACTCGGGAGAGCCGCACTTTGTCTCGAAGACCAACAAATTGACTTCGCTGGATGTCAAGGAAATCGGCGATGCGGTCAACAGCAACCGCAAGAGATTCCCCAAAGGTGTCAACCTGAACTTCGCGCAGGTCATCGGACCTCATAGGATCTCTATAAGGACCTACGAGCGCGGAGTCTACTACGAGACTCTGGCCTGCGGGACCGGGGCGACCGCCAGCGCAGCCGTCGCCCTCATGCTGGGATGGGTTGAACCGGGCGAGGTCGAGGTCAAGGTCCGCGGCGGAACCCTGGTAATCAAGGTAGACAAGGCCGGGAATGCTTTCATGACAGGACCCGCCGAGGCTGAATTCGAGGGCGCGCTAACGGTTATCGTGTGAGAGCGCTCGACTAGGCCTTCATCTTCTTGAGGACTTCCTCGGCAACCATCAGCGTCTGGTCGACATCCTTGTTGGAGTGCTCGGTGCAGGTGTAGAATGGCTTGTCCGGGTGGAAGTGTAGGCCGCGCGCGAGCATCCCGAAGTCCAGTCTCTGCCTGAGCTTTGCATCGCACTTCGCCGCGTCACGGTAGTCCGCAATTTTTCCCTTGGTGAACACAATGTTGAATGTCGAGCCTGGGCCGATCGCCTTCGCCTCGTAGCCCATTCGGCTGAACAGATCGTCGAACCCGTCCCTCAGTCTGTCGGAGATCTTGTTCAGGTACGGATAGGTCTTCGGCTCCTCGAGCACATCGAGGGTCGCCATGCCAGCAGCGAGGATCGTCGGGTGGCCGTTGAAGGTTCCGCCGTGGAACACCCGCTCGTTCTTCGCGCGGGTGACCGGATTGACCATGTCCATTATCTCCCTCTTGCCCATGAATGCCCCGCACGGGAACCCGCCGCCTATGATCTTGCCCAAGCAGATCATGTCCGGGTCGATGCCGTAGACTGTTGCCGCCCCGCCGTACTTCTCCATCCTGAACCCGGACATTACCTCGTCGAAGATGAGTATGATGCCCAGCTCGCTCGTCGTCTCCCTGACGATCTTGAGGAACTCTATGTCCGGCACGACAAACCCTCTCTGCACGGGCTCCATGATCAGCGCTGCGAGGTCGTCTTTGTGTGCCTTCAGGATTCTCACGGTGTTTTCGATGTCGTTGTAGGGAAGCACTTGGACGTTGTTGATTACAGTGTTGGACGTGCCGTATGATCCCGAGACCGTCTGTGGGGATGCCCTCGGTCCTGCTGCCTCCTCCGACGGCGTCAGGCTGACCAGGACCTCGTCATAGCATCCGTGATACGCGCCCTCGAACTTGGCGATTCGCGACTTCTTCTTCGCGCCCTTTGCAACCCTGAGCGCGTGCAGGGTCGCTTCAAGTCCAGAGTTGGTAAATCGAACGGCATCGGCAAACGGGAATATCTTCTTCAACCGCTCTGCCATCCGAACCTCGAGCTCGTGGGGTGCTCCGAATATCTGAGTGCCATCCCTGTCAAGCTGTTTTCTGACAGCATCGACAACTTTGGGGTGACCATGACCCAGGATGAGCGGGCCGAAACACAGCATGTAGTCGATGTACTCGTTCCCGTCGAGGTCCCAAACGTGGGAGCCCTTGGCCTTCTTCAGATACACAGGGTAGGGCGGGTAGAACTTCACGTTGCCAGTCACGCCGCCAGGGAGGTGCCTAGAGGCGACCTCGAACCACTCAGAGCTCTTCTTCGTCTTCGCCTTGTACTCTGCGATCGGGTCGAATCCCGCGCACATCTGAGCTCACCCCAGGTACATGCGCTGGGGATCCAAGGATCGGAGCGTCTCGAGCTCTTTCTCGGTCGGGGGAGGCGTTTGCTCCAGCTTGTCCGAGATCTTGAGCTTCCACGGAGTATTCTCCTGGACCTTCTCTACAGTCACGCCGGGATGCAGGGAGACCAGTGTCATCTCGCCAGTGGTCTCATCGAACTTCATCGTGCAGAGGTTCGTGATGACTGCATACGGTCCTCCGCCCTGAAGCTTGAGCTGTTTCCACTTCTCCTTCCCGCCCACGAATCCCGGACTCGTGAGGAAATCGACTTTCTCGACGAATCTCCGCTTCTCGTGCGGCGTGATGACTATGATCTTCTTCACGTTTGAAGCGATGTCGCACGCGCCGCCGCTCCCTGGCAGTCTGACCTTTGGTGTCTTGTACTGGCCTATGACGGTGGAATTGATGTTCCCCCACTTGTCAATCTGCGCCCCGCCAAGGAAGCCAACATCGATTCTTCCGCCCTGCAGATAGTAGGCGAACTGCTCGTACATCGAGCAAACGCTCTTAGCGCCAGTGACCAGGCACGGGTCTCCTATCGACAGGGGCATCCTCGTGGGATTGGAGCCGACCGCTCCAGACTCATATACCATGTTGAGGTTGGGCGCCTGGAGCTTTCTCGCCAGGTTCGCAGCGAGGTTCGGTATGCCGACGCCGACCAGGACAGACTCTCTGTCCTTGAGTTCGCGGGCAGCTACTATGACCATCAATTCGCTTGGTGTCACATCAGTCATTTCTCACACCTCCTCACAGAACCCCGTAGTCCACAGGAGTGCAGTACGCAGTCCTGGGCTTCAGCTTGAGTATCTTCTCGGCGGGCATCTTCTTCATGTACGCGGCCCTGTCCTCCATGCCGAACACCCACTCGTCCAGATACTTCATCGTTGTGTCATGCTCCTTGGTGATTTCGTCCCATTGCATGTAGAACTCGTTGTCTCTGTCGTAGTACCCCTGCGTGTACGACGGGTGCGCGCACCAGGGCTCGTGCACGACGGCGTGCGAAACGAAGTCAGGGATGAGGGTCCTGTTGGGATCTGATCTGATGACCGATTCGTTTACAATCTCCTCGGCACTTATGATGACCTTCTTCGATGCGAACGCGGCGTCCTTCTGCTCGCCTATGATGCCCCAAATGTGCGAGTTCCCGTTGGCGTCACACCTCTGAACGTGAACCACGGCCAGATCGGGCCTCAGCGGGGGGACTATCGATATCTCATCTCCCGAGTACGGGTCCTTGATCGTCTTCATGTTCGAATTGAACGGAGGCAGGTCGGAGCCGAGGTTCGTCCTCATGGGCAGGAACGGCATGTTCGTTGCGCCCGCAAACAATCTTCCTGAAAGACCGAAATGAGTGTACTCCTCGATCTCCAAAGGCTTCGGCTGGCCCTTCTCAAGAGCCCTTCTGAAGCATCTGAGGGATCCGACACCAGGATTCCCCGCGTAGCTGAACACGAGCTTCTTCGCGCAGCCCGCAGCGATCATCTGGTCGTATATGATGTCGGGGGTTGCTCTGCAGAGCGTCAGGTCCTTCCTCTTCTGCCTGATGATCTCATGTCCTGCGGCGAACGGGATCATGTGCGTGAATCCCGCGAGGTAGATCGCGTCCCCGTCCTTGACGAACTTGGACACGGCCTCCTTCATCGTCATCATCTTTCCGGAGTCCATTATCTCACTTTCCTTCTGTTACTGGAACGAACTTGAACCCGTATCGGATCACGTCTTCTTCAGTGTAGATCTTCCTGAGTTCGGTTTTTACGGGCATGCCGATCTTGACGTCCTTCGGGTCCATGTCTGCTATCTGGCCTATGACCTTCGGGCCCTCGTCGAACTCCACGATGGCGACAGGGTACTGCCCTCCGGCCTTCTCCTGGTCCGCGAACTCTGGAGGAGCTCCACCTGCGCTTATCAGCACGAACGTGTGAACCTTCCCCCTGCCGCTCAGCTGGATCTCTTCGAAATCCGAAGAGATGTTGCAGTACTTGCACACGCCCTTGGGCGGGAAGTTGATGTGTCCGCATTTCTTGCACTTGTGCCCGACGAGCTTGTAGCGCTGGGGTATCGTCCTCCAATACATCGGAATAGAAACATGTGCCATTTCATCTCACCTCACACGATCGCTCCCTTGATCTTGAGATACTTGACATAGTCTATGTATTCCTTCCTGTCAGCTTCAGCCTGGAACCTGGGTATCGCCTTTCTCTCGCCCACAACCTTGAAGCTGAGGGCGTCGCTCCCTGCGCCCGAGCCATACGATATGGCCATGATCCTGTCGCCGACCTTCGCTGCGTCGAGGGCCGCCGTGAGCCCGACCGGCACCGACGCCGCTCCCAGGTCTCCTAGCACCTTCGACACTAGACCCGCTGCCAGTTGTATGTCGGTGAAGTTCATCCTCGCACCGACTGTTGCAGGTACTCTTGCGTCTGGCTGCTGGATCACCACGTGCTGGTACTCCTCTGGCTTCCTGTTGAGCTTCTTCATCAGAGCGCTTGCCGCACGCGTGGTGTTGGTAATCAGCGAGCCCTCTGAGAACTTCTTGACATTGATATCGTGGAGCAGCGAATCGTCTCTAGGTTTGAACCTCTCGCCGAAATACTCGCTCGCATAGGACGAATGTCCTTCGAGCTCCGCTACCAGGTTGTCGCTTGACAGCACAAACGCGGCAGCTCCGGCTCCCAGCTGGTGCTCGACCGAGTCCCACATGCTCGCCTTTGGAGCGTCTGCGGCCGCGATCAACGCCATGCCGCCTGGGTTCGCGAGCACGTGCTCGAACCCCGCGATCATCGCCTCCGTGCCAGCTCTTGACGAGGTCGTGTGGTCGGACGAGAAAGCGGTGTTGGGCATGCCAACGCTCACCAGAATGGTTCCCGACAGTAGCTTCTCGACGTACGGCGCTGATGTCGAGGCAAGCGCGAATCTTGAGATCTTGTCCGGCGTCAGCGGTACGGATTCAAGCGCCCTCCTCGAGACCTTAGCCGCGGATGTGAGAACATCTTCGTCGAATCCCATGACCGACTTCTCGCTCACGCCCGCTGCGGAGAACGAACCCCAGGCCTTTGCGTACTCCTCCTTCTTGATCCTGAGCTTGGGAATGTAGACGCCATAACCGGATATGCCTATCGTCACGTATCTCACCTCCTCATTATTGTGACCGAGACGGTCCCGCCCGAACCGCCGACATTGTGCACTAGACCTATCTCCGCGTTCTTGACCTGTCTGGTGGGTTTCTGGACGGTACCTCTGAGTTGGTTGAACATCTCGTACGCCTGACCAGTGCCTGTCGATCCAATCGGATGACCCTTCGACTTCAGCCCGCCACTCGCGTTCACGGGCTTGTCGCCGCCTATCTGCGTGTGGCCTTCCTCCATGAACGGCCCTGCTTTGCCTTTCTCGCAGAAGCCAAGATCCTCGTAGGCAAGCAGTTCAGCGATCGTGAAGCAGTCATGGACTTCAGCGAGCTGTATGTCCTTGGGTGTGAGTCCAGCCATCTTGTACGCTCTTTCGCTCGCCCTCCTCGTGCCTTCGAGGGTCACAGTGCTGGCTCGGTCATGGATGGCCAGATAGTCGCTTGCCGTCCCGAAGCCACCGACATAAATCGGCGTGTCGGTGAACTGTTTCGCGATATCCGCATCACAGACGAGCACAGCAGATGCGCCATCGGTCGTGGAGCAGCAGTCGAATAGGTTCAATGGCGCGGCGACGATGGGTCCCTTAAGCGCTTGCTCCAAGGTGATTTCCCTCTGGAACTGGGCTTTCGGGTTCTGAGCGCCGTTCTTGTGGTTCTTCACAGCAACCATCGAGAGGTGTTCGCGCTTCGTACCGAATTCATACATGTGCCTCTGCGCAATCAGGGCGTACAGACCAGAGAACGTCGTCCCTGCAAGCCTCTCATACTCGGTATCGCCAGAGACTCCGAGCCAGTATTTCTGCTTGGAGCTGGAGACATCGGTCATCTTCTCAACGCCTCCTGCAATCGCGACCTTGTGGGTGCCGGAGAGCACATCCATTATGGCTGCAACGAGAGCGTAGCCGCCCGAGGCGCACGCGTTCTCGATCCTCATCGTGAGTATGTGCGGCAGGCCACAGTACTCAGAGACTAGTGCGGACATGTTTCCTAGCTGGAACCCCCCCGAGCCGAGGTTGCCGATGTAGGAAGCCTCGATCATCTTCGGGTCTATTCCCTTGTCCACGCTTGCGGTCATGTCCTTGTAGGCTTCGAAAAACAGTTCCTTGATGCCCTTGTCGGGGAATTCACCATACCTGCTTTGTCCTGCTCCGACTATCGCGACTTTCTTCATTTCAACACCTTGGCGATCGCCCCATCCGTATCGGACGATGTTGTCTATTTGGAAGTCCGCAAACGCAACGACCAATTCCAGCCATCTGGAACCGCGTTTTCTAGAATCAGGCTTAGGCTATTTAACCATTGGCGATTTACAGTGTCCGGCAAGTTGCAGTTAGACATCGCCGTACGAATAGCTCCGCTTCTAGTAGGAAATGCGTTCCGATTTCGTATTGAGTAATCGGAGTTCGTAACGCAGTTGGAGCCATGCTGAAGAGGTGCTAAATAGCAAGTCACACAATGCAGAATCATCGTAGCCCATTTGGGGTGAACATTCGATGCGGTCGTACAAGGATATCTCGCTCTGGAAGAACGTAACGAAGAAGGAATGGGACGACTGGAAGTGGCAGGTGCAGAACAGGATCACTACCGTCGACCAGCTCAAGGAAGTCGTTAACCTGTCCCCGGATGAAGAAGCTGGAGTTCACGAATCCCTGAAGATCCTGAGGATGGCCATAAGCCCCTACTTCGCGATGCTGATGGACCCGGATGACCCGCACGATCCCATCAGGATGCAGGCGGTTCCGACAATTCAGGAAACCGACTTCAGCGCATCGGACATGGAGGATCCGCTTTTCGAAGACATCGACTCCCCCGTCCACGGCCT
>JBGQAM010000034.1:0-17245 GCA_041494275.1 Thermoplasmata archaeon | reverse complement strand
CTCCAGCAGGCACAAATGGCTCAAGATGTGGAAACCGTTCTTCTGTTTCTCGATGTGGGGCAAGGATGTCAATGGTGAGCTGTGCCTGCGCCTTCTGGGGTATTGGGAGAGAATGCCGTAGGCATTCTTGTCTGACAGCGTATCCGTCTTGACACGGCAAGACCAGCATCTCACAAGTAATAAATAGCACGAGATTCATATGTGATTTCGTCTGACGACTGTCGGACCGAAGGGATGGGCATGGTATTCGGCACACGCAGGAAGGATGCTCGAGACGCGGACGAACCCGCAGACCAGCGCAGGGTTCCATACAGATTGGCGTCCTACGAACATGATCAAGAAGGCAAGAGATTCAAATCCAGCAACGTCGTATTCAGTTTCTGGAGCGCCGCGAAATACACCCTCATCCTGTCGTTGATGTTGTGGTGGCTGCCGATGTTCGGACAGATGATCGCCGGCTACGTCGGCGGCAGAAGAGCGGGCGGTCCTTGGAAAGGAGTCGCAGCTTCGATCCTGCCAGTCGTTGGTCTATATGCGGTCATGACGGGTTTCCAGATCGGGTTTCTTCCGTCGCACGTCTTCGGAATCGCGGTTGCGCCTGCAGCGGTGGGGGCAGCTCTGAACCACAGCATACCGTTCATATCGCCCTATCTCCAGTTCTCATCGGACTACGTGGGTGCGTTTGTCAGCGCGCTCGCAGGAGCGAGCCCATACGGAATCAACACCTACGTGCTCACAGTGGCATTCGCCTACGTCGGGGGCGTGCTTGCAGAGCAGAACCGAAGGGAGATCGAGTACTCCTCAGGAGCGGTCGTCTCCAACACGACCGTCCTTGTCCATGATCCGAACTCATATCTTCCGCAAGCTGCGTCGGAGAGCCCTCACGGCGTCCTCGCAGGTGTCGGAGCGTTGCTCCATCTCCCAGGAAGTCGTGAATATCCGAACGCGAGCGGTGGGTTCGCGTCCCGAGGAAGAGGGTCTTGGGCCAGAGCAGCTGAGATGCGCTACGCGGATGGCGAAGGCGAGATAGACGATCAAAATCTACTCGCGGCAGGAGAGCAGACATACGCTCAGCCAGCTCAGAGACACCGACATCACAACCATCATCACAAGGACTCGTGGCAACACAGCCAGAAGAGAAGAGGCGCGCAGAACTTCTCCGCGAAGCCGAGATTCAACTACCCGCAGTACCAGAACCCTCGACCCGAGGGTGGTTACAAGGGCGGGATGATCAGGCGGAGCAAGGAAGTGCCGAGATTCAGCGTCTCGTCAGACCCGAAGTCGATCAAGAGGGCACAGAGAATGATCGACCACGAGTGGGGTGGCGGCCAGAAGAAGTATCCCTCGAGATTCGTCGATCGGGACGAGTACGAGGATCGCGGGCCATCGCACGCTGCAGCGGAGACCGAGGCTGTGGCGATCCCTCGCAAGAAGGAGCACCACACAAGCCTGCACCAGTGGGATTCCATCTAGGTTCTTGTGAGAAGGGAACGTTTTTATCAGTCGACCGCTTCGCTCGTCCGGATGAGGGCGAGGCGGGAATTCTATGTTTTGTGAGAAGTGCAAGAGCCTTCTCTTTCCACAGGATGGGAAGCTCATATGCAGAAAGTGCGGAACCGTCTACGAACCGAGTAAGAAGGACCAGGTCATCAAGCACAAGAGCAAGGACAAGGAAATGGCCGTGATGGGTGAGATATCCGGAACGCTCCCAACAGCGGATGTCGAGTGTTCGTCGTGCGGACACAACAAGGCATACTGGGTTCTTAGACAGACTCGAGCTGCGGATGAGCCCGAGACAAGGATCTTCAGATGCGTGAAGTGCGGTCACTCATGGCGAGAATATTAGCACTGGATGCAAGCGCAAGTTTTTAAAACACTGACAGGTTACAGGTAGACACGGAAGGGGGGCTAATGTTTCAGGCGAAAGCCAGGGCTGACATCTTGAAAGAGGTTGTGAACGTTGTCTCGACCCTCGTCGATGAAGCGAAATTCAGCGTGAACGCGGAAGGACTTACACTCAAGGCCGTGGATCCTGCCCACATAGCGATGGTCGACCTCACGCTGGGAAAGGACGCCTTCGAGGAGTTCAATGCGGACGAGGTAGAGATCGGAATCGACATCGACAAGCTCAGCCAGTTTCTCAAGCTTGCGAGATCGGACGATATCATAGACCTCAAGCACGACGAGGAGAAGAGGAGACTCAACATCTCCGTGGGGGACATCACTAGGCGCATGAGCCTTATCGACACGACCGGCATGAGCGACCCGAAAGTTCCGAGCCTAAACCTCCCAGCGACTCTCACGGTAAAGGTCGACGAGCTCGTTCAAGGCATCAAGGCAAGCGAGACTGTATCGGACCACATTGCGCTCGTAGCGTCCCCAGAAGGCTTTGAGATGACGTGCGAGGGCGACATGGACCAGGTCAACTGGAAGAAGGCCAAGAAGGACATGGTGTCTCTCGAGGCGCCGACCAGCGTGAGAAGCCTGTTCCCGTTGGAATACTTCGCCAACATGCTGAAGGCAGTGCCATCCGGCAGCCTAGCCACAATGCATCTGGGAAATGACTACCCTGTCCGGGTCGAGTTCAAGATCGCAGGCGGGAAAGGAGATGTGCGCTACCTGCTTGCACCGAGGATAGAGAGCGGTGACTGATCGGAGACTTGATTTGGCGCTGAGATATCCCTGGCTCCGTTTCGATGCTACATCGCGAGGTTGAGAAGTCTCATACCAGTGGTATTCTATGCGAAGATTGCGGATAGGGGTTCTGGCTTCTGGCGGTGGGACGAATCTCCAGGCAATCATAGACGCCTGCGAGCGAGGGGAGATTGACGGCGATGTTGTAGTTGTGATTTCGAACGTCCCCGAGTCGTTTGCCCTCGAACGCGCGAAGAAGCACAGGATCGACGCGTTCGCCTTTCCTCACAAGGGCATGTCGAGGGAGGATCACGAGAAGGATGTCGTTAGCTGCCTCGATCAGCATCAGGTGGATCTGGTCGTTCTTGCAGGCTATCTCCGTATGCTGACGCCAGTCATGATATCCAAGTATGCCGGCCGGATGATGAACACGCACCCCGCGCTTCTTCCGTCATTCGGGGGCGAGGGTATGCACGGCCTCAATGTCCATCAGGCGGTCATCGACTACGGCTGCAAAGTCTCCGGCTGCACGATCCATTTCGTGACGATTGATGTCGATGGTGGGCAGGTCATACTTCAGAAGGCGGTTCCTGTGCAGGAGAACGACACCGCGGATACCCTGCAGGAGCGTATACTCAAGGAGGAGCACAAGCTTCTCCCGCGCGCGATCCAGCTCTTCGCCCAAGGCAAGCTGAAGATCGAAGGCAGGAGATGTCGCGTGCTCGAAACGTGATCGCTGCTAAAACCATTTTCTCCTCGAATGATTTAAGGCAGACCAACGGATATCCCGATTGCGTCTGTGATACACGACCAGGAGGTCGGACTTGGAAGTCTACGACGGCGAGTTCATCAGCGAGCTAGAGGCCATCGCCAAGAAGATCAGGCTGCACTCCATCCAGATGATCTACGGGGCTGGCTCGGGTCATCCTGGTGGGTCCCTCTCCTGCGCTGACATTCTGGCCGCACTCTACTTCCATGTCATGAGGCACGACCCGAAGAGACCAGATTGGCCTGACAGGGACAGGTTCGTGCTGAGCAAGGGTCACGCCGCGCCCGCCCTGTACGCGGTCCTGGCCATGGCTGGCTACTTCCCGGTCGAGGAGCTCAACTCGCTCAGGAAGATGGGGAGCAGGTTGCAGGGTCATCCGTGCATGCAGAAGACGCCTGGGGTCGAGATGTCGACCGGATCTCTGGGACACGGTCTTGCTGCTGGGAACGGCATGGCGTTGGCAGCGAAACTTGACCGGAAACTCTACAGGATCTATGTCGTCGTGGGCGACGGCGAGATGGATGTTGGGGAGACTTGGGAGGCGGCCATGCTGGCATCCCACTACAAGCTTGACAACATCACCGTGTACTTGGATAGGAACAAGCTGCAACTCGACGGCCCGACTGAGAAGATCATGTCGCTGGAGCCGCTTTCAGACAAGTGGAAGGCTTTCGGATGGCATGTGATCGAGATCAACGGGCACAACATGAAGGAGATAATCCACGCCACGAACGAGGCCAAAGGCGTCAAAGGCAAGCCCACCATCATCATATGTCATACGATCAAGGGCAAAGGGGTGAGCTACATGGAGGGCTCACTTCATTTCCACGGTAAGGCGCCGAACAAGCAGGAGTATGAGCAGGCCATGAAGGAGCTCGGGGGTGACAAAGCGTGAAGTGGAAGGAAGAGAGCCAGAGGAAGCAGTATGGGCGCGCGCTCGTAGAGCTCGGAAAGGAGCGCGGGGACATAGTCGTGCTGGATGCTGATCTCTCGACCTCCACGAGAACTGTTGATTTCGCAGCCGCGTTCCCAGAGCGGTTCTTCAACTGCGGCATCGCCGAGCAGAACATGATGGACACCGCCGCGGGTCTCGCAGTGTCTGGTAAGACCGTGTTCGTCTCGACATTCGCCGTTTTCGGGACCGGACGATGCTACGACCAGATAAGGCAGTCGATCGCCTATCCGAACCTCAACATCAAGATCGTTCTGTCGCACGCCGGAATAACAGTCGGCGGGGACGGCGCGTCGCACCAGATCGTCGAGGACATCGCGCTCATGAGAGTACTCCCGAACATGAATGTCATCGTGCCCGCGGATTCGCCTGAGACTTACAAGGTGGTCAAGTCGATCGCGAACAGCAAGGGGCCAGTCTATGTAAGGATAGGCAGGTCAGACGTGCCGACGATCACCGACGCTGCCACCCCGTTCGACATAAACAAGGCTCCCGTGATGAGAGATGGGAAGGATGTCACGCTGATCGGCTGCGGGATCATGGTCTCGAAATGCCTTGAGGCCGCGGAGGAGCTCCAGAAGCACGGCGTCGACGCGAGAGTCGTCAACTTGCACACCATCAAACCCCTGGACGAGAAGACCATCGTCAGAGCGGCGCGAGAGACTGGCGGAGTCGTGACCGCTGAGGAACACTCCGTCATGATGGGCATGGGAAGCGCAGTTGCGATGGTGCTCGTCGAGAACTTCCATGTCCCGATGAAGCGAGTCGGAATCCCGGATGTATTCGGCGAATCAGGAGCGTGTGACGAGCTGATGAACAAGTATGGCTTGACTGTCGACAACATCGTTGAGGCGGCTCACGATGTCTTGAAGAGGAAGAAGTGAAGGTGGTCTCTATATGAAGATATTCATAGACACTGCAAACCTGGATCAGATCAAGGAAGTCAACAGTTGGGGCATTCTGGACGGCGTAACCACCAACCCGACACTGGTGGCGAAGGAAGGTTGTGATTTCGAGGTCCGCGTGAGAGACATATGTCAAATTGTCGACGGACCGATCAGCGCTGAAGCGGTCTCCTTGGAAGCCGAGGGAATGATCAAAGAAGCTCGTCAGCTGTCCAAGATACACAAGAACATAATCGTGAAGATCCCTATGACTTCAGAGGGGCTGAAGGCCGTCAAGGTGCTCTCCAAGGAGGGCATCAAGACGAATGTCACGCTCGTATTCTCCCCGAACCAAGCCCTCCTTGCCGCAAAAGCAGGAGCGACCTATGTCTCTCCGTTCGTCGGACGGCTGGACGATATCAGCCATGATGGAATGGCACTCGTCAGGGACATTGTCACCATCTTCAGGAACTACGAATTCAAGACCCAGGTGATCGCCGCGAGCATGAGGCACCCCGTTCACGTGACGGAGGCCGCACTCGCGGGCGCGCATGTGGCAACCATTCCGTACGACGTCTTGAAGAAGATGCTCAAACACAACCTCACGGACGAGGGCATCCAGAAGTTCCTCAAGGACTGGGAGAAGGTTCCCAAGAAGAAGTAGCAAGGCAGGATTTGTCGTTCAGCCGATGTAGCTGCTTGTGGCGGACTTGTCGAACCCCTTGACCAGTTCTAGCTGGTATTCTTCCTGTGGCTTCCAACCATAGACTGGGTACACGAGCTTCGGGACGAACCTGGAAAGGTCTGCTGCGAACTGAGTGACCGGATGCTCCTTGCCGAACGTGGCCAAGCTTATCTCGTAGACCTTCGCCCTCGTCGCGGATTCGTCGATTATCCCCAGAGTGTGAACGTACTCGTGGAGCAGGATGTGGAACACATACGGTTTGTACAGGGCGGGATCGGTCTCTTTGATTCTCTTGAGCGGGAGGCTATTCATGACTATTATGTTCGTGGCCACGGGGAAGAATGCGCCCACAAAGCCCTGATACCCTCCGCCCAGGTTCGCCAGGCCAAGCATCAGACCCGATCTCTCCTTTCCAGTGCTCTTCCTCACGGCCAATTTCACTACTTCGAATATGTCCGTCAGATCCTTGGCTGACTCCAATCGCGCTTCAAACGACGTATTTGGATTCACGGTGCTGAGCTAGGCACTGGTTGGATATAGCCTATTCGCCAGACAGTTGTGAGATTGTGAGAGGGGCTCTCCTGACAAGGCTGAAATATGCCCAAACGCTCTCCGACGGTCGTGCGGACGGATGTGCTCGTTGTCGGAGGCGGACCCGCGGGTTCGACAGCCGCCAGACTGTTGGCGAGGGATCACGATGTCACCATTCTCGAAGAGCATAGAACTCCGGGTGAACCGCTCCAGTGTGCTGGCCTGGTCACGCAGAGGGGAGTGCCAATGTTCGCCCGCGAGAGCGTGCTCGGGGAGGTCAGGGGCGCGAAGTTGCACTCTCCGCTGGGTTTCACGCTCACGCTCGAGGCGAGGAACATTCGAGCCTACGTACTCGACAGGGCTCATTTTGACAGGGTGATGTTCCACAAGGCAGTCGACGCTGGAGCTGTCCCGATGCTTGGCAGCAGCGCTCGTAACATCCGTGACACTGGCTCTGAGGTGCATGCCGATGTCAGGACCGAACATCACTCCGAAGAGATCATCTCCAGAGCAGTTATTGGAGCAGATGGCTACAAATCCATCTGCCGAAAGTCCTCGCATCTTGCCGCTCCAAAGCATATGTTGACTGGTATCCAAGTGGACCTCAAGGGGGTCGACATCGACCCGGAGTTCGTCGAGCTGTTCCTAGGCAGGGATGTGGCTCCTGGCTTCTTCGCATGGGCGATTCCCGCGGGCGACCTCGTGCGAGTCGGCCTGTGCACTTGGGATGCTGCGGATCTCCCGGCGGTTTACCTGAAGAAGCTCTTGACCAGACCGCAGTTCAAGCATGCTATGCGGGTTTCGACGACTTCAGGGAAGATCCCCATCGGTCCGGGAAGGTCTGCGGTCTCAGGCCGCATCCTGCTCGTAGGTGATGCTGCCTGTCACGCAAAACCCCTGTCTGGCGGAGGCGTCTACACGGGAGTCCGAGGAGCCGAGCTGTGCGCTGAATCGGTCTCCGAGTACTTCGAATCCCACAGGACATCTAGCCTAGGGTCCTACGACCGGCTCTGGAAGGAGGAGTTCGGGAAGGAACTCTCCCGGGCATTCAGGATTAGGAAGGTTTTCCTTGCATTGACGGACAAGAAGATTGACAAAGCGCTTCGGATATTCTCCGAGCCAGGCGTTCGAAGGCTGCTGGAGCAGAGAGGGGATATCGACTATCCATCATCGCTTTCGTCTACTGTACTCAAGCTTGCCCCACGTCTCGCGCAGTTTTCCCCGCAGATAATAGAATCGTTTCTCTAGCCTGGGATACTTCCCAGGGTTGTCTAGGACGAAATAGTAGAGCGCCATGAACGATAGCCCGACGCATCCAGCGACAATCACACCAAGAGGCCAGCGAGGAATCGGGATCTTGATTCCGAACGAGGAGTCTGGCAGGATTCCATCCACGCCTAGGGAATTCAGATAGGTCGTGTTCACGATGCTCTGGTTTCCCTCGAACGAAACGATTGTGTTCCATTCGTTCTCTGTGAAGCATCCCCTTGATTTGAGGACAACGTCGGTCGAGTTATCTGGGAAATTGAACGTGAGGCTGAACCTGACGAAATACGTGCTCTGCGAGAAGTATGATCCGTGAGGGGTCTTCTTGAATGTGAATATGGGGAGTTCGATCCTCGTTGTATTGCCTGGCCAGATATCAGGTATGTTCTCTTTCCATTCGGTAGTGGTTCCATGAATCAGGGGGGGATGTGGAAACGAACCCATCACAGCTTCTGCTTTCTCCTGCGTCGCATACATGTATATTCCGATGACAAGTGTCACGTTGACGAGTGTCACATTCTGCGTGCCGGCACTTGAGCTGTCGTACGGGTTCGTGAGGTTGAAGGAGAAATTGACCGTCTGACCTGGTGCAACAGTCGGAGTCTGAAAATCGTTGAAGAAGTTGTTCGCATATCTCGGCGTCCCTGGATTTGGAATGTCCGCAGCGGCAGGATACGATGATAGGAGCACCAGCGAAAGGATAATTGACACCGTTGCCAGGGTATACTTCATCGGTGCTCCGAAGTCCAATACCGACTATATCACTTTCGGTGGTCCGATGCTTCCTGCTCAGGAAGTGTTTATAGTCACTGTGGACAATGCCACGAATCGTGCTTGGTGTGAAAGTAGCCAGGTCCGACGCCGAGGCGCTTCGCAAGGTCATTACCTCAGGGAGGTTCCTGGACAAGACCCATGCGATCATCGATGAGAATGACTACGTCGTCATCCCTGTGAAATCGGAGCCGGATGAGAACCTGCTGAAGAAACACAATGCCGAACTGGTCGAGAGGCCCTTCCCTGAGAGGAAGCACAGGGAAGATCCCATCGACGCCATCCGGAAGGTCGCCTGCGTTCCCGAAGAACTCAAGCACCTTCTTCCTAGCAAATGGGAGCTCTTCGGTGATGTCGCCGTGCTCCGTTTGGATTCGAGATTAGATGAATATGAGTGCGAGATTGCAGAAGCATATGCTTTGGCGCTCAATCTGAAAGCTGTTCTGCGAGATGTGGGCGGGATCAAAGGAGAATACAGGGAGCCCGTCATCAGGACTCTCCTCGGGAGAGATACCGTGGCGACGCATCTCGAGAACGGAATAAGATACAAGTTCGACGCCGCGAAAATCATGTTCTCTTCCGGGAATATTGAGGAACGTCTCAGGATGGCCGACCTGAAGTGCGACGGGGAGACCATCGTGGACATGTTCGCTGGCATAGGCTACTTCTCTATTCCTCTAGCCGTCTACCAGAGGCCATCGAAGATCATTGCTTGCGAGCTCAACCCTGTCGCCTTCCGATACCTTGAGGAGAACACAGCCCTGAACCAGGTGTCAAGGATCGTCAGACCCGTGCTCGGTGATAACAGGGATTTGGCCGGAGAAGGCATCGCCGACAGAATCATCATGGGCTATGTCAAGACAACGCACGAGCATCTTCCTGCTGCGGTCCGTCTGCTGAAGAGCGGAGGGATCATCCATTACCACGAAACCTGTCCGAACGAGCTTCTCCCAGATCGACCATTGGACCGGATCCGAAAGAGCGTCAAGGGTGGCAGGATGGAGATCGTCAGGATGAAGGAGATCAAGTCCTACGCGCCGGGGGTTACACACGTGGTCGTGGATGCGAAGATCCTCAAACCCGCTTGACATCCTCTGGACTCCCGGCCTCTCGCAGGAACGCAGTGAACGCGTCGTGATGATCATCAGTCTCCGAGCTTTCCAGCAGCTCCTTGGCGAACGACTGGAGATGTTTGCCGTATTCTCTCTCCTCCTCAGTGAACTTCCACGACTTGCTGGTGACTCCTAAGGCAAGGTAGAAAGCGTGCGTCATGGAGCGTATTCGATGGTCATTTGATTTCTCCGCGTCCAGGAATGCAATTGCTGACTGTTGGCCGCCTGTCTTGAACGCCCTTGCGACCTTGTCCGCGAAGATCCCATAGATGGACATCGTGGAGTATTTCGGGATCTGGGACACGACTGCATCATGTCCAGCAATCCTTAGAGCCTCTCGGATGACCTTGAGAGGGGACCTCTTCGATTCTTCGTCGTCCTTGTAGAACCTCTCGGCAAGATCCTCGGATACGACTGCCTTGAGTGCATCCTTCCCGTAGAGCGGCCAGTATTCCGAAAGGAGTCTGTTGACGGAATCGCCTGAGTCCACGACGACGGGATGTTCAACTCTGGCCAGGACTCCGGCAATCGCGTTCTTCTCCACTTCGTCAGACGACATCTCATTCACGAAGGCGCTCACATCATCGCCGTAGCATCTGTCTCCTTTGACGTAGACTTTCTTCTTCATGTCCGCAAGCGACTCGTGGACCGTCTCCATATGCTGCTCGATCAGTTCCTTGTTGCTCATCTGTCCAGCGGAGTACTTGTCCAGCAGTTCCTTGTTGATTGGCTTGTTGAGCAAGCCGCCACAATCACCATTTCCTGAAACGGTCTCCAGCGGCCTGACGATGGATATCTCGAACTCGCTGAGAACGTTGGGAACAGCCAAGCCCTCTGCTAGTTTTGACAGAGTGTTCTTGATTCTTGCAGTGCACTGGTCGCATATGAGGATCTTTCTTCCGGCACTGACCCAATCGAACTCCATGTGGTCTGTCGAGGCTGGACTATGAGGACATACGTAGGTATCTCCCTCCAATTTGCCGGCTCCGATGGACTCCGCCGCGAGCTTCACGTATTCCTGGGGAGGTCTCGAGAATCTTCCGGTGCAAACGAAATCGTCTCCGTAGGAGTAGAAGTGAAGGCCCTTTTTGTTGACAAGGTCAAGAACGCTTAGCACTCGCCACTTCGGAGAATCGAAGTTCTGAACGCCGATCAGCTTCTCGCGCGGGGTCTTCCCTCTAAGCGCATATGTGATAGTTCCTGCAGGGTAAGTTGCAGTTGCGAGATAGGGGGTCTTGTTCTCATGCGCGAGCGCTATGGTGGCCGCGTACGCCCGCGCGAGCTTGTCTCCGCCCTTGGCTAGTTTCGCGAGTTTGTCAGGGTTGTCTTTGAACCTAGATATCTTCTCCATGCGCGATCTGGTCTTCCTGAACGGGCAGGATCCACATTCCTCCGCACATTCGGGCAGGATGATCTGGGGGTCGTCCATGAGCATCTTTGCTTTCGCGAGCAGGTCTTTCTCCATGACCTTGGAGGCAATCCTAGCCTTGACTCTGAGTCTGGGCAGTCCTTTCTTCTTTGGCATGTCGCAATCGCCCTCGAATATTGGGGCATGGTAATAGTTTTTGCGAGCTTACCCTCGGCTCTCTGGACCATTTGCACCCGCAAAAGATTATTAGTCTGGCCATCCCATAAGGAAGGTTGCGAGTTGCGGATGGGAGAATGACTAGCGAAGAGGACTCCGCCAGAGGCTTCATCAAGGGATTCCAAGAGGGCCTTCAGGATGCTTGGGAAGAGATCATCAAGCTCTCCCAGAAGGGGTACACTTCCCGAGAGTTGCAGATAATGGCGAAGACCAAGCGTTCGATGATCTTTCAGAGGGTGCAGCAGAAGATCGACGAAATCGAGCGCGCTTTGGGCAAGAAGCTCTCTGTCCCGGAGACCGTCCCAGGTGTTCCGCAGGTCCCTCAGACTGTGCAACTCCTGCCTGGATGGAGTTACGTCATCAAGGAGGACAGGCCTGAGAGGAGCTTCGCACTCTTCACGAATCTGCTGGCACAGGGGGCTAGGGGACTGTGCATTTCGAGGACTCATCCAGACCAATTGAAGAAGAAGTATGGATTCCAGGCCGAGTCGCTATGGCTTTCGAAGACCGAGACGGCCCAGTCGTCTCCAGAAACGAGCGGCGTCGAATACGTGTCTCCCAACAACTTGGCGCACTTGGCTTCCGCGATCAGGGAGTTTCTGGCCAAGGGCGAGAGCGGTGCCGTGATAATCGAAGGGCTTGAGTATCTCACGACGCAGAATGATTTCAAGAGTGTCCTCAGGTTCATACAGCTGATAAACGAGCAGGTGGTGCTCGACAAAGGCTTTCTGTTCATCCCTGTCGACGAAGGTACGATGGATCCAAAGGACTTCTCGCTGATTGAGCGCGAGATGAGCCAGGTGCTCTAGCGCCTCTTTGGCGTTCTTGCCTCGTCCCGCAAGTATTTGATGTATGTATCCGAGAAGATGCTGCTCTCTGGGTTGTACTTTTCACACGGATGGTCTTCGCATTTTGCACAGACAGCGAATCCCCTCTTCGTTGCACAAGCGAGAGTGTCGCAGAATTCCTCCACTACGCCGGACGTTTCGCTTCTTTCGGCTTGGTACCTGCATCCAAGACATACACGGTTCTTGTAGGCAAGGCAGTAGCCGCAGTAGAACCCGCAGGGCCCCAACAGGTTGGTATCGATTGACTTCTTCTTCCCCGCCTTCGCGTGGGCGCCGCTCTTCATGGCCGACGCAATGCGTTGTGATATACGGAATGTTGCTGTGAGAAGTGGCGATGTGCTCCCGCCGGGATTTGAACCCGGGTATCCAGCTCGAAAGGCTGGAATGATTAACCGGACTACACTACGGGAGCATGCACATGGTAGTATGGCTTTTCGGCCCTATGAACTGTCCATATTTAATGCTTCTCGGATGGAGTCGTTTTCCCCAGGAGGTATCCAGCTTGGACAAAGCTTAAAGCGAATCCTGTGGATTCCGCCCGTGCATGGACAGGCCGAGAGAGAAGCCAAGCGCAGCCGAGCTAACCAGGAAGTATATCGACAGACACCCCAGCATACGGGACTGCATCAGCAAGGACCTGATCAACTACTCGTCGCTTTCGCGATTGATCATGAAGGAGCTCGGCGTCAAGAACGAAGAGGCCGTTCTCGCCGCCAGCCGCAGATACGCGATGAAGCTCGCGAAGACCAATTACGAGGGTGATATCCTCAAAGTCTTCGAATCAAGCAGGCTTGAGCTCAAGACGCGCATCTGCATTGTCGTTGCCAAGAATGAATGGATCGTGTTGAAGAACCTGGAAGATGTCGTGAAGAAGATACTCGCGGAGAAGAGCACGATGCAGGTCTTGCAGAGCACGAACGGCATAACCGTGATTTCGGAGGACAAGCATATTCCTATCATCACCAAAGCGATAGGCAGGGAATACATCATCAGTGTCAAGGAGAATCTGGGGGAGATCACTCTGAAGAGCCCTCCGGTCATAGAGGAGACTCCGGGCGCCTTCGCGTTCATCATGGGAATGCTATCAGAGCAGGGCATCAACCTGCTCGAGGCCGTCAGCTGCTATACGGACACAATTTTCATCGTCAGCCGGGATGACATGATGCGCGCGTTCGACATCCTCTCCGCCTGCATAGAGGACAAGATATTACCGTCGGACTCCGGTTGATTCTCACCTAAGAAGTCTGTCAGCCTTCGAGATTTGCCCCCTCATCTTCTCTGCCGATTGCCTCGAGCGCACGAGTGCAGCCTCTGCTTTCAATATCTGGTTCTTTACTGCCTTCTTCGAGGTGCCTCCCTCACTTCCCCTCCTGTCGACTGCTCGGTTGACGTCCAGGAAGGCCGTGTCAGAGATCTTGATGTCTTTCGAGAATCTTATGAGCACCTCCTTGGCTAGCTCCTTGAATGCCCGGTCATCGCCATCGGCCTTGACAACCAGTTCCTTCACGATACTGTGAGCGTTCCTGAAAGGGATGCCGCCTGTAGTGAGGAGGTCGGCGAGGTCTGTCGCGGACATCAACCCGACCTCGGTCGCCTTCCTCATCCTCGCCCTATCGAATTCAGCTTCTGCAAGAAAGGTTGTGAGGGCTTGGAGGGATGCCTCTGCGGTGTCAAACGCGTCGAATAGGTTCTCCTTGTCTTCTTGCAGGTCGCGGTTGTACGCGAGGGGAAGAGATTTCAGCAGGGCGAGGAT
The DNA here is from genome assembly GCA_041494275.1 of Thermoplasmata archaeon. GTDB lineage: Archaea > Thermoplasmatota > Thermoplasmata > UBA10834 > UBA10834 > COMBO-56-21. Next base: position 3,455 of record JBGQAM010000034.1, on the reverse strand, counting down.
CGCGACCAGATCTCCGATTGCCCTGCCGGATTTTCCACGAACGAGCTCAGCTATGTCAGGGTTGCGTTTCTGAGGCATCATACTCGAGCCCCCGGAGAGACGTGAGGGTAACTTCATGAAGCCGAATTCCCGGGATGACCAGAGGACCAACTCCTCGCTGAGCGAGGAGAGGTGGATCATAAGGAGTGAGAGCGCAAAGACGAATTCCGCGACGAAATCCCGGTCTGAGACTGCATCTAGAGAGTTTTCCGTGGTGCCATTCATCCCGAGCATGTCGGCAGCGATGGATCTGTCAAATCTCGACCAGGTTCCCGCCAATGCTCCGGAACCGAGCGGAGAGACGTTCGCCCTCTCGTAGCTTGCTATGAGGCGCGAGATATCTCTCTGAAGTCTCCAGAAATGGGCCAGAAGATGATGTGAGAGCAACACTGGCTGGGCGTGCTGGACATGCGTGTACCCCGGCATGACAGTCATCGATTCGCCCTTTGCCCGGCGCAGAAGAACCTCTTCCAGACCGAGGACGGAAGATACGGCGGTAAGGATCTCCTCTCTCACCACCAATCTCATATCAAGGGCGACCTGGTCGTTTCGGCTCCGTCCGGTGTGAAGCTTGGCTCCTGTATCTCCTGTGATATCGATGAGTTGTTTCTCGATGTTCATGTGAACGTCTTCATACCTTGGGTCGAGGCTGATAGCACCAGATCCAATTCCCACGGCCACTTCCTTCAGCCCTTTGACCAATTCACGGAGTTCTGTCCGCGTTACCACTCCCGCATGCGCGAGGGTATGCGCATGCGCTATGCTCCCAGCTATGTCATGCTTCCATAGGCGATGGTCGAACGAGACCGAGGCTGTGAAATCAAGGAACTCATCATTTGCAGGTTGAGGCCGACTCTTCGCCGACAGCGGCTTCGTTCGTTGCGCCATTGCCCTCCCTCTTGGCCTTGACCATGCTTCCGACTTTGAGTGGCAGCCCCCACACATAGATGAACCCCTTCGCGGCGGAGTGATCGAACTCATCGTCCTTCGCGTAGGTCGAGAGCGACGCGTTGTAGAGCGAGAACGGCGATTCTCTGCCGACTACGACGGAGCTTCCTTTGAACATTTTCAACCTGACGGTGCCAGTCACGAATTCCTGGGTCCTGTCGACGAAGGCATCCAGCGCCTCTCTCAGCGGTGAGAACCACAGGCCGTTGTAGACGAGATCAGAATAGTGTTGCTCAACGATCTTCTTGTAGTGCAGCAGGTCCTTTGTCATCACAAGGCTCTCGAGGTCCTGATGCGCCTTGATCAGCGCGATTGCCGCAGGTGCTTCGTAGACTTCCCTGGATTTGATGCCGACAAGACGATTCTCGATGTGATCAATCCTTCCTACACCGTTGTTGCCTGCTATTTCGTTCAACTTGGTTATGAGCGCGAGCAGATCTAGCTGGGCGCCGTTCAAAGTCACTGGTTTTCCCTGGACGAACCCGATCTCGACATATTCAGGGAAGTCTGGCGACCCGTCCATCCCTTTAGTCCATTGGAATATGTCCTCTGGTGGTTCGGCCCACGGATCTTCGAGGACACCGCACTCAACTGCTCTGCCCCAGATGCTTTCGTCGATGCTGTATGGAGCGTCGACTGTAGCTGGAACCGGAATATTGTGTTGCTTGGCGTATGCAATCTCCTCCTCCCTGGACATTTCCCAGTCCCTAGTAGGTGCGATGATATCCATTTCCGGTGCGAGGGCCATGATCGACACTTCGAACCTGACCTGGTCGTTCCCCTTGCCGGTGCAGCCATGAGCAATCGAAGTCGCGTCCAGCCTCTTGGCCATCTCAACCAGTTTTCTCACCATCAGAGGTCTGGCTATTGCAGTACTCAGAGGATAGTTGCCCTCGTACAATGCGTTGGCCTTTAGCGCGGGGAGGACGAAGTTCTCGACGAATTCTTTCTTTGCGTCAACAACCCATGCTCTCGAGGCGCCGATGCTCTTTGCCCTCCTCATCGCGTCCTTGAGGTCGTCTGATTGACCAACGTCTATGGTCACGGCTATGATATCGCAGCCGTACTTCTCTTTCAGCCAGTGGATAGCCACTGACGTGTCCAAGCCGCCTGAGTACGCGAGGAGTATCTTGTCCTTTCCGTTTGCCTGAGCAGCTCCTTCCATGGTCTGCTGCCTCCGGCTTTTCGAATCTGGTCTGCGTATATCACCGTAATGACATGTTCACAACAAGCTCAGAGTTGTGTTGTCTGATTCTAGACACAAATGAACGCGCCTCTCGATAAAGCGCTAGTGATTACGAGGACGTCTGGCTCGTCGTTTCCCTCCCCACTACACTTAAGTAGACCGAACATAATACTTGCCAGCGCACGGGAGAACTACTTGCCATTTAGACCGAGAGAAGAGGAACCTCAGATAGGCGCCGACGGTATGCCCGAGTTCGTCAGAGTGCGTCTTCCACACAAGAAGGAAGGCGAGATGTTCGGGATAGCGGACCAGCTCCTGGGCGCTTCGAGGATCAAGATAATGTGCGCGGACGGCAAGTATCGCATGGGGCGCATCCCAGGCAAGATCAAGAAGCGCATGTGGATCCGAGAAGGCGACCTCGTGATCGTGCAGCCTTGGGACTTCCAGGACGAGAAGGCGAACATCCAGTACAGGTACACGAAGACCCAGGCGATGTATCTCAGCAGGAAGAAGATGATCCCCAAGTCCATAGATGTCTTCTGACGGCTGGTGTGTTCTTTGCCTCGAGCTGATGATTATCATTCTTTTGAGAGGGAGATTGACAAATGGCGTGTCCGCAGGAAGGACTCCAAGGAGAGGAAGTCCTACGACGAGGTCTTCGACCAGCAGAATCTGATGCGGATCTATAAGCTGTTCACTGACGGCACTATCGATCGTCTGGATTTCCCTATCTCAACTGGCAAGGAAGGGAATGTCTTCAGGGCGACGAACACAAAGGGCGAATTCCTTGCCGTCAAGATCTATCGCACTTCCACATCCACATTCAGAGACATGGCCAAGTACGTCCACGGCGACCCCAGGTTCGGCGGCGTCCAGAACAACAAGAGGAAGCTCATTCTGTCGTGGGCGCACAAGGAGTACTGGAACCTGGAGCTATTGTACCATGCGGGCGTGAGGGTTCCCAAACCCGTCGCTCGCCACCAGAACATAATCGTGATGGAGTACATCGGGGACGAGGTCGAGCCAGCCCGCGAGCTCAGGGATGTCCCACTGGACGATCCCGAGGCCGTCTCGAGGAAGATACTGGACTACATCAAGCTCGCCTATCAGAAGGCGAAGCTCGTCCACAGCGATATCAGCGAGTTCAACGTGCTTATGCTCAATCAAGAGCCCGTGATAATCGATGTAGGCCAGGCCGTCATGCTGGCGCACCCGTATGCAGAGGAGTGGCTCGAAAGGGATGTCCGCAACGTGGCAAGGTATTTCAGAAAGTACAAGATAG
>JBGQAM010000021.1:0-25171 GCA_041494275.1 Thermoplasmata archaeon | reverse complement strand
CGTGGACCAGGTAGATGGACGAACCTTCCTCGCCAGTTAGGACGGAACTGACAGCGTGCACCAATTCCAGATCCTTCTCGTTCAACAACCACACCGCTCGAAACTAGTAGTCGATGGCATTTGGCGCATATAAGTAGGTTGTTGAGATTATTAACTCGGATAACGGCTAAGTATCTGAGTCTGAAGGCGCTTCGCAAAACGCTTCACCCGGGTCTCGCCAGCATCGAAAGACATATAAAGCGGACCTAGTATTGTCCTTTCCGCGTCCAGACTTCACGTGTTCTGAGGGCGTTGATGTGCTATGGCTGAGCTGATTGGCGAGCTTGAAGATAAGCGAGCACGGCACAATGCCGATGCCGAGAAGCACAAAAGGCTCAGGGACGAGCTCAACGACAAGACCAAGGATTGGGCCGAAAGGCGGGACGATCTCAATTCTCAGGTTAGGAAGCTCATCGACGAGGCGAATACCAAGCGGGAGAGCAGGGACAAGCTCAACTCCGAGGTCAGGGAGGCAAAGGCCCTGAGGGACGAGTGGAACAGGAAGTTCAACGACCTGAGCGACAAGGCGATCAACCTGAGGCGCGAGAAGATGCCTAAGAGCGGCCTCTCGATTAGGAAGTTCAAGGCCGAGCTGCGCGCTTTGGAGAAAAGGCACATGACATCCGTGCTGAGCGCAGACAAGGAGAAGGCGCTCATGAAGGAGATGTCGCAGCTGGACGCGAAGATCAAGGAAATGGAGAGGGAGATCGAGCAGTTCTCCGAGGTCAAGACGGCTGAGAAGGAGGCCAGGGACGCCAAGGACAACGCCGAGAACTTCCACAGGAAGGTCTCGGAGTCCGCCGAGAAGGCTCAGATAGAGCATGACGCGATGCTCAGACTCTACGAGGAGGCCGACAAGCTAAGGAAAGAGGCAGACTCGGCTCAGGAGAAGTTCATCGAGACCAAGTTGGCGGCCGACGAGGAGCATCGGGAACACATCGAGCACATAAGGCAGGTGCACGACTTCGACAAGATCATCGCCGGCATCAGGGACAAAGGTCGCAAGGCCCGCAAGGAGAAGGACGACACATCGGCGAAGAAGGAGGCCGATGAGATCTTCGAGAAGTTCCGGAGCGGGGAGAAACTGAGCACCGAGGACATAATGGTCCTGCAGAAGTCGGGGTACATGTGACCTGCACAGGCAGCACCGGAAACGCCGGGGTGCGCCAGTATCGTCCGACACCGACTCCAATCGCAGGCTGGACGGGTGCCGTTCCCCCCTTTTGTAGTCAGCTAGTATATTTAAGCCGCAATTCGAAAAATTCATATAGTGCACAATCAATATATCACCCGGGAAATTTTGGGCTAGTTGTTAGAGTGCATCCCATCCCTTCTGACAAGGCTAGCCCTTCCCTTCCCTTTTTTTGTAACAATCAGTGCGTTTGCACAACCTATTTATCCGAACCGCCTGCTTAGCCGGGAGAGCGAAGAACATGGTGTTGGAAGGCCTTGGCCAGTCCCTGAGAAACGCGATTAAGAAACTAGCCAACGCGTCCCATGTCGATCAGAAGCTCGTCAAAGAAGTCGTGAAGGACATCCAACGAGCGCTTCTGCAGGCCGATGTCAACGTGAAGCTCGTCCTTCAGATGACCAAGGAGCTCGAGGAGCGCGCTCTGACGGAGAAGCCCCCGGCGGGGATGAGCTCCCGGGAACATGTCATAAGGATCGTCTACGAGGAGCTCGTCAAGATCGTTGGCAAGCCCAAGGAGATACCAGCTAAGCCACAGCGAATCCTGATGGTCGGTTTATATGGCCAGGGAAAGACGACGACCTCGGGCAAGCTCGCCAAGGACCTCCACAAGCGAGGCATGAAGGTCGCACTGGTGGCCGCTGATGTACATAGACCGGCAGCATACGACCAATTGTCGCAGATCGGGAAGAAGATCAACGTCCCCGTCTTCGGGGACCCCAAGGAGAAGAGCGCAGTCAAGATAGCCAAGCGGGCAATGAAGGAGTTCGAGGGCTACGATGTCCTGATATTCGACACGTCAGGCAGGCACTCACTCGAGAGAGACCTTATCCAGGAGATCAAGGACGTCGCGAAGACGGTCGATGCCGAGAGCAAGCTTCTTGTCCTGGACGCCCAGACCGGACAGCAGGCCGGACCCCAGGCAAAGGCATTCCACGACGCGGTCGGTCTGACCGGGGTCATATTGACCAAGCTCGACGGCACCGCCAAGGGCGGTGGCGCCCTGAGCGCCATTGCCGAGACCGGGGCGCCAATTTCGTACATTGGTGTAGGAGAACACCTCGAGGACCTCGAGAAATTCGACCCCGACCGGTTCATAAGCAGGCTTCTGGGAATGGGCGACATCAAGTCTCTGATCGAGTCAGCGTCCGAGGTCATGGACGAGGAGAAGGCCGAGGAACTGACCAAGAAGATGATGTCCGGCAAGTTCACCCTCAAGGAGATGTACGAGCAGATGGAGATGCTCCAGGGCATGGGACCCCTCAAGAAGCTCGCCGCGATGATTCCAGGGCTCGGGGACAAGATAGGGGAGCAGGACATGGAGAAGACCCAGGAAAGGCTCGCCAGGTGGAGGGTCATAATGGACTCCATGACCGACTACGAGCTCGAGAACCCGAAGGAGATCAAATCCTCCAGAGTATCGAGGATAGCTAGGGGCAGCGGCACATCACCCAGGGACGTCCGGGAACTCCTAAAGCAGTACAACAACTCCAGGAAGGCCATGAAAGGCTTCATGGGCAACAGGAAGATGCGCCGGCAGCTCATGAAGCAGATGAAGGGTTCGGGCTTTGGTCAGGAGGAGTGATCCGATGAGAAGATACATCGTCATGGGTCACAGGGCGATAACATCCGCCGACTTCAAGCTCGACGACCTTTGCGGCTCGACCGGAAGGCTCGACATCCTCCTCAGGTGTGTCAATTCCGCGTTCTTCCTGTCGCACGGCATCAGGAGGGACGTTGAGATCGTTCTGATGCTTCTGGGAGAGCCAAACCCTCCCAAAACCATTCGGATCGACGGCTCAGAGGTGAAGTACCTCAACCCGGACGAGCGCAGCACGGCCGCGCTGATAAGGAACGCCCTGCTCCAGAAGGGCGAGGGCGAGAGGAAGTGCTCCCCTGGGATCTATGTTTCCGAGCGCAGCTATGAGGATGTGCTCTCCAATGTATCGAAGGAGTCAAAGATGTACTATCTCAGGGAGGACGGGGAGGACATCAGGACTGCGATCCTTGCGCCGGACGCCACCTTCGTGCTTGGCGACGACCAGGACCTGACTCAGACAGAGGAGGACTCCTTGATGACCTATGAGCCGAAGAGGCTCTCACTTGGTCCGAGCAGCTATCACGCCGACCACTGCATAACCCTTGTGAACAACGAATTGGACAGAAGATGACGCGGCATCTCGCTATTGTGCAGGTGCGGGAACGGTCGCGTCGACAGAGGCTGCCTCTGCGGAATTGCCGTTCTCCGGCTCGGTCTCGTATCTGAGGACGAATCTGCCGTTCAAGAACTTGATGGTCGCCGAACGAAGGCGGCACCGATAGAGGCGGACTTTCCGGCCCTTGTAGACTTCCTTCTCCCTGTCGACCCCGATCAATCCTGCGCCCTCGAGCTCGTGGATCCTGCGGTAGCATGCGGCTATCGGTATCTGACAGGTTCTGCTCAGCCTCTGGGCGGACATCGGGGAAGTGTACGTGCTGACTAGGATCTTCTGGGAGTAGTCATCTGCCAGAAGGCGTGAAACGTCCTTCGTGTTGTGCTCGGGGGTCATTGAGCTCAGCTGGAATGAGGCCCTGCCGCATTTAAGCTGATTACCTTCAGGTTATCACGCCTGATAACTTACCATGCGCAGCCAGCTAGGTCGCGGTCAGCGGTCAATTTCGGGGGATCGACGGTCGGAATACGACCCTGCATGGCTCGAATGACCTCGAGCCTTGCGGAGTCGGAAAAGCCCATAAGGGAGGAAAGACCATAAAGCGGGGGAGAGGAACGATGAAGTGCACGAAATGCGGGGCTGAAAATCCAGATCAGGCCGAGGTCTGCGAGAAGTGCGGACAACGGATTGCTAGAAATTGGAAGTTCGCGTCCAATCTAATCGCGTGCGCCTTGGTTCTGATAGGTTTCTTGCTTCTTTGGCAATTCGCCTACGCAATGTACTATGGCTGGAAGTACGATTTCTCCTACTATGATGGTATCGACTGGATTGATAGAATCGCGCTTCTGTTCGTTGGCGTTGTGGTTACTATTCTGGGATTCCTCTCTTATACGAACCCGCGCAATCCATCCTAGAGAATGAGGGGGGGGTTTGAGCCTCGCCTCGGAAAAGCCCATAGGGGAGGAAAGGCCATACCTAGCAGAGAGGAATGGCAGTTTACATTGGGCTCCTTACTTTGGCCGGTTTCGTCCTTTTATTAATCGTATTCGGCTTCGCTGTCTATTGGATCATCAAGGCTCATGTCCGGAATAAGAAGGAGTCTCTTGTCCAGAGAAGGAAGGAGTCTCTTGTCCGGGAGAGGAAGGAGACTCTTTTCCGGAAAAGGAAGGAGGCTCTTGCCCGGAAGAAGAAGGAGGCTCTAATCCGGAAAAAGAAGGAAAGGGCTTAGCGCCTCGAAAAAGTCCATAGGGGAGGAAAGGCGATACGTGCCTGGGAATGGCGATGAAGTGTCCCAAATGTAGTCACGATATCCCGGAAGAGGCGGTCTACTGTTTCCATTGCGGTGAGAAGATCAGCTCCGACGGGCTGGTAACCGCCTTTGGAGGACAAGTTGTCAAGTTACGTAGGAAATCCGAACGCTAGAACGCCGATAAGAAAGAAGAAAGGGGTTTGAGCCGAACCTTCAATCCTTGCTGATTGACCCCTCGTTCCCTACTGGCTGGCACATATTGTCAGGCTATCACGCCTGATAAGGAAGCTGAAACCCTCGCGAAAGGATTAATTGGCGTACAGGCATCTACTAGCGGAAGTGCCCAGATGCCAGTCTGCCCGCTCGATTTCAGGTACGGACGTCCGGAAATGAAGGCCGTCTTCGACGAGGAGACAAGGCTTCAGAAGCTCTTGGACGTGGAAGCTGCCCTGGCCCAGGCTCAGGCGAAGGTCGGAAACATCAAGCAGGACCATGCTGACATCATAAAGAAGACCGCCTCAACACGCTATGTGAAGCTCGATCACGTTCGCGAGATCGACCAGAAGATCAACCACGAGATCACGGCGATCATCAGGGCTCTCAGCGAGCAGTGCGGTGAGAGCGGCAAGTTCGTCCACATAGGAGCGACTTCGAACGACATTCTCGACACTGGCGCCGCGCTCCAGATCAAGGACGCAATCAGGATCATTGACGGAGACCTCGACAGACTCAAGAAGACCCTTGCGAAGAGGGCGAGAGAGCACAGGGACACCGTGATGCTCGGCAGGACGCACGGACAATATGCCTTGCCTATCACCCTTGGCCTCAAGCTTGCGAACTATGCTTTGGAGGTCAAGAGACATCAGATCAGACTCAGGGAGTGCTCTCCGCGTATCCTTGTCGGGAAGATGAGCGGGGCCGTTGGCACCGGCGCGGGCTTCGGGCCGAAAGCCCTGGAGATCCAGAGGCTCGCGATGGAGCAGCTCGGGCTCGGTGTAGAAGAGGGCCCGACTCAGATAGTCGCTCGGGACAGATACGTCGAGATGATGTCCGTTCTGGCCAACATCGCCACATCGGTCGAGAAGTTCGCGACCGAGGTAAGAAACTTGCAGAGGGGAGAGATCGACGAGGTCTCAGAGTACTTCGACGAGAGCGTGCAGGTGGGAAGCTCCACGATGGCACACAAGAAGAACCCCGTCACAGCAGAGAACGTCTGCGGGCTAGCTAGGATTGTCAGGGGATTCATGACTCCTGCATACGAGAGCGCCATCCTGTGGCACGAACGGGACCTCACCAACTCATCAGCGGAACGGTTCTTCGTCCCACATTCGTTCATACTAATAGACGATGTGCTCGCGAAGATGGACAAGCTGTTCGCAACCCTTGTTGTCAACACGGCCCAGATAGAGAAGAACCTGACGAAGGCGGGGAGCGTCATCATGGCGGAGTCGGTACTTCTGGCCCTTGTGAGCAAAGGGATGGGGCGGCAGGAAGCGCACGAGTTGGTCAGGAAGTGTAGCCTGGATTCTCAGAGGGAATGCGAGGATTTCAAGACCTATCTGATGGGAAACAAAGATGTCAGGTCGCGGCTCTCCGAGAAGGAGATAGACACTTCGCTGGATCCTAGGACTTACCTGGGAAGCGCAGGAGCGACGGTCGACAACATCCTCAAGATTGTTGCCTGAGGAAAATTAGAAATAGCACTCGCCGTCTCAGCAACTCCACAAGGGCCCTTAGATCAGTGGCAGATCGCTTCCTTCGCAAGGAAGAGGCCGTGGGTTCAAATCCCACAGGGTCCACCACGATTCTCGGAAAAGCCCATAGGGGAGGAAAGGAAGCCTGATTGGATTCGGCCCTTTAAGGAGCGCCAATCCAGTGGCATCCGTCGTAGGGATAATGACCGTGAAACCGAATATGGTGAGCGGCGCAGAAGATCACAAGCGATCTAGGTGAAGAACCGAAATGAAGAAGATACTCGCAGGCGCTGGGCTGATGATTCTAGGTTTCGTGACCTGGATAGGGTGCGCATACATCCAGCCTGGACTGTTCGGAATCTCCCTCGCTCTGGCAATCAACTTATTGATACTCGTCTTCCTGGCAGGGTTCGTGCTAGTACTCGTGGGAACAGGATTGATCCTTGTGAGGCTCGATCTCTGGGGATACTGACTGTGATGCGACTCGTGGCGGACAAGACACTCAAGTGTGCGTTGTCATAAGACTGCAGCGAGAACGGTACGCGGGAAAAAGTCTAGGGCATTGCCAACACGCCTCGCCGTACCCAGGATATTCCCAAGTTTCCCCCGAACGAAGTCTGTCTAAGTACTGGGCTCCAGATGGTCCACTGGCAGATATAATGGTTGCATATGGTGATGGGCTGTTGTGTAGAATTCTGCCATCAGATTGGCCATTTGGATTGCATTGAAGTGACAAGAATAATCTCTACTGCAATTATGCAATAGCAGCGAGTGCTCGAATCCATCGTCAGTAAACGAGTTCCCCGCTCACGAAGGCCGCTGTCCTTTTGTCCTCAGGCGCTTCGAAGAATCTCTTCTTGTCAGCGACTTCGACGATCTCCCCATCCCACATCAGAGCTATTCGGTCACACATGCGCTTGGCCTGGAAGAGGTTGTGTGTGACGACCATGACTGTCCTCTCGCTGTTCTCGGATGCGTACTTCCGAATCATATCCTCCAACAACGCGACGTTGGCCGGGTCGAGGTTCGCCGTGAATTCGTCCAGAAGGAGCAAGGATGGATCGAATATCGTGGACCTGGCAAAGCAGAGTCTCTGCATCTCCCCGCCTGACAGGGTACGTGCATTCTTCTTCCTTCTCCCCTCCAGGCCCAGACGCTTCAGCTCCCGGTCGACCCTCTTCTGGGTTTCTTCTTCACTCCAGCCTCTAATCGTCAGTGCATAGGCAAGGTTGTTCTCGACGCTCCGGTTGAGCACCATAGGTTTCTGTAGGATCATTCCTATGCTACGCCTGGTCTGGAAAGCCTCCTTCGAGTCGGTGTGGACAGTCTCACCGTTTATCTCCACCTCGCCAGAATCAGGCGCCTCTAGGAGATCGACTATCCTCAGTAGAGTGCTCTTGCCAGAACCACTTGGCCCGAGCAGCCCGAACACCTCGCCATTCGCAGCCGTCAGCGAGACCGAATTCAGGGCTGTCACGTCCTTGTATCGTTTGGTAATCTCCTTGAGCACTACCGCGTCGCTCATAGCAGCTCCTTCTCCTGAAGAAGTCTGAGGAAGAGGAATACGGCCATCGCAACGGCAATGAGGACTAGTCCAAGTCCCAGGGCATAGTCGAATCGCCCCATCCTCGTCTCGAGCATGATGGCGGTTGTCAGAACCCTTGTCTCGCCCTGGATGTTGCCGCCGACCATGTAGGCTGCGCCCACTTCTGCGATGCACCGCCCGAAGCCTATCATTGCAGCCATGACGAGCCCTACCCATGCTTCCCTCATCACGGTCAGAACCGACTGGCGGGGGGTCGTCCCCAACGATTTCACCGTCTCCTTGATGGATCGATCCACTTCGGCGACGGATGTTATTGTTATGCCCGTGGCGAGCGGGATGACCAGAAGGGTCTCAGCGAGGATCATTGCGGTCGGCGTGAAGAGTATGCCGAATGAGCCGAGTGGCCCCGCTCTGGAGAAGAGATAGTATATCGCCAGCCCTGCGACCACCGGCGGAAAGCCGTACATCGTGTAGGTGATGGTCTTCAGCAGACCCTTCCCACCGAACTCCTTTAGCCCGATGAGCGCTCCGAGAGGTATGCCTATGGCAGAGCCCAAGATCGTTGCGCAGCCGGACACGTATAGCGACAGCAGAGTTACCTGGACTACATCGTAGCTGATCTCAAGCGCCATCCATCGCCCCGCCTCGGGGTGCGATCGCCCGCATGTCCATTGTCATGAGCACGGTCTCGGGCACTTCGCCTGTCCCCATAATCTCAGCCTCGAACAACCTCATGTCAACGATCCCTGTGATCGCCGTCGTTGAAGTGTAGCCAGGAGCGTTTGGAGTGAACAACTGGTGACCAAACTTGACGTAGCTCTTGACCACGTCCTGACCAGCTTTCGAGCTTATCCAGTCCAAGAAGTCCTTCGCAAGCGTCTTGTTTATGTGGGGCCACATGGTCGAGTTGACAAGAATCACGCTATACTGGTTCTTGAGTGCGGAGTCGCCTTGCTTCGTGATGTTCAGGTGCGGGATGAGAGCTACATCCACACGCGAGTAGTACGTCGCATCATCCGACAGCGTGTAGGCGTCTAGGTCCTCGCACATGTCAAGCACGGCTCCCATGCCTTGGCCCGCCTGTTTGTACCAGCTGGTGTCGAAGGCGGCAACCGTTGTGTTGTTGTATCCGATTGAGCTCCAGATGCCGAGCTCCTTTGTGTACGTTCCTGAACCATCTGCACGGGAAACGAACTTCGTGTGACCCGCGGTCCCGTTGTCGTAGATCCTCTGGAAAGCGTCCTTCGCGCTGGTCGCGTTCCTTGTGCCGGCGGGATCGTTGTCAGGGCCGACGATCACGAACCAGTTGTACATGATTTGCGTTCTATTGGTCCCATATCCGCCGGCAATGAACGTCTGCTCAGCAGCCGGGGAGTGAACCATCAGTATATCCACATCTCCTCTTTTACCCATCTCCAACGCCTGTCCAGATCCAACCGCAATGACATCGACCTTGCAGTTGTACTTGCTTTCGAAGGTCGGAAGTATATAGTCCAGGAGTCCGGAATCCTGCGTGCTCGTCGTTGTGGCCATTCGGAGCTTCTTGGGCTCCTCTTTCATCAGCACAAATACCGCGGCGGTCGAAACCGCGAGTATCGCCACCACCGCCACCGCAATAATCACCATCTGGCTCTGCTTCATGATTCCACCGATATGCTTCTTCGAGCATAATGGCACAGCGGTATTTAACGGTTGTCGATTTGGGATAGAGTGGCTGCGGTCGCCCGAGCAGTGCCTGCATGCACACTTCTTTTATAGTGGCCGCTCTATCAGAACAACGCTAGGCTTGACCGGGACGTTCGGCGTGTCCTTGTACACCAAAACCGTCGTTAGTGGGGGTGACAGCTGGGGACGTCGTAACCGAACCGGCGCCGGTCCAGATCCCAACTGTGAGGCTCTGTCCGATTGGGTTGAAGGTGGCTCTGTGATCCAGCCGGAGGGCGGGGTCGCTTGCCTTGGTTGCGGAGATCGGGTCAGACCCTGACGGGAGCAGCCTTACCGCGAACTCTCAACGCTAACCGGGAAGCGGGGCCGAGAAGGTTTCTGGGTAGCCGACGCAGGAGAGGCCGGCAACCTCAGTGGCCTAGCACCTCTCCTTTCCCGATTCTCCCGTTCCCGTATTCTCCGGCCTCGTAGTTATATGTAGGCGAGAATGAGAGTTGCAGAACGGATGAGAGAAAGAGAGAGTCGAGCACGGTGGGGGCCGCAGCGTGACAGTCCCCTTTTACTAGCTCAACCTACCCCAGCGTTTAGGCGCCCTCTGGGATTGGTTGCCAACCGCTGTGTTGCCGTGTTTCTCGCTCTCGACCATCTATAGCGAAAACGCGTTCATAGCTTTTGCGGAGGCGAGCACCCTAGAGTGTCCTTGTCGAAGTCGAAAAGTACTTGTCTCTGGCCGTCGAGCTCGACCTCGAAAACTCCGCCCTTCGATACGCTTCCACATACTTCAGCTGTGATGTCCGATCTGGAGAACTCGTCGATTACTATCTTTGTGCGCGCCTCCCTGCAAGTCACCACGAACCCGCAGCCTTGATAGGCCGTGAGCCATTGAAGGAGGTCGACGCCTTTCGGCTTTGGTATCTTCGAGATGTCAACGATGCCGCCTTTTCCGCTAGCCTCCAGGAGCATGCCCAGCGTGCCGAGTGCCCCTGGGTTGCTGATGTCCTTCCCTGCTGTGAGGTAGGGGGCAATCCTGTTCATCGTTCGGAGCTGTTTCCGAACGACCTCTTTGCTTTTCTTCGACGTGGTGTCCCAGGAATATGGAACTCCTTCGGTGAACTGCCCGTCGAGATCCATCGCGAAGATGATTGGATCACTCTCGCCCGCGCCACTGCTGAGGACAAGTCTGGATCTATCCGTCTTTCCAAGGATGGCAACATCGACCGCGGTGTAGGTCGTGTCTGGGTGAAGATGCCCACCCACCATAGGCACTCCGAACTTGTCACAAGCGGCTCTCATTCCTTCGACGATCTTTGCCCTGACCTCGTCGTGAGAACAAGCGAGAACGTTCACCATCGCTATCGACTTGCCGCCCATCGCGGCGATATCGTTGACATTCACCAGCACCGCGCAATAACCTGCCCAGAAGGGGTTCCTGTTCACCAGATCCTGAAGTATCCCGTCTGCAGCCATCAGAAGGAGGTCGCGGCCGCATTTTATGACCGCAGCATCCTCACCATACGCGGCCAGCACGTCCTCGCTCTGGATTGGGATGAGTCTAGCGGCGACATTCTTGATTGGGCCCTTTCTAACCACGCCTCTGTAGGCCCTGATGTCCCTTACGAGTTCCTCCAGCTTCATCGTGACCGCATCAGAGTGCGATGAATAAATACCTGCTCCCTCAGAGCTTCAGTTGGGTCGTCTCCTTCAGGTAGGCTCTCGCGTTGAACCTCTCGACAATGACATCCGCCAGTACCTGCATGAACTCGCGTTCGAGATCCTTCGCGACGATGATCGGTATGTCGCTGTTCGGAATCTTGTAGCCCATGCGTGAGAGGATTGACTTCGCCTCGGAGCGCTCTTCAGAGGTCGCCTTTCTGCCCTCGACGACGCCCTCCACACCGCATCTTCTAACCTCAGCGTCGAACACCGCCCGTTTGAAGAGCCTCTGTAGACAGAAAGCTGCTAGAGTGGCTCGCTCATCGGGCGTCCTGGCGATCGATGAACAGCTATCTCCGATCAGCTCGTACAAATTCCTGTCCCTAGACGCGGAAAGTGAGAACACCTTGGAGGGCTTGATGTCCTTCTCCTTTAGCACACTCATGTCTGCGAGAGCTTTCAGATAGCCGGTTAATTCAAGTCTGTGGAGCCTGACTCCTCTTGCGACCAGCTCTCTGCACAGACCGCTGATGGACATCGGATCCTTCTTCAGTATCTCGAGTACAAGCTCCCTCATATCTTTCTGTGGCGAGAACATTGCATCTGAATTGGTAACAGACTGGATAAATAAATACTGTGCGTAGCCAGCCAATCGTTCCTTTCGGTCAATCAGGGGAGGGGGTTGACATTCGGAGCGGGAGACAATCTTCGGTCGATCCTCGGAAAAGCCCATAGGGGAAGAAGGGCGGAACTGAGTCAGTTACGCACGGAGACTTTCATCCGCTGGAATACACACGAAAAGACTATTGCCAAGGAGAATTCTTCCCGTTTCGGGGAGCAAACGACGAAGTGCGGGAAATGTGGCTCTGAGCTGCTGGATGACTCGGTTTATTGCATGGATTGCGGCTCTAGGGTCGATGACGATGCGAAAGCGGGATTAAGCTATGCGGACCTGCCATTTGGCACGGTTGTCACCTGTCCCAAATGTAGAAGCAGGAATTCCAGGACGGACCAATTGTGTGGACAGTGCGATACGGACCTGACTGATGTCAAGAGAAGGCTTGCCCTAGAGAGGCTCGGGGGAATCGATTGTCCCATGTGCGGTATGGGCAACCCCTCGGGCTCGCGGTACTGCCGAAAGTGCGGTGCAGCGATGATCGTAGTGGACACCAGTGAGCCGGCGCAGCTGGTCACGGTCAGGTGCAAGTATTGTGGGACGCGCAATGGTCCAACCGTATCGAAATGCATTTCATGCGGCGCTACCCTGTAGTTCATCATGGATGCGGAAAAGCCCATAGGGGAGGAAAGACGACAGAACAATACTTATGCTGTGAGGGACTGATTTCAACCCGATGGAAAGGTCCAGACTGAACAAAGCTGTCTTCTTCTTTGCAGTTCTGATTGCCGACTTTGCAGTCTATGTGCTTGTCGTCCCTGTAGTGGACAGGATGGTACCGACACAATACGGCAGTCCTGGCTTTGTGGTCAGGTTCTTCATGGCGCTTATCACTATCATCGCCCTGGTGATCTTCATAGCCACGAATCCCAAGGATTCCCTTTCCTATCCCGCGGACAAGTGGAAGTGATTGGGACTCAGAATGCAGGTCCAACCAGCTGCCAGACTATCAGGCTCAGCACCAAGAGAGCGATGCCGATCGTAATGCCCCCGACCAACCGGTCCTTCTGGTCCTTCGTGTATGTTCTGCCAGTCTTGTCGAGGAGATAGTCAAGCCCATCTCTGAAAAGGTATCCACCATCCAAGGGCACTGCAGGAAGCACGTTCGTCAGGCCCACCATGAGGTTCAGCCAGAAGATCCAGTAGAATGAGTTGGTCAACAGCCAGAACACAGAATCAGGCATCCAGGCGAGTCCTCCTCCGGGATGGTATAGGTCCGTGACGGGCGATCTCAGCGGCGCAAGGTCCAGGAACGGAAGCGCAATCAGCCTCAGCCATGACCTTGAGAAATCGTCAATGTTCTTGTCCCCTTTGAAGGGATTCGATAGCACCCCGGAGTAGTAGGTCACATTCTCGCTCTGGATGCCCAGATCGAGGAATCCTCCACCAAGATAGCCCACGCCCCGATATGCCTCTTTGTTGTTGCGTGAATCGTACTTGTCGTAGTAGGCCCATTTGTCCGAGAGAGTCGCTTGGCTGACGCTCGAGTTCACCAGGAATGCCCCGGCAGAGCCGCTGTAGCTCATAACGGAAATGCTGACCGTCTGACCTGCGTGAGTGAGCGCCATGATTTCCGAGAGACCTTTCGTGTTGCTCACGTTCGAGTCGTTCAATGAGAGGAGAACCATCCCAGTCACGAGACCGGCCTTGTCGGCCGCGAAGTCCTTTGCTATGTATGCAACAACAACACCGTCAGTCACATTTATCCTTGTCAGCTCGTTCTTGAAATAGTACTCGACAGTCACGGGAGAACCGGGGCTTGGAGTCATCCGGTTGTCCATATCTGTCGAGTTCTTGATCGGCACACCACCGACAGAGACTATGACGCTGGTAGGTGAGACACCTGCTCTCTGAGCTGGTGATCCATCCACCACGCCGACTGCCAATGAACCATCACGGGACGGTTCGACGGAGGACATCATCACGCCGGAGAAGAGAGCCAACACGACAAGCGACAGGACTATATTGCTTGCAGGTCCCGCCGCAAACACCTTCGATCTTCGGCTTCGTGTTGTGTTCTGGAGCTCTTTCTCATCAGGCTCGACGAACGCTCCCATCGGGAAGACGAGGAAGAGCAGCCCGAGAGACTGGATCTTCATCTTGCCGACCCGGGTCAAGACGCCGTGGCTCATCTCATGAACCACTATCGCGATCACCAATGCCAGAATTCCGTATCCGAGAGGGATCACGGGGTTGATGCCCGGGATGCCGAGGATAAGCTCCGGAGACGGGGCTTTCTTGACTTGAGGAACGATGGTCGCTTCCCAGAGCAAGAGCGTCATTATCAGAATCATCGAGCCCGCGCATATCCAGAGTGAGGCCTGACCATACGCGTTCCAGAATCTGGACCTCAAGGCGATGCGATCTATGAGTTCCTTGCCTCTTCGTGTCCTCCACATTATGAAGGGGCCCATGAGGCTCATGCTGTGCCTTTCGAGCCATTTCGTCTGCTTCAAGAAGTAGACGAGAGCCAGCCAGGCCAACAGAACGACCAGGGCAATCAAATAACCGTTCATCTGGGAAACCCGCGCTCAGGCCATAATGGTTCGGATATTAATGGGTTTCATCGTGCCCGTGAGGGTGTCCAGAGGTGTTGTCGGACTCCGGAGTCTTGTGCCTTGCCCATTCCTCGTCCGAGACTTGATCGTAGACTCCGGCCGCTTCGTCCTTTTCGACGACACCTTCTTCGTCCATCTTCGCGAGCCTTATGATCTGGTCCTTCTTTAATATCCAGTAGTGTATCCGCCACAGCTTGCCCTTCTTGAGCAGGACCTCCTCTTGCGTGGTCGTCAGGAGGCCTTCCTCCTCTAGCATGTAGAATACATCCCTATCCTCGGAAGTGAGCCTGTTGTCAATCACTTCATCAGTGTATCCGAAGAAGCTCATAACGTAGTCGGCAAGCGTCTTGATCTCACCGTCGGACATGCCCTTCCTTCCGACAGTCTTCTTCAGAGCGCTCTCAACCTGTTGCATCGTGACAACAGCCACGTCTTTTTCACCTCTGGCTAATTTTCAATTCGGGGTTTTTATGTACTAGCTATACTCCTTACAGCGCGTGGTACATTCCATACCCGCTCGAGCTCCACGAATGCATCCCTCGTCTTCAATCGGGCGTAATAGCGCTCGGTGGTTATAGAGTTTGCATGTCCGAGCGCCACGCTCACTGCATCGAGCCGTGCACCGCGATCTAGGGCGCTTTGTCCGAACGCACGCCTCAGCATTCGGAAGTCGTACCTGATCCCTAGCCTCTCCTCAAGCATGCACTTGGCCTTGTTCAAGTGTGGCTCTGGCCATGGTGTCATGAGCCCGTGCCTGTCGAAGTACGGGATCAAGGGCGCATCCTTGCTATCCCGTACACCTCTCCGCGAGAGTTCACGATCACGTAGGGCGAGGAAGTCCCGCATAGCGAGTCGACCAGGTGGCACGATTTGAGCCTTTCGCGGTGCCCCCCAGCTTCCCTCGCCTTTCGGATGAACGACCAGCAGCTCTGAGTACGTCTGACTGAAATCGCCTTTCACAGCGAGTCTGGGTTCTTTCAGACGAGTGCCGGCGTAGGCGCACAGCAGTGTATGACCAAACACGCCCAGCTCGTGTATGCCACCGGATGCGGCCGCCTCCTGGAGCTTCGTCACGATCTCCTCCACCTGCTCCTCTGTCGGGCACGTCAATGGCCCGGACGCTTCGTTGGGGATCCTGATCATGCGCTTCGACTTCATCTGGGCGATGATCGCGTTGCCGACATGCGACAAGAACACCGACAGATACTTGAGGTAGAGTGACTGAGACTTAGGCGCTAGTGGACGCGCCCTGATTCCGTCACGGCCTGACATCCATGACATGAAGGCGCCTATCTCCTGCTGCCCGAAGGCGTGGGGGTTCGTCGTCTTGACCAATCCCCTGGCCTTCAACTCTTGGAAGACCTCGTGCACCTGCCGCAACTTGCCATACATGTCCTTGCTCGTCGTGGGCGCGTAGAACGCCATGGTGCTTTTGTGGAACTCGTTGAGGTATGTCAAGAACGGAAAGCGTCCCATTGACCTCGCGTGCCGCTTCCGCCCTGTATGCCTCGCGCTGCCCCGTTGCCCCGAGTGGGTTGTGCTCGGGTTACCAACCTGCTCATCTCCAGCGACATGTTGTCCCTCCACGCCGCCGAGCTCGTGAGCGGAGAGTAGGTTCTTAAAACTACTCGCCGATGTAAGTCCCTCGTCAGGGCGGATGGCACTTTCAACGGGTTTCACGTAGCCTCCGGTGTACGCTCACTGATTCGTTCGCGCGATACCTGACACCATGCTGGCTGGCAGTCAACGCCGATTGACTTTCTGCTAAGATTCTTCGCAACGACCAACGTCGTGCCCGAACCCATGAACGGGTCGAGCACCGTGTCCCCGACGAAACTGAACATCCGGATTAACCGATACGGAAGCTCCTCTGGGAAAGGCGCTGGGTGAAGAGTCTTTCTTTCGCCGGGGAACGACCATCTCGCGTCGTACCACAGTCTCCGCTCCCTCAGTGGGATCCGAGACGCGCGCTTCTCCGCGTCTGATGGCGTTCGCTTCGGACGACCAGGCTTCTTGAAGATGAGAATGTACTCGTAGTCATATGCTACCAAGAACTCCCTGGGAAGCCCCTGTGCGCCAGACCCGATCATCGCGCCTCCGCCGCTGGCACGCAGGGTTTTCGCCTTGTTCCATATCACGGAGCCCATGTAGTCGAACCCGGCCTTTCGCGCCCCTTCGATGATGCTGGCGTGGATAGGGAACACGAAGTGTCTGCCATAGTCCTGAACGCTGGTGTTCTGATCGCCTATGTTCACACAGAGACGGCAGCCGTGATCAAGCGCGATAAAACAGGCTTTCCACAAGTCGTCAAGGAAGCGGACGTAGTCCTCGTAATGCTCCCACTGTCCCTCTTTCAGGCCGTAGTAGGGGGGCGAGGTGACGACGAGGTGAACGGACCCCTGCTCTAGCTTGCCGACCTCCACCGCCGCGTCCCCGCAGGTGATAGTCGGCTCGAAGAACCTTGGCGACTCTCGGCCGTACCTGCAGATCGTCTCCGACCGGTTGTGACCGGCATCGTCTCGCCAACGCCGCACGAGATAGTGGCTGTTCCTAACTTTCTGAATATGCAACGACGCCGTGTTCGCAACACCCCCCATGAGTTAGGAACGCCCATCCGTGTAGCGTGAATGAAGTTGCGAACAACAGGGGCGTTCCCATGCCAAACGCTCTCCTGCTGTTCGGAAAGGATATCCTAATCAACTGGTGGGCTTCTCGATCATACAAGGTGTTCGAGATGCTCAGACTTCTATTGCCTGTGCCCCTATCGAGGATGGCAATAGCAGCTCGTTCCCGGACGGTCTCCGTTCGGGACGAATATGCGATACAGAAGAGGATTTCCCGTTCGTCGCGAGAAATAGAAGAGGCGATCAAGTCGCACCACCCCCGGCCACTCTGCCCTTATCGAATGCGCTCTTGCTTAGAAGAGAACTGTAACCTACTGTAACTGGACTGTAACCTTGACTGTAACATCTATCCAGTATCTCTCTTTCTCTCTTAGTTACAGTAGTAACAGGATTTTCAGTGATATCCTTGACGCGCGCATACACGCGCGCACACACGTGCACCCGAAGATGCAGAGATCGCTGTAACCCTGTAACCCTGTAACTTCCGACCGTTTGGCTATCGGTTACAGGACGGTAACAGTGAATTGATTCACCGTAATCGAAATGCACAGTAGTGTGTGGGGTTGCTCGCTCTGTGTCACACTCTCCGCCGAACATCTACTCTTCCTCCTCGAAGTCATCGTCATGGTCGTCCTCTTCGCTCGGCGTGTTCGGAGTGACCTTGCGGTGCGGTGTAGGGTCCTTAGGGACAAAGGCTACTCGTCTAGTCACCCCACCGATCTTGATCACCTTCGCATACCCATCTTTGTCAAGCACACTCGCGGGATCAACGCCTGCGTAATCCGCTGCCTGGAGGGTGAGTGCTTTTAGCGAGCCGAACTGGTTGGCCTGATTCTTCTTGTTGTATTCCTCTATGAGGTATTCGACGACGTAGTAACACGGGACGGGCAGGGTGTCCTCAACGAAGAGCTCATCCTTGCCCTGAACATACGTGGTGTCAACATACCCGAAATTGTCATATGATCGTCTGGGTCGTGTATGCTCGCTCCTCCATCCAGAAAACCATTCCAGGAATACTTCTACTGGGTCTTGCGCTGATTCGAAGGTTGCGATATCGTTGACTTTGATGACTTGCTTGTAGTACTCCTCTGGGGACAGACCCACATGGGGAGTCTCACAGATTTTGCACAGCCAGTCCCATGCTTGGTTGCCAGTCAGATTATGTCCCCACAAATCACAGCGAGAGGACATGAGTGGGTGTTCATCGGCTCGGGCTATCTTCCTTATTATGAGTGAGTTCTTAGCGACCTCTCGAATCAGACTCTCACGTGATTGAAATACAGGATTGAATGTCAATAGCTCTTCGAGCAATCTGAATCCCATCGGTTTCATATTGGCCATGAGCTCGTCGAACTTGCTCTTGTGACGCCACCGCTTCTCGAGAGCAACGAGATCATCTTTTGAATGAACCACAATTAGCCGTTTCAACGAATCTGGCCGTCGTATTATCAGACGGTTGGCCGTGAAGTTGAATGTTGCACGAGAGCCGTACACATTCATTCCCTGCTCTCGCGTCCCACGGCGGAGCGCGATTGGTGATTCTGGCGCGCTCTTCATTCCACTCCAGACTCTCTGGTGAATGTTCTCGACTTCGTGAATCCCGATAACCGAACAGATCGAAGCTCGTAGGGATCCCATTCTATAGGCGCTTTCAAGGGTTTCGCCATCGATCCCCAGTGTCCCGTAAAGAAGGGTTGTATATGCGTCGGCTTTTGTGGTCTTCCCCGTATCGCTGTGATATGACCAGTCATAAATGTCCGGACACATCCAGCCGACGGATCTCATTATCTCATTGAAATTTGCCATAATTTGAGCACCGATTATGGGGCGCACTTCGAAGGGCTGGAACAAATCATTGAAGGACTCGTACGTGTCCATGTAGCGGTGTTTCCAAGGAGCGAACTTGAAGTTCGGGGAGACTTGCTGGCAGACGAGCACCTGATCAGCACTCCTCGGGTGGACATCGTAGTTCAATGTGAGCTGGCCTGGAACAAGATCATCATAGACACCGAATGTCGCATGCACTACTCGGCGAGTCGTGGCCATCTTGGATACGAGGAAGGAGAGAATCCATTCGGCGCGCCTATCGAAGATCTGCCCTCGGTTTCTGAGCAGCTTGATCATCTCTGGCAAAGTGGTTGCAGTCGACCCCCCGTCATAGACAAACTCAACAAGCTCTTCGCCATCAACTAGACTCCGAGCAAGTGGTCTTACTAGGCCGCCTATGATTGGCGTGTCTTGACAATCACCCTTCTTCGGGTAGTAACGGATTACGATTCCATCAGGCTGCCATACAATGTTTTCAGTGGGCGTCCATTCATATTCATAGGTCTCGACCGCTGGCTTCGCCGTCTTATCTCCAGCTGCCGCGTCTGGCGGCAGCTGTTGTCGTGTCCGTTCTTCAGTGAAGAGGGTCCAAACAGCTGACGCCAAATCCTCGTCCATTCTGGATTGGACTACCTCAAGCCATTTAACCCACTCATCCGGAGCCTTTCCGCCATCCTGTCCATTCCATTTCCCAGTCGCCATGTCGAAGCCGTGCTTCTGAATCTCGGCGATAACTTCATCGCAGATCTGACGGGCCTTGGCTGGTTCGATGCTCATTGCCTCCCCCCGTCTTCGATTAGAATTCCTTGGTTGACGATTCTGACTCTGAGATGCAGAAGCTCATTCCGCTGCTGCAGAATCTTGTCGTGAAGTGCGTTGAGCTCCTCTTGCCTTACAATAACATAACCAGCGCCGTTGACAATACGTACGACCTCGAGCGCATGTTTCTGACCTTCTTTCAGCCAGTCGTTCAGAGTGCGTGGATCAGTCCTCACAACGAGAGAAATCATGTATTCGCATGTCTTCTCATGAACGGCCCTAGTTCCATCGACACAAGGATTCTCATTGTAGATAAATTCCAACGTATTGCCCTCCGCTCCCTCCAATACTGTTATTGTTTCCGTTCTTCGAGTGATCTTGCGAGCCGCTCTCGTATTTCCGCGGCGATTGAGTTGCCCTTTCTATCCGCTTCCTGTCGTAGCGCCTCCATCAGCGGAGCGGGCATGTTCAAATTGAACAGTCTCATGTCTTAGTCATTCACACCAACGATAGATATATAATATGTAATGCGGATTACTCTACAAGGTCTATATGATGGATACATCCAGATATGATGATGCCGAGGAGAGTGAAGAATCGGAGCTTTCAGAATTCACTCCGAACAAGTTCCAAAGAACTATCCTTCGCGCGCTATCAAGAGGACCAATCCATACTGGGGATCTTCGAGCTAAGATTGACTGTGCTCCATCCACCTTCTACAAGCAGCTGGCCTCTCTCAAGACGAAGAAACGCGTAATTCTCACGAGGAAGGGCCGCGAAGTGTACTACGCCCTGCCCGAGCACAGGACGGAGTTGTTCAAGTCTACGCATAGACCGAGCGAGCTTGAACGACATGTAATGAATAACGCTCTTCGGCTTATTGACGAAATTCTACAAATTCAACCTGAAGACGACAAAGTGGTTAAGGAACACTGCTGGCTCCTCTATGAGGCCGTTCTTATTCTTCGTCAGACTAATACGGAGATACCACAGCTCGCTGTCAATCTTGGCGAGACAAGACCGTCTCTTGGAAAATGGTACCGATACTGGATTGAAGTCCTCCAAGTTCTTGGAGTCTTCTGACCCATTCGGCATTCGGCCCATTGATGATTCCGTGTGTGGGCTAATTATCCTCCAGAGTCCCTGCATAGCCCGATGATCCCGTGTTCAAAGGCATGTTCGGATTGCCCTCCGCAAAACATGTCTCGAATAGGGGATCACCACGGGGCCATGGGAGGACTCCATAATCGCAAACGGATGGGGACATCGCCCTCCCAGCCCCGCCACCAGGTGATTGCATGAAGAAGCCCGAAGGATGGAAAAAAGAACCGGCTAGACACGCGCTAGCTTCGAAGGGCATTGAGACCGGTAGAACCACACAGAAGCGGACTGACCATCAAGCCTCTTCTGCGTTGCCGTCGCAGGCACTGCGGTCTGGGACACTCTTGGTCAAGGATGATCTGAAAGCAGCCGCGATTGACACGATACTATCCGAGGCTCTTCGGGAAGGCGGAGACAAGACTCATGCGATAGAGCTTCTCGAGGACGACCAATGGCTCGATGCCGAGGCGAAGAAGGTTGCGGAGGCGGAGGCCATCGGGTTCATGCAACGTGCCGCCCTCAAAAAAGAGATACTGAGAACGATTCGCAAGAATCCACCCATCTCTGACGAGGAGGGCGCGTAAGTGGTCGTAGATGGGCGAACTGCTGACCAGGCACTGGACGAGGTGGCCGATGCACAAGCAAGTCTAGACCCGACGCGATCAGAGTGCGTTCGCCCTACAATCCTAGATCACTATCATAGGTGGATGAGGGCGAAGTCGATGACGGACAAGTTCATGGAGCTGGATGGCCTGATTAGGGCGTGCCATCCACATATGGGAGATTCGAAGGCTATCAAGGAAGTCCTAGAACGCCTCGACGACCCGAACCTTCGACAAGACATCTTGACGAAGAATGCGGACAAGTTCATCGCGGGTGTCCCAATCGGCATACTTGAGATGAACGAATGTTGGACACGTTATCCGCTTCTGGCCGATATTTGGGATATCGTCCAGAAGGATTTAGTCCGCAGTGGCTTGCTGCCATGGGCACTTTCGTATCCCGAAAAAGCACTGGACTCGTACATATATGGCCAGCTCATGGAACGGGTCGAGGAGAAGAGGCTCGCAATGGAACGCGAGAAGTTTGCAGCGGAGCAGCCAGCACCACAGCTTCCAGCAGCGATAGACAGCCCTAGAGTACCACTCCCGTCTATACTTCGCGACGAGGATTTGGAGACTAGGAAGGTGCCTATCGGCCCCCGTCCCGAGGGCCAGGATCATGAGACTCACATGGCCGAGCAAATGGCAGCACTCCATCGGGAGGTCGATTGCATGGGTGACTGGAGCCCCGATACTCTGCCAGTTCCTGCGGAGATCGACGCCGCGGCCGAGAAGATCAAGCGTGGCCTCGCAAAGATACCGAAGAAGAGGACTTAGCCATGACCGATGACATAATCAACGCAGCCAAAGAGGCCGCGTACAACTTCCACCGACGCCTCGGAGACCTTGGCACGGCCATGCAGTTGCGAAAGTTTGTCGACGATTACTTTCATTCACTCAATAGAAAAGAGTTCTGGTGGAATGTCGCAAGCTTCTATGAGCTCGATGGCGTTGCCCCGTTCTCGGACGATCTCGGTTCCGAGCTGAAGGTCTTGTTCACTAAGGAGGCCTTCCTTGAATGGAGCACGGAGAAGGCTTGCTACAAGGACGAACGAGCACTCCTGGGCTTCAAGCTTGGCGACATTGAGAAACGGTGAGTGTGTGGCCGACACCTCTGATATGTCGCAGACGAAAGTCCTGGAAATGGCTAAGGTCGCAAAGAATCTCGCACAGGAATTGAAAAGCGACTACATGACTGCGGACAAGATGATGGACATCCTCGTGCCGATCTGCGCCGAAACCAGCGTCTTGAAACAATGGACTCAGAAGTTGGACGATATCCAGGCGTTCGGTATACGCAGGATCCGAAAGGAACGTTCCATGACGGCTGAGACCTACGGCCTCGATACGGAGGAGATCGACCAGTGCGTGGATGTTGGCAACGATAAGGAACCTTGGCTGGTGCCCCCGATTCGCAGGGCATTCACCTCGACATGCAGGGTTCAATTCAATCAAATGCTATGCAGCCTCGACCCGCTGACGCGGATCGGTGCTATGCGGTATTTCATGCCCGACGACGCGGGTACGGATTCGTGGGACATGTACAATCCTGCCATTTGGACGAGTTGGCACGGCAGGGGCACGAAGGCGACGTTGCGGGGGCCGATCAAGTTCGGAAAAACCAACTTCGCGCTTTATCTTGATGAGCTGTTCCTCAAGCAGGGCATTGATGTGAAATCTAACATTGCCGTCAAGAAAGCCCCGAAGGGCTACACATACTGCGCTACTGTGTCCTCGCTGCTGAGGAGCGTGTGTGAATCCCGGCTTACTGAGAAGGAAGTGAGCATCACCTTCGATGAAGCGGCGCTTTTCTGGCACAAAACGGATACGGTTCGGCCCAAGAACGTTGATCTAGGAAAGCTCGCGCTCTGCTTTGGCAAGATGCATGCATCGCTTTTGTTCATCGCGCACTATCAATCAGTCATCCCCACCGTGGTCGTGCAGACCGCTGTTGCGGAGTTTGAGAAGTTGTCGGTCAAGACCGTTTGGGCATCGATAAGGCAGGGGATCAAGATGTCGGCACGTGTGGTCTCCCCCGTTCCGCCGACCACATTGGAGTATGATCCTGATCAACTCCAGTGGTTCTCCTTGGATATGGACATCGAACGGTTGTTCAACTTCATGGGAACAATCGACCCCTCACTCAATCAATGGGAAGCGATACTCGGATATGTTGATCGACACAAGGGCGAACAGGAGGACGCAGAGATCGAACCGAAGGCAATCGCTCAGTGGTTGCGACGGCAAGGAAGAAGTACGCCATACATCGCGGAAATCCTGAAGAAGCCGAAGAGCACGGTAATTGATTGGTGTCGAGGCATCACCTAGTGGCTTTCTCGGTCGTTCCTATCGAACGTCCGCATTCGGAATTGGTCTGCATCAATGCCCCGCCAACGGCTCGAATTTCGGACCGACCGACCAAGGGGGATGTTTTCAGCAACATAACGCGTGTGAGGGGGGCTGAAGGCAGCATCGGACGCAGACACAGGCGCTCGTCGCGCAGACGCCGACACGGCAGTCACGCGTACGCGCGAGAGGAATGGGAGTTGAAGCCATGGCCTCATCACGGGCAAGGGCTAGGTTCTCGAGCTCGAGAAGGCTCGGGCCGAGGTGATTCTCGCGGCGGATTCGCGATCCTGTTCCTGCGGGCTCGTGATCGTGTCAGGGCTGCCGATCATCCTGTGGCCGCAGCTCATGGTCTCCGACTGGAAGAAGCGCGCCACCGGCAGCGAGACCATCCTGCCTAGCTTCTTGAGTACTGGGGATCATCCGCTGATTCGTTCGCCCCGCGGAAATGGGAAATCATAAGAACGCGAGGAGCCCGATCGCTGCCGCCGCGGCGCCGATCAGCCCCCCTGCAAGAGCCGCATCAATGGTAGAGTAGCTGTTCTCGAAAGTCCTTAGTTCTTCGCCGAAATGACTCAACACCATGTCGATGGAATCTGGGATAGGGTATCTTCCTTGGAGGTGATCTTCAAAGTAATCCTCGACGAGGTGCAGAATCGGGCTGAGCTCCAGGAAGGAATGAATCTCGCTGCGAACCCTCGCGAGTCTGAGTGATTCAGACTGGGACTCCAGTAGCTTGATGTGTATTTCGCACAGATCCCTTCTAGCTACCCGCGCCATCTGTCTGGCTTTGAAAAACCTCCACACGGGCACAGCATACAAATCCCTCAGGGTTTTCTCAAAGTCGCCAAGCCTATTGGATATCTCGACGTGGTACTTGACGTCCCTTCCAACAAGTATCATCCCCGAATAGAATTCTCGGAGAGGAAATGCCAGCTCGTACAAGATTCTCCACGCCAAATCCTTCAATGTGAGCCAGTTCTGATCTGCCACCAAAAGAATATTGTCGCTCTTTCGGTACAATCGTAGTCGTTTCTCCTGTTCTGGTTCAGTACCTGTCCCGCGCACTAGATAGATCTTTGGATGAATTGGAGACGGGCCAATTGTACCTATTGTCCATCCACCTTTGACTTCGATATTGTCTGAGAGTAGCTCCCGGTACTCGGAACCGAATGTCACGTAGACGGGGTACTCAAGCAGAGGTGCGTAGGCAATAAATATCGATCCATCATGGACGACATTGAACTCCTCAACTGTCTCAGAGGCCATAATCTCATTGATTACTGCGAGGTGCATAGCGCGCTTCGGAATCTTCACATCCATTGAGAATCTGAGCCCTCCTGGTAACCTACCGCCCCGAATCAGCCTGGTCAAGTTTGACTTCCTATCATCCAGGCTGGCTTCAAGAGAGAACACGTTTGATGATTTCTTCAACGCGGCTGACATCCTTTCGAAGAAGTCAGTGAGATCTATTTCCTTAGAGGTGCTCT
>JBGQAM010000096.1:0-4407 GCA_041494275.1 Thermoplasmata archaeon | reverse complement strand
CTGTTGACTTCGGAAGAAGCCATGAGCTCGCCCTGAGTCTTGACATAAAGGAACAGCTTCGTGCCATCCATCTTGACTGCCCATTGATCGACGGCAATCTGCGCGGACCCGCCGGTCTCGTACATACCGTACTTGTCCATGTGTGCCCACTCGCCGAACTTGCCATCAACGGTGACCGGGCTGGTCTCTTGGGAATACGAGATGTAGATGAAAGTCGGAATGATAATGGCGAGCGCGACGAGAACAGCAAAGAACTGCCAGCGCCTAATGACCTGAAGTCTTCCTCGGCGGCCAGGTGTGATCTGACCATCCATCCTAGTGCCATTGGTCATGCCCGTGCCGTTCACAAGGCCTGTTCCGTTGACCGCGCCTCTGCCGTTGACGAGACCCGTTCCGTTGGTGGCGCCCCTGCCGTTGACTAATCCTTCGGGGGCAGACGCGGGTATCCCCGCTGGAACGGTTGTTACGACTTCAGGGGCCGGCTCGATCGGTCTGGTCGGTGGAAAGAGTCTCTCAGGAATCGGTGAAGGAGGGATCTCATCGATAGGCGGAGGACCCGGTGCTTCGGACTCCTCCTCAAAGCCGACACCGCAGCTCGGACATGCCTTCGCGCCTTGCGGTGCTAGGGCACCGCACTCCGGGCACTCCAGCATTTCACTCTCACTGATCAGCGGGATTCCGCACCTCGGACACTTTGCCTCTCCACCCTGGAGTGCCATAGCGCAGAAGGGACAAGCGTGCTTCGCTTCCGGCATTTCGACCTTTGGGAGTTCCTTGTGCAGGTAATCATCAACTTGCAGGGCATCAAAATCGGCCTTAGCAGGTGCTCGCCTCTCAATGACGCTCTGAAGAGAAGTTGCGCATATCGGGCATTTAGACAGACCAGGAGGCACCCTGTTTCCACATAGTGGACAGAAGATTGAAGGGTCCTCGGTCAAACTCTAAACACCTCAGGGGGATCGCAAGATGATGTGCCAACGCTTGCTCTGCAACGTGCCAGATGCTGGATTCGCTTGGATATTGCTATTAGTTTGTGCCTATATATATAATCTAGCGCGGCGGGAGTTCTGGAGCACGGTCATGCGCGCGCTCTCGAGGACCCGGATGTGTGACATACGAGATAGGTGACGACAGCCAGCAGTTGAAGTGTATTGCCGTCTTCCCCACAAACCATTTCACATCTTCTATATCTAGAAACCGTTCGGACTCGGTCAGTTGATAGCCTGTGTGTCAGGATGGCCCATGAATCAGTGGAGTATTGAAAATGGGGTGTACGATGTCCCGAAGAACAGCTGGGCAGAAGCGGGGAAGCTGTGCCTGGACTGGGGCACGGGTCGCGGGAAGAGTCGGAAGTGCCGGGATCTCACTGTTGTTTCCGCTTGATTCGCGAAACCATAGCAAAGAAGAAGACCATCGCGAAGACGGGGACCATCAAGGTCAGGAACTCAGGTATTACTACAGTCGTGGGCAAGATGGCAACGATGTCGCCGATTGGGGACTGGCCAGTGCATGTGAAGTTGTTGTATGTGGTAGTGTCCGTGGATCTGTATGTATAGCCAGTGTCAGTCACGACCCACATGTAGCCAGCCGGGTCGATCCCCAATGCCACGTACGTAGTAGTGTTGCCTCCAGTCGGGGCAGGAAGATCGCCAAGGGCGCTCCAGGTCTGGCCGCCGTTGGAGGAGTGCCTGATATTGCCGTTCTCGCACAGTACGTATATTATGTCATCCGTTGGGCCTGACGTTAACGGGATAAATATGAATTGGGTTTGATTCGATGTCGATCCTGTCGGGTTTGTCACGGATGTGAAAGTGTTTCCGTTACTAGAATAGTTGAGGCTAGTGTTTTGCCCCGACCGAAGCGCATACATGGTTCCGCCTTCATAAACCAGGTCCGTGTAGTCCGTCGCCCCAACAAGAGGAGGGCTTTGATAGGTCCATTGCTTCGTGGATTTATGTGTATCCATCAACCAGAAATAAGAGCCGTTCTTGGTAAGCAGCCAAGCTCCCGAATTCTGGTAAAAGGCCATCGAAACAGCCTCAGAATAGTTGGCTACGTCTATCGGGTTGGTCTCGCCGGCCGTCCAGCTCGTGCTAGTCCCGGGAACCCAATAGTAAGTTCTACCCGTGTTCGTGACGAGGAATATATCGCCACCCTGAGCGCCGATGCTCACGGCTATGTCAACAATCCGGTCTCCGAGTACAAGCGTAGGCGTGCCGAGATAACTCCAGGTGGAGCCATCGCTTGACATGTAAGTGTTACCATCAGCATCGATGACCCAGGGATCTAGAACGTTTCCTGTCCAAGCCCAATCGCTCCTTGTACGCCAATCGGTTGTCTCGATAATCGAGACGAATGATGAAGCCCCTCCTATGCTTGCGGAAGGCACGCTCGTCTCAATCCGCTGGGAGTCGGCCGCTGCGGGGATGTCCACAGATACCGGAGTCCATTCGCCAGAGCTATAGCTCATCAAAGACCGAGAAACTACTTCCCCGTTGATGCCGTCGATCTCCAGCAAGTAGTCCGCTCCGATGACCTTGGTCGATCTCTGAATCAGCTGGCCAGTCGTGTTTGAGATGTCACTGTCTATGTAGACTCTGAGAATGTCTTCGCCGGTCTTCCGATGAGGAACAACCGGGCCCCCGCCTCCGCCCTGAGATGTCGGTTTGCCCCTAATGGCCGGGACATAGGCGCCCTGGAAGGCCTGTCCTTGGACGCTCACATAGAAAGCGGCGTACGAGGTCGTGTTCACTGACCCGACCGCAGTCATGTTGATGTTGGGATTGGCGATTGGAACGCTGTCGGTGTCAGGCGAGATACGCCCTGTCCAATCACCGAACGCTCCATCGATTTGGATCGATGGAGGAGGCGAGGACACGTAGGCCCTCACGGGCTCACCGATGATGACGACATCGGCAAATGTTGAGCTGACTCCAGCCTTGGTCACGTAAGCTGACACAAGATTCTGCGACAGCGTCATCGTGGAGTCGACAAGAATCTCGACCGTCTCGCTGTCTCCTTGAGACAACGATACATCAGTGATTGGCGACGCTAGGCCAACACCATCGACCACAGGCGAGATACTGTTGACCGTGCCTGAGGCGCCCTCGCACTTCAGGACGAGTCGAGCTAGCGATACGCTCGAGGATGCAGGAATCACGCCGCTGAGAGAACTCACTCCCGTTCCCGGTTCCTGTACTATGACGAGCGCACCCCCTTTTGCCGGCACAGGGTAGCTAACAGAGGATGCTTGGCTTGGCATATTGTCCTGGGCGAGCAGCACGAATCTTGCGCCGCTTGAGAGAGCGGCTGGCAGGTTCGCCATAGCCTCTAGCTTCTCTGCCTTGGTGGCTACTGCCAGAGAATCGATGTTCGTCCAGCTCGTCCAGTTGAATTGATCGGATGTCGAATCGAACCTCATCAAGGAGGCGGACTCGACCTTCTGATCCCAGCCGTGAAGCTCGAGCATGTAGTCGGCACCGACAGCGGAGACAGAGTATCCCGTAGCAGGGTCGCCGTCCGAGTCCACGAAGAGGAAGAAACTATTGACATTGGATGTGCCCATGACATTGCTCTCCGTCTCAAGGTACATGTAGAGCATGTTCGCATCGCTCTGGATTGCCCATTCGTCGACGGATACCTCAGGAAGGGCCGCAGGAGCCTGCATGCCGAACTTCGCCACTCGGGTCCATTCCCCGAAATCGCCGTCGACGCCCAACTCCGATTGACCAGCGTACGAGAGGTAGATGAAAGTCGGGATGATGATCGCTAGCGCGATGAGAACTGCAAAGAACTGCCATCTCCTCATGACCTGAAGTTTTCCTCGGCGGCCAGGAGTGAGCTGCCCTTCGATCCTGGCACCATTGGTCATGCCCGTGCCGTTCACAAGACCTGTTCCGTTGATCGCGCCTCTGCCGTTGACGAGACCCGTGCCGTTGGTGGCACCCCTACCGTTGACCAACCCTTCGCTCGTTGAGAGCGGGATCCCCGACGGCACTGTCGTGACAGCTTCTGCGGCGCGCTCGACTGGTCTAGTCGGTGGAAAGTGTCTCTCGGGAGTCGGTGAAGGCGGCATCTCCTCGATAGGCGGAGGACCCGGAACTTCAGACTCCTCCTCGAAGCCTATGCCGCAACTGGGACATGCCTTCGCCCTCTGTGGTGCGAGGGCACCGCACTCTGGGCACTCTAGCATTTCGCTCTCACTGATCAGTGGTATTCCGCACCTCGGACACTTCGCCTCTCCACCTTGGAGTTCCATGGCGCAGAAGGGACAAGCGCGCTTCTCTTCCGGCATTTCGACCTTTGGGAGTTCCTTGTGCAAGTAGTCATCGATCTTCTTGGCGTCAGAGTCTGCCCTCGCGGGAGCTCGCTTCTCAACGACGCTCTGGAGCGATGTCGCGCATATCG
>JBGQAM010000019.1:0-25475 GCA_041494275.1 Thermoplasmata archaeon | reverse complement strand
CCAGCATCCCATCCCATCGTATGACGATTGTCAGACAATATCTATTTCATTGTATATATATGTATCTCGACCGCCCGTTATCTCAATGGCGGTCCTGCCAGCTGGTTGGCCCTTCTCTCCAGGTCGGCGATCTTCCTCTGCAGACTCCTGATCTTGGCGTCGTGCTTCGCGACTTGCTCTCTGATCTTGGCCGCTCTTGCTCGGAATTTGGCAGCCTTTGCCAGCTTCTTGGCGGATATCTGATGCTCGTTCACTTGAGCGGTGTACTTCTTTGCCTGCTTCATCGATGACATCGTATCCCACGCAAAAAACGGGTTCTGAGCATATGAAGGTTCTGACACCAAGGAGCTGCGGTCAGCTGGAAAGAGAATAATACCTGATTCCGATGCAGAGCACGAGATTGTCGATTGCGGGAGCGATCTCAATCAATTGAACAGGGAAAGTGGACGGTGCCTGATGAAGGACAACACCAAGCTGTACTTGATCCTCGCGCTCACGATCCTCATCTGGGGCAACTCGTTCGTGGTTGTCCAGGTGGCAATAAACGATGGCGCTTCGCCCACATTGATCGCAATGGCGCGATTTCTCGTGGCCTCGTCCATCTTCGGAGGATACATTGTTCTCAAGAGGCCGAAGATGTTCGAGAGAGCGGACACTCGCAAGTTTCTGTATCTCGCCTTCATCGGCATCGGAGTCTACTACATCTTCCAGTACTATGGAGTCAAATTCGCCGGTCCCTCGATCTCCGCGATTCTCGTTACCCTTCTCTGTCCGATCATGATCTTCCTCTTGTCCTACATGAGGTTGGGCGAAAGGATAGGACCTGGCCAGAAGGTGGGGCTTGTAGTCTCAGCGCTCGGATCCTATTTCGTGATAACAGATGGTACGGTCGCCTTCGCCTCGAGGTGGGAGGCGCTCCTCGGCGGGCTTTTTGGTGTGGTGTGCGCGGTTTTCTGGGCCATATACACAGTCGAGGGCAAGAAGCTCGTGAAGAAATACGACCCATTCATATCGACTGCGTACATCGCACTCATCGGGACTGTGATGCTTACGCCTTTTGCGGTGGTCGACGCAACGGTCTTTCAGCCCGTCGTGTTCCCCCTGAGCTTCTTCATCGCAGCGCTCTACCTGGGTGTTTTGTGCACGGTGATCGGTTATGTCTTCTGGTTCAGAGCTCTCACTGGACTGACCGCATCGTCGACAGGTGCTACACTCTATTTCGAGCCCGTCGTGACTGTGATCTTCGCTTGGATCATTTTGGGTCAAGGGATAGGTTGGCTCACTGCGATGGGAGGAATTCTGGTGATGTTCGGCGTGATCCTCGTGTCCAGGAGATAGTCCAGGCCGTAAGGAAATCGTTAATATGAGTAGCCAACTATGTCGCCATACGACCCATCACAGCCCCGTGGTGTAGCGGTCAATCATGCGGGCCTTTGGAGCCTGTGACGGAGGTTCGAATCCTCCCGGGGCTACTCTCACTCTTCCTTATCCCTCTGCTTCTTTTGTCCCAGTCGTGTGACGATTTTGGCGATCATGACAAGGAAGAGCACCCAACCGAGAACCAGGAGGAAAAACCCTTCTGCGAGGAATCCTCCCCTGAGAGCGCTGACGATAAACATGCCCGTGAGCGATGCGACTATCCCGAACGAAATGCCCCAAATCGCCATGGTCCTGTCGATCTTCCATTTCAATTGATATCACCACTTCTCTCCGGACATTGTCGTATCGCGCTCCAAGATGTATGGACACCAACTTCTAAGTATCTTGGTGGCTGTCTCGAAATCACCATGGGAGCTGACAATTCCGGGCCAAAGGTCAGGTGCAGTCTGCGGCTCGGATTCTCATCCGAAGCTGAGGCCAGGAAGATCCTCGACTCGGTCGAGCTGGACAACCAGGGCTACGTACTTACGAAGGTTGATGGCTCTTCGATTCTGGCAGACATCGAGGCCCCCTCTTTGAACAGTCTTCTGCACACGCTTGACGATTTCTTGTCTTGCACGAGCGTTGCTGAAAAGGTCATATCGAAGAAGCATTAGTCCGGGGAATCCTTGACCTTGACTGCGATTCCTCTCTTGAATGCGAGCATTTCCTCTCGGTTCATCAACGCTCGACCGACGGCAGCTAGCTCGCCTTTCGTGTTGACTACGAGAACATCGTCTCCCGGTCTGATCTCTGGATCGCACTCGAGAACGAACTTCGCGAAGACGTTGTTCCCTTTGGAAGCGAATTCCGCGGGCTCATCATCAGTCATGACCCTCATCTTGGGCGGGGACAATGCCTGCATCAGCAGCCTGCCACCCTCGAGTCTCAGAGAGAACCTTCCGTCATGGGCTCTCATGGACAACGCATGAACGCCGTCCAGAATGACATTCCTGATCTTGCGGGTCCTCTCAGATGTCACGATCTCGACCTTCCTGCCGTCGAGTATGTCTCCCGCTCCTCTGCCGAATTGGATGTCGAGGACAGCTCTGCACCTCAGCATGTCCAAATCGACTTTCTTGCCTCCTCCCGAGACCATCTCCTCGAGGAATTCGAGGGTCTGGTCGCCTTCCCACATAACCGCTAGCGGATAGCCATGCTGGTGTGCGTGCCTCTCCATCGTCTTTAGGATTCTCCCGCCTACCTCCGTATCAAGTTCTTTCGGGATGACGGACTGGGCGATCGGATAATACTCGTCCAGCTCTATCGGGACCGGACCGAAGAAGGATGTGACCATGTAGCTTGCGTCGACCTTCTCGGATATCGCGGCCATCTCCCTAGAATAGGTGCGAGAATAGGGTTTGTTGCCCTCCGGAAAGCCCACTAGAACCCTTGTTGCAGCCTTCCGATATCTATCGAAAAACCTTTCCTGGTACCTCATCACCGTCGGTCTATCATAGCTCTCAGGGCCGCAATAGAAGAAGGCTCCGTGCCTGCTGGCAGGCTCGAACCTTTCTAAGAACTCTTTGTGCCTCTTGAGAGTCTTCAAGGCATCTAGAAGCGTCGGGTGAGCCCGAGCGCGCATCTCCGCAAGCTCCCATATGGATCCTTCGTGGATCGCGTTCTTGATCCGATTGATCTCCCGCAGACAAACGTGCAGGTTGTGCTCGGCAAGTATCTTAGTCCTTCTCTCTCTCGGCATCTGTTTCAGGTCTTCGATCGAAGTCTTGGTGCATGCGGGACAGTGACAGGCGAGATCGTGCAGATCCCTGAGGAATCTGGTCCCAGTCGAGTAGATCAAGCGTTCCTCCCTGGCGTATTTCGCATAGGAAGCAGAGTCGAACATGTCGCATCCCAGGAGCACCGCCATTGGGAAGATCATCGGATGCCCGGCTCCGAACAGATGGACTGGACGCGAAGGGTCGAGGCCCTTTTTCGATGCAATGATTATCTCAACGATCTCGCTGAACCTGTAGCTCTCAAGGAGGGGGACGACCCCACCGATGGGATGGACTGCAAAGTCCAACGCAGAGAGCTCTCTTGCGCAGCGCTCTCTGATGTCCGGAAAGAGTCCTCCTTGGACCGTTCCGGCCAGCATCATATCTCCCTTGCACCCCACTGCTCCCTTTCCCCGTTTCACAGTCTCGTCAACGGCGGCATCAGCCTGCCCGCGTGAGAAGTCAGGCTCGGTGAATATGTCAAGGATGGTGCCTATGTCCGAGCCGATGGCGGACTGGAATCTCACAATCTCGTCTGGGTCCACACGCACATCGCCATAGACGTGATTCTGGAAGGTTCCACTGTCTGTCATGACCGGTCCGTCAAAGCCCAGCAGACTGTGCACACCAGAGGTCTCCGCCTTCTCTCTCAGAGCGTCATTCCCACGGATTATGTATGAGTTGGTGATAAGCATCTGGACGTTCAGTCTATCGCGCATCTCCTTCGGGGAGATTGTCAGGTAGTTTGGGTTGACCACAGGAAGTAGAACGGGCGTTGTCACCTTCCCATGCTTCGTCGTGAGCTCGCACACCCTCGCGAGCCCATCGCGTTCTTTCAGCTCGAACATCCGGGCTCGTGTAGCGTCTGCGTGTTAATTATTGTTTCACATTTGTAGGCCAGCAAATCCTTAAATATGCTCCAGAGTCTGCTCGTCGTTCGAGAGCGATGAGCAGTATCTTTCAAGTCGCGGCTGGCATAGCAATCATATTCCTCTTGCCAGGGTTCACTCTCGTGAACCTGCTATTCCCGAGAAGGGGTGAGCTCGATCCGGAATACGATATCATATACAGGGTCACCCTGGGGATGGGAGTGAGCGTCGTGATCTCCATCCTAGTTGGCTTCATGCTCAATGCCATGAGCACTGAGGGACACGGGTATGTCACTGCAGGGCCACTGTGGGCCGTTCTCCTTTCGATCACAGGGTTGTTCACTCTCGCAGGCTGGCTCAGAGGAGCGTATCCGAGAGCGGGTCTGATAGATCCGAGACTCTACAGGTCGACTTCGATTCGAGGGGTTCCCAGGGCGAAGGGACTCAGTTACAACAAGAAGAAGAGGACCGAGAGACTTGTGCTAGAGCGTGAGGCTCTGCTGGCCGATCTCAAAGCACTTGTCGAGAGCTCGTCGACTTCAAATCCTCAGAGAAAGCTCTACTATCGACAGCGGATAGACGATGCAAGAGGCAGAGTCAATCAGATCAATGAGGAGTTGCGTTCCCTCGGTGGAGGCAAGAAGTGAATGGCGAGCAAGAAGGGCAGCATGGAGTACAAGCTAGTGATCGTGGTCCGCGACGACCTTGAGATGTCAACTGGCAAGCTCGCTGCCCAAGTCGCCCACGCTGCGGTCTCTTGTGCTCTCGAGGCGAAGTCCAAGAAAGCAAAGTGGTTCTCGGAATGGTATAGGGAAGGACAGAGGAAGGTTGTCCTCAGGGCCAGGGATCTGGATGAGTTGAGGTTCTTGAAGGACAAAGCGTATCGTGCTGGACTTCCCCTGGCGATGATATCTGACGCTGGGATGACCGAGTTGCCTCCCAACACTACTACATGTCTCGGGATCGGTCCTGGTCCGGAGAATGCCATCGATCCGATCACGGGCTCGCTTCCACTCGCGTGATGGTTGGATGAAGAGACAAATCAGGATTTTGGGGATAGATGATTCTCCTTTCAAGTTCAGAGACAAGAAGGCTGTAGTTGTCGGCGCAATCGTGAGGATCCCGAACTATCTCGAAGGCGTGATGAAGACCGAGGTGACCGTGGATGGAACCGATTCCACCAAGATGTTGGTTGAGATGGTTTCGAGGTCTAGATACAGAGACCAGATCAAGGTCGTCATGCTCGACGGGATTGCGCTTGCTGGCTTCAACGTGATCGATCTGAAGGAGCTGCACGCCTCACTTGGCATTCCCGTTCTGACGCTGACGCGGGACAGGCCGGATTTGGAGAAGATGAAGGCCGCACTCATGAAGCACTTCGATGACTGGCGTGAGAGATTTGCGCTCATCACGAAGCTTGAGTTGAGAGAGATTCAGACGGAGCACAATCCTCTGTTCGGCTGTGGGCTAGGCCTCGAATGGCAGGATTTCGTGAGCCTGGTCAACCTCTCAACCGTTCGTGGAGTCGTACCTGAGCCGCTCCGGATTGCACATCTTATCTCCACCGCCATCGTAAGCGGGGAGTCCTACGGTCGCCCTTGACTTTTCGAACGGAAAATGCAATATCGGTGTCATGGCTATCTTGTGTGATGAAGGAATGCGGGTTGGTGTGAGTATATGATTAAGAATCTCTTCACGAAGCACGATCACAGGAGCATGACGGGAATAACGAAAGAACAGGTGATGCAGGCTGCTGGCTGGTACTGGAGATCCAGGCAGTTCGGGATCACGTACACCTCGCCTTTCAGCCTCAGAGGCGGTCAGTTCTATTCCAAGCTGGGTTTGAGACAATCCGTCGACGTCTATGCGGTTGACGAGGGCCAGAACACGGGCGTCGATGTCACCTTGTCTGCAGAGCTCACGGACGAGGGAGCAGTCGTCGGCGTCGTTGGCGCGATTCTGGTTCTCCCTATTACGGTGGCGGTCGGCGCAGTCTCCTACATCGAATACGAGAACGGCGCCCAGGCCTTGATGAACGAGTTCTGGAACTATCTGTACGCGTTCCCCAAGAACCCGACTCCTCCTTCTGCTCCGTCATCGTCCCCGAGTTGGGTCCAGGGGCAGGCGCAGCAACCCGCCATGCAGTTCACAGCGTCTCCTCCTCCAAGATCGTGTCCGTCCTGCAAATCTGCCCTCGATTCCGACAGCAAGTTTTGCAAGCACTGCGGTGCGAGAGTCTGAGCGTCGGATATCTGGCACTCTGGCTTGCCTCGCAGTATAAGCGTAAGTTTTAATAGGGCGACTCGTTTGTAGGGCATATTCCACTGGAAAAGGTGAATGATTGCCGAAAGGTCTCAACACAGCCAGGAAGCTTGGCCTAGACAGACAGAAGCATAGGTGGAGCGACAGGTACTACGCGCGCCGGACGCTACACCTGAAGGAGAAGTCCGACCCGTTGGAGGGCTCTGCCCAGGCGAAGGGTGTTGTGCTAGAGAAAGTCGGGATAGAGGCTAAGCAGCCAAACTCGGCTATCAGAAAGTGCGTCAAGGTCCAGCTTATCAAGAACAGCCGGCAGATCACAGCCTTCGCTGTCGGTGACGGCGCGATCAACTTCATAGACGAGCACGACGAGGTGCTGGTCGAGGGCATCGGTGGAAGGATGGGCCGGTCCTATGGAGACATTCCCGGTGTCAGATTCAAGGTCATCAAGGTCAACAATGTGTCCCTGAACGAGCTCGTGAAGGGCAGAAAGGAAAAGCCCGTAAGGTGAAGTGAATGGAGGGCAATCCAGATCAAGAAGGAAGCAAGGCTCCGGAGCCGACTGTAGTGGCCCCACAGGCAGTTGCTGCACCACCTGAAAAGCCCGCAGCGGCATCGGAACCAACGCCTCCTCCAGTTCCGCCTGAGCAAAAGGCAACGGAAGTCCCACCTGCGAAGGACTTGCCTCGTCCAGGCAGCGTGCTGATGTTTGGCAAGTTCGATGTCTCAGGGGTCACCCTCAGAGACCAGGGCATGGCCAGATACATCGACATATCGCCTGTAGCAGTCCCGCACACGGGCGGCAAGCATACTAACAAACCATTCGCGAAGTCCAAGATGAGCGTCGTCGAAAGGCTAATCAACGGCATGATGCGGACCGAGGACTTCACGGGGAAGAAGTTGAAGTCATACAAAGCGGTCGAGCTGTCATTCGGGATCATAGCGCAGAAGACGAAGTCGAACCCGCTGCAGGTCCTCGTCGATGCGCTCCAAAACGTCGCGCCAAGGGAAGAGGTCACCCGGCTCCAGTACGGCGGCATATCTGTTCCCAAGGCAGTCGATGTCGCTCCGGCCAGGAGAGTAGATCTAGCGCTCAGATACATCTGCAACGGAGCGCTCGAAACAAGCCACAAGAGCAAGAAGCCGATCGAGGAATGCCTTGCAGACGAGATTATTGGCGCGGCCAAGAACGACATGAACAGCTTCTCCGTTGCCAAGAAAGAAGAGGTTGAGAGAGTGGCCGCTTCAGCGCGCTGATCGGTCCGAAACCGTTTCTCCACTGTTTCCATTCATCTGACTAATTTCTGAACCCGTGGTGAGCATATGGGAAGAAAGGAAGACAATATCAAGAAGGCGCAGGCGCTGATGAGACAGCCGAAGTTCATACGGAACATAGGTACAGCCGCGCATATCGACCACGGCAAGACCACGCTCTCGGACAACCTCATCGCGGGCGCGGGCATGATGTCCGAGGAGCTTGCCGGGAAGCAGCTCCTTCTGGACTACGACGAGCAGGAGCAGGCCAGAGGTATCACGATCAATGCTGCGAGCGCATCGATGGTGTACGATTTCAGAGGTCAGCAGTACCTTATCAACCTCATCGACACGCCAGGCCACGTCGACTTCGGCGGTGACGTCACGAGGGCCATGAGGGCCATCGATGGCGTCATGATACTGTGCTGCGCGGTTGAGGGAGTCATGCCTCAGACAGAGACTGTGATCAGACAGGCCATCAAGGAGAGAGTTCACCCGATATTGTTCATCAACAAGGTGGACAGGCTGATCAACGAACTGCAAGTCACTCCGGAACAGATGCAGCAGCGCCTGTCAAACATAGTGAACGAGGTCAACGAGAAGATACGGAAGTTGCTCCCACCTGAGCTCAGGGACAAGTGGGCTCTCAATGTCGAGACGGGGAACGTTGTCTTCGGCTCCGCCTTCAACAACTGGGCAATAACCGTGCCTTACATGAAGAAGACTGGCATCAACTTCAAGCAGATCTATGAGTACTGCAAGAACCAGGACCAGAAGTCGCTGGCTAAGAGGGCTCCTCTACACGAGGTGCTTCTAGAGATGGTAATAATCCACCTGCCGGACCCGTTGGAGGCACAGAAGCTGAGGATACCCGTCATCTGGCACGGCGACCTCGAGTCCATATTCGGCAAGTCGATGATGACATGCAACCCAGACGGACCTGTGGCGTTCATGGTCACCAAGATCATCGTCGATCCGCACGCTGGTGAAGTGGCCGTCGGCCGTCTCTACAGTGGCAAGATCGTCAAAGGCCAGGAACTCTGGATCAGCGGCATGCCAAACCCGAACCGCGCGCAGCTCGTGTCCCTCACGGTCGGCGCTGATAGGATCCCGGTTGAGGAGATCGATGCGGGCAACGTTGTCGCCGTCTCAGGGCTCAAGGATGCCATCGCCGGTTCCACAGTATCCAGCGATCCCGCCATGGCGTCTTTCGAGAAGATCGTGCACTACTCCGACCCCGTGGTGACTGTCGCGATAGAGGCAAAGCACACGAAGGACCTGCCAAAACTGGTCGATGTGCTCAGGACCATCGCGAAGGCAGACCCATCCATACAGGTCGAGATCAACCAGGAGACCGGCGAGCATCTGATGTCCGGCATGGGTGAGCTCCACCTTGAGATCACCAACTACAGGATCGTCAACGAGCACAAGGTCGAGATCAAGACCTCCCAGCCGATCGTAGTGTTCAGGGAGTGCGTGGGCGGCAGGGGAGGGCCGTTCGAGGGGAAGTCCCCGAACAAACACAACAGGTTCTACATCGAGGTCGAACCTCTCAGCCCAGCCGTCGTGCAGGCAATCAGATCAGGCGAGATCGAGATTGAGGGAAAGATCAAGGACGCCAAGGCACTCGCAAGGAAGCTCCAGGAGCTGGGTTTCAGCAAGGAGGAGGGGAAGAGCGTGGTGGCCTTCCACGGCACCAACATCCTCATGGACATGACCAAGGGTATCCAATACTTGCATGAGACCATGGATCTGATCAAAGACGCCTTCGACGAGGCGATGGACAGAGGCCCGCTTGCCAACGAGAAGTGCATGGCGGTGAAGATCATGCTCGTCGATGCCAAGCTTCACGAGGACAGCATCCACAGAGGCCCCGCCCAGGTCATACCCTCAGCCAGATCCGCAATGTACGGTGCGATGTGCCAGGCTGGCAGAGTGCTGTACGAACCTATCCAGAAGGTGTTCATCAACGTCCCCGAGGACATGATGGGCAACGCGATCAGGGAGATACAGCAGAGGCGCGGGATCATAGAGGACATGAAGCAGGAAGGGGACATAACCACCGTTCAGGGGAAAGTCCCTGTCGCGGAGATGTTCGGATTCGCCGCTTCTATCAGAAGTGCCACGAGCGGCCGCGCCCTGTGGTCCACTGAGAACACAGGCTTCGAGCAGATGCCTCGCGAGGTCGTTGACAAGACCGTCGCGAAGATCAGAGAGAGGAAGGGCCTGAAGCCCGAGCCCTACGACGCATCGTACTACGCGGGATGATGTGGCACAGCCAACATCCAGCATGGCAGAGGGAAAAAGTCTAATATACCAAGAGCATCATCATCGAAGAGAATGCATTTGAGGCGGTAAAATGGCAGAAAAACCACACTTGAACTTGGTGTTCATCGGACACGTCGACCACGGAAAGTCGACCACTGTCGGCCGACTGCTCCTAGACACAGGGCATATTGAGCCCCACGTCATAGAGAAGTACAAGAAGGAGGCCGAGCAGAAGGGCAAGGCGACTTTCGAGTTCGCATGGGTCATGGATGGACTCAAGGAGGAGAGGGAGAGAGGTCTCACCATCGATGTGGCTCACAAGAGGTTCAACACCCAGAAGTTCTACTTCACCATCATCGACGCGCCTGGCCACAGAGACTTCGTAAAGAACATGATCACAGGCACGAGCCAGGCTGACGCAGCCGTCATAGTCTGCTCGGCCATCGAAGGCCCGCAGGCCCAGACCAAGGAACACATATTCCTTGCAAGGACCCTCGGAGTCAACCAGATCGTGATCGACGTCAACAAGATGGACGCTGTCAACTGGGACCAGAAGAAGTACGAGGAAGCGAAAAAGGGTGTCACTGAGTTGCTCAAGACCGTTGGCTACAAGGCAGAGGAGATTCCGTTCGTACCCTGCTCTGGTTACAAGGGAGACAACGTCGCGAAGCCGTCTCCCAACATGCCCTGGTACAAGGGCCCAACACTGCTGCAGGCACTTGACGCTCTCAAGGAACCCCCGAAGATGACTGACAAGCCGCTCAGACTGCCGGTCCAGGATGTATACACCATCACGGGTGTTGGCACTGTCCCGGTGGGCAGGGTCGAGACCGGAGTGCTCAAGCCAGACATGAAGATTATATTCATGCCCGCCAACAAGGTCGGCGAAGTGAAATCGATCGAGATGCACCACGAAACGCTCCTGCAGGCGGTCCCAGGCGACAACGTCGGATTCAACGTCCGAGGCCTGGCAAAGACCGATGTCAAGAGAGGAGACGTCGCGGGCCCAGTAGAAAACCCGCCAACGGTGGCGAAGACGTTCACGGCCCAGATCATGGTCCTGAACCATCCGAGCGTCATCACGGTCGGCTACACACCTGTCTTCCACCTCCATACGGCTCAGGTCGCGTGCACGTTCTTGGAGCTTCAGAAGAAGTTGGACCCGAGGACTGGCACTGTGAAGGAAGAGAACCCACAGTTCCTGAAGACCGGCGATGCAGCGATCGTGAAGATCCAGCCGACCAAGCCTCTGGCCATAGAGAAGGCGAAGGACTTCCCGCAGCTGGGAAGGTTCGCCATCAGAGACATGGGCCAGACGGTCGCGGCCGGCATGGTCATCGATGTCGAAAAGAAGGAGATGTAAACCCCTTTTCCAAATCCTTTATGTTTTTGTGTTTGAGGTTTTTGAAATGGTTCAACGGGCAAGGATATCGCTTAGCGGAACGGACCCCAAGAAAGTGGACGGGGTCTGCAAGCAGATCAAGACGATCAGCGAGAAGACTGGCGTCGCGATATCTGGCCCGATTCCGTTGCCGACAAAGCGCCTCGTTGTCCCGTGCAGGAAGGGCCCTGATGGCGGAGGCTCCAGTACTGTCGACCGATGGGAGATGCGGGTTCACAAGAGGCTCATAGACCTGGATGCGGACGAGCGGGCTCTCAGGCAGCTGATGAGGATACAGGTCCCCGATGGTGTCAACATCGAGATAGTTCTTAGATCATGATTAGGTCGGGTTGCGAAAACCTGATGCGTATCTTGATTGAACAAGTTAGAGCAGTCTAACCAATCAAGTCATTGGTCACTTGAATTGTTTCAGCGCATCTATCACATGAGATACCCGCACGACGTTTGCGTACAATGAGCGACGGACTTGTTGCGGCGCACAGATTAAGTACGAGCTTGTTTTAACGGCGTTAATCAAACCGAGGAGGTTGATTCTCGTGCAGAAGAAAAACAAGACGCCGGACTTCGAGACCCTCGCTCTACATGGCGGTCAGTCACCTGATCCTGCCACGAACG
Source organism: Thermoplasmata archaeon (assembly GCA_041494275.1). Taxonomy (GTDB): domain Archaea; phylum Thermoplasmatota; class Thermoplasmata; order UBA10834; family UBA10834; genus COMBO-56-21. The sequence continues at coordinate 13,671 of JBGQAM010000019.1, read as the reverse complement.
CGAGGGCTGTGCCTATCTACCAGACGACGTCGTATGTTTTCAACGACGCTGAGCACGCTGCGAATCTGTTCGCGCTCAGGGAATTTGGAAACATCTACACGAGAATGATGAACCCCACGACAGATGTCTTCGAGAAGAGGGTTGCAGCGCTTGAGGGCGGCGTTGGAGCGCTCGGAGTCTCCTCAGGCCAGGCGGCAGAAACGCTCGCGCTGTTGAACTTGGTTCATCCGGGCGAAGAGGTAGTCTCCTCGCTGAGCCTTTATGGTGGGACGTACAACCTGTTCACCTACACCTTCCCAAAGATGGGCATCAAAGTGAAATACGTCGATTCGACAGATCCTGAGAACTTCAGAAAGGCGATTACTGACAAGACTCGAGCTCTGTTTGCGGAATCCCTTGGCAATCCAAGACTGGACACACTGGACTTCCGCGCGGTCTCCGAGATCGCACACGATAATGGGATACCTTTGGTAGTCGACAACACTCTTCCCACTCCGTATCTTCTGAAGCCGATGGACCATGGCGCTGACATCGTGATTCATTCTGCCACCAAGTTCATTGGAGGTCACGGGACAAGCATAGGAGGAGTCATCGTAGACTCCGGTAAGTTCGACTGGTCATCGGGCAAGTTCCCTGACTTCACCGAACCCGACCCGTCCTATCATGGGATCGTCTACGCGAAGGCCTTCGGTGAGCAGGCGTACATCATCAAGACCCGCGTACAGCTTCTGAGAGACCTTGGCCCTGCCCTGAGCCCGTTCAATGCCTTCCTTTTCCTCCAGGGTCTAGAGACCCTGCATCTGAGGATGGAAAGGCATAGCCAGAACGCGCTCAAGGTGGCCGAACACCTCCAATCTCACGACCAGGTCGCATGGGTGAACTATCCCGGTCTGAAGTCGCATCCGAAGCACGAGCTGGCAAAGAAGTACCACTACCGGGAGCTGTATGGCGCGATCTTGGGTTTCGGCGTCAAAGGTGGGAGGGAGTCTGGCAGGAGGTTCATCGAGGGGTTGAAGCTGCTATCTCACCTGGCCAACGTTGGCGATGCGAAATCTCTCGCAATACACCCCGCCACGACTACCCATTCCCAGCTCTCGCTCGAGGAGCGGCTGGCGACAGGCGTCACCGACGACTTCGTCAGGTTATCGATTGGACTGGAATCTGCTGACGACATTATCGAGGACATCGACCAGGCACTCGCAAAGACGACGAAGGGGTGATTGAGCTATCGCATGATGGCTTCGTTGGGGGTGCCTTCTTATGAGAGAGGCCTCGGTCGGCGTCGTCAAGCCGAAGCAGTTCACTTTTTCAGGACCGCAGGATGAGCTGGTGCTCGAATCGGGCCAGAAGCTGGGCCCGATCACGCTTGTCTATGAGACATATGGCGAGTTGAACAGCGACAGGTCAAATGCGATTCTCGTCTTCCACGCGCTCTCAGGGGACGCGCATGCTGCAGGATACCACAAGCGTGGCGAGGAAAAGCCGGGCTGGTGGGACATTGCCATTGGCCCTGGCAAGATGTTCGACACGAACCGGTATTTCGTCATCTGCTCAAATGTGATGGGAGGCTGCAGAGGTTCGACCGGCCCAAGCTCTGTCGATCCAAGAACTGGCCGTCCCTACGGACTGGGCTTTCCGCTAGTGACAATCAAGGACATGGTGAGTGCCCAGGCAATGCTGCTCGATCATCTTGGCATAGAGACGGTGCTCGCTGCTACCGGCGGGTCGATGGGAGGCTTTCAGGTACTGCAGTTCGCGGTGTCATACCCTAACAAATGCAAGCTGGCTATCCCGATCGCGACAGCTGGGAGACAGTCAGCACAGAACATCGCGTTCAACGAGATAGGCCGGCAGGCGATCATGGCTGATCCCCGCTGGAACAAGGGCGACTACCAGACGTGGGAGGCGCCTGTGGATGGTCTGTCGATTGCGAGGATGGTCGGGCATGTCACATACCTGAGTGACGAGACGTTAAGGAGGAAGTTTGGGAGGAGGGCGAAGGAAGGCGTCAGTGCGAACGGCGGGTCCTTCTTCAGGGAACCGTACTTCGAGATTGAAAGCTACCTCAGACATAAGGGCAACGCCTTCACGAAGCGCTTCGATGCGAACTCATACCTCTATATCACGAGAGCGATTGACTTGTTCGACCTCGCACCCGGCTGCGATTCGCTTGAGCCTGCATTCAGAGGGTGCAAGTCCCGGTTCCTCGTGCTATCCTTCTCATCAGACTGGCTCTATCCACCCTACCAATCCCAAGAGCTAGTCAAAGCGATTCAGGCGAACGGCCTCTCAGTCGAGTACCACATGATTGAGTCGAGCTATGGCCATGATGCGTTCCTTCTAGAAGCGGACAAGATCGAGGACACCATTTCCAGATTCCTCATAACAGACAGCAAGAAGAAGTACTACGAAGTCGACAAGGGATATCCGATATCCTGATGTTGCTTCTGCGTCGCAGTCGTTCCCCCGGAAAGCTATTTAATGGCAATCTTCATTGAGCCAATCCAAGTTCGCCATGGGCCGATAGATCAGTGGAAGATCGCCTGCTTTGCAAGCAGGAGGTCAGGGGTTCAAATCCCCTTCGGTCCACCATGATTCTCGAAAAGCCCATAGGGGAGGGATTGCGATGATGGAGTGGGAGAATGACCGATGAACCTGAAGAATGACAGCTATGTCATATTGATTGGTACGAAGAGCTTTACTGAGCGCTATTACCGCGATAGAACCGGCTGGGTAAAGGCTAGCGCGCGTGGCCGAGAGTTCCGTATGACGGCAGAGCAAGTCCTGAATCACGTCCTACCTGCAATAGCCGGCATCAAACCAAACGTAGTCATCAAGGTGGAACATCACGAAGACTGAGCCTGCAGCTCTCAGAGTGAACGGAGAAAGGAAGAGAATCTGCGTTGGTCAACGACCCCTTCCTCTTGTTTTCCCATGCCGAGATGCATCAGGCAACACTATCCGATGTAGATCCTTCGGACTTGCATCGAGAAGGCGCGAAGCTCCCTCTATCAAAGAGGTGCTTGGCAACTGTTACACTTCTCTGCGTCCAAGGAGTTCATGCTCCCGCAATACTGGCACCTGATCTTCTCGGAGGCCTCTTCACGGAACTCCTCGACTTTCTCAGAGTATCGGCTCAGGATCACGAACCTCGCGACTAGCATGAAGGCCCCTGCGGCAATCACCGTTACACAGACCAGGAAGAAGGCAATCGACTGGATGAAGAAGGCAGGTATGAGCAGGAAGAATCCGAAGAACCAAGCCATGATGGCAAGCATCAGCAGTATCGTCGACTTGGTCTCAGTCCTGGAGCCGCTCGGAGGTTCGATCGGCTCGAGCCCCTCCTCCTTGATCGGCCTTCCGCAAGACAAGCAGAAGACCGAGTTGTCTGGTATCTCGGATTTGCATCCTGGGCACTTCAAGGGATCAACGGTGCGAATATGGGGCGTTGGGGTTTAAGACGCTTTTCGAGTTCTTATCAGGTGTGATAACGGAATCCCCGGGAGAAAACGGATTCTTCTACTGCGAATTCGACTTCGGTCATCCAGCCCGTCGTCGCGAGTGCTCTTCATGCTTCTCCCGCGATTGCCTGACTCCTATCCAAGGTGGTCAGGAGTGATTCCTGTTCCTGCAATCATCTAGCGCAGCTCCCTGCTGCAATCTCTATATACTCTGAGAGCACGTTCGTGGCAGCTAGACAGGGGGAGTTGCGCAGGGCGTTTTTCTCTTGTGCACCTGGAGTTGAGGAAATGAAGCTAAGAAATGGAATTTTGGCTGGAATTGTGTGTGCAGTGATGGTCCTGTCCTCGGCCGGTTTGTTTGGCGTCGTCTACGCCGCCGAGTCGGTACCATCGGGCGGAACCCTGAGAATAGGATGGCTACAGGAGCAGGACACCCTGAACCCGTTCGTGACAAATACGGTTCAGGGACGTATGATTCAGAAGGTGCTCTACGACACGCTCCTGATGTGGGACAAGGATCTGGTGCCCGCAGCAAGCCTTGCCGCGACCTGGACGACATCGACCGATGGTCTGACATGGACCTACAACATTGTCAACAACGCGACCTGGAGCGACGGTCAGGCACTGAAGGCTTCGGACGTTAAGTTCACGTTCGACATGATCAAGGACTTGAATCTCTCTGCCTTCAAAGACCAGGTCAAGTTCATGTCGAGCATAGCAACGAGTGGGGACTATCAGGTAATTGTCACCTACTCGGAACAGGTGGGAACGATCGCATCCGATATGTGCCTAGTCCCGATATTGCCTCAGCACATCTGGACCGGTATGAACAAGACGGCGGTCCTTGCAGCCACGAATGAGGCCCCAATCGGCTCCGGACCGTTCACGCTCACCAGCTGGGTGAAAGGGACGTCGGTCGAACTAGCTGCGAACAAGGACTATTGGGGCGGTGCGCCGCATGTTAACAAGGTGGTGTTTCAGTTCTATGCCAACACTGAGGCCGTGATCAACGCTCTGAGGAACAATGAGATTGACCTGATACCAAAGGAACTCCCGCCGACTTCGATCAGCGTGCTCAACCAGGACTCGAATGTGAAGGTCGCGACGAACGTTGACCTGTACTACAGAGAGATAAGCATCAACTGCGACGCGACAGGCCAGGGCAACCCGACGCTGAGGGACGTTCATGTAAGGCAGGCCCTCTCGATGGCTGTAGACAAGCAGATGCTCGTGGACCTCGTCCAGCTGGGCTCTGCTGAGCCAGGAAGTACGATCGTCCAGAAGGCGGCCTCTACGTGGTGGGACGATGAGATAACTCTCTGGCCTTTCAACATATCGAGGGCGAACGACCTACTCAACGACAGCGGGTACCTCGACTTCGACACTGACGGAATCAGGGAATCGCCAGACCACGCAACCGAGATGTCGTACACTTTGCTGGTTCTCTCAAGATGGCCAGAGGAGATGAGGACGGGGCAGCAGATACAGACCTGGTGGGACCAGATTGGCGTGAAGCTGACTGTGCAGTCCGCAGACGCCAACACGATAAACAGCTATGTCTACCCGGACTACAAACAGGACATGTTCCTTTGGGGATACTCTGGCCAGCCAGACCCGAACTTCAGCCTGCTTATCATGCTCTCTAACCAGATAGGCGACTGGAATGACTGCGGCTACGCGAACGCCAGCTACGACGCTCTGTACGACCAGCAGGCAACGACCGTCAATGTGGGGCAGCGGCAGACCATCGTGAACCAGATGCAGGACATCATCTACAAGGACTGCCCGTACATCGTGCTCTACTACATGACCGCGAAGGGGGCGTATAGGATCGACAAGTTCACGGGCTTCGTGAACATGCCTACTGGGCTGCTCAGCGATGTCAACAGGTTCACTCTCCGTGAAGTGCACCTGATCCAGGCAGAGTCGACAGCGAAGAAGACAGACTACACGCCATGGGCCATAGCCGCAATCGGCGTTGTGGTCGCTTTGATCGCCATCGCATACGCGATGATGCGCCGCGGAGGCGGAAAGGGAGAGAACCCGAGAACGGACAAGCGGCCTGAACCGCCTCAGAATGAGTAGAGGATCCAGAAAAACCTAACACTTGAGAGAGGCGCCGGAGCTTTCTTTCCCGGCGCTACAAACATCTTTCTCTGGCGAGGGGACCGCGAATGGAGTTGCGCACCTACATTCTCAGAAGAGCAGTCACGGCCTTCGCCGTCTTCCTCGTCATACTCACACTCAACTTCATCATATTCCACACGATCCCGGGTGATCCGATAAGGACCCTGTTCCAAGACCCGAGGATATCGCCCGAGGACCTTGCCCAGTTGAGGCACAACTTCGGCCTCGACAAGTCCCTGATGGATCAATACTTGCTCTACATGAAGAACTCCCTCACGGGAGAAATGGGCAAGTCGTTCAGCTATTATGGAGACCCCGTGGGGAACATAATCAAGGAGAGGCTGATCAACACATTGATTCTGGTGGGCTCGGCGTCTGTCCTCGCACTCATTATGGGAGTTGCGATTGGAACGCTGGCCGCATGGAGAAGAAACACCAAGACCGACTTCGCCCTGCTGGGTTCATCTCTGTTCCTGTACTCGATGCCGACTTTTTGGCTTGGAATGCTTATGTTGTTCGCTCTCTCAGGCTCGGTTCCATCCGGCGGTATGTATACTCCAGGGGCGGACTATGCGGGTCTTCTGGACCAGTTCCTGGACCTGATGCACCATCTCTTGGTTCCTATGACAGTCCTCACGCTCGTGCTCTTCGGTCAGTACGTCATGATCATGCGCAGCTCGCTAATAGACGTGCTCTCGGAGGACTACATCGTCACGGCTCGAGCGAAGGGCCTGACCGGAAATGACATACTGAGGCACCACGCGGTACCGAACGCGATGCTCCCGCTCGTCACGATCACAGCTATCAACCTTAGCTTCGTCGTGGGAGGCGCCATCCAAACGGAGACGGTGTTCTCGTGGCCAGGCGTTGGCAGGCTGATGTACGACGCACTCATCACGAGGGACTATCCGATACTCCAAGGCAGCTTCCTCGTAGTCACGGCGGTCGCCCTTGTGGCGAACTTCATCGCTGATATCACCTATGCTTTCCTGGACCCGAGGGTGAAAGTCAGATGATGCCACTTCTCCATGGCAGCGAGGCGGAGCTCCTCCGGACAAGCCGCAGACGAGAGGCTGTCGCAAGATACTGGAAACGCTCCCAAAAGACCCTCGTGCTGATGCTGAGAAGTGGGATGGGCATGGTGGGCCTCATAATCCTCATCGTCTTTCTGGGCATCGCTCTTCTCACGCCAGTCTTCGTTCATTTCGACAAGAACGCTTTCAACCCCGATGAGATCTTCCTACCGGCCCTGTCGAAACATCACTGGCTTGGAACCGACGAGGTCGGGCGAGACGTCCTTGCGGAGTTGCTGTATGGCTCTCGCATCTCCCTTTTTGTCGGCGTAACCGCCAGCGCGATATCAGTTCTGATTGGCGGTGCGATTGGCGTCTTGTCGGGATACTATGGGCGGCTCGTCGAGGAGGGGCTGATGCGCTTCACTGATATCTTCCTCGTGATTCCACAGCTCCCGTTCATGATGCTCCTGGCGGCGCTCGCTGGTCCGAGCCTGCAGAACATAATCATAGTAATCGGAGCGCTTTCATGGCCGAGCACAGCGAGGCTGGTCAGGTCCCAGATCATAACTCTCAAGGAGAGGACATTCATTGAGCGGGCCAGAGCCATCGGCGCCGGAGATGGCCACATCATCCGAAAGCATATCCTTCCGAACGTGATACCTCTCATGTTCGCAAACACAGTCTTGATCATCGCGGTCGCGATTCTGACGGAAAGCACACTGGCGTTCCTCGGCCTCGGCGACCCACTCGTCATAAGCTGGGGATCGATGCTGCACTATGCTTTCACGAGCCTGGCGATGTCCAACGGAGCATGGTGGTACTTCGTACCTCCGGGGTTCTGCATCGCTCTGGTGATCCTTGGCTTCACGTTCCTTGGCTACGCTATGGATGAGATCCTCAACCCGAAGCTCAGAAGAAGATGATTGGGATCTTGGCCATGTCGTCCATTGCCTTGGCGCATGATTCTGGAGTCATTCGCTTGATGCTTCAATTGAATTGTTCAAGGAAGGTTGCCACTATCTCTGCTCTAGTATCTTGATGATATGCCATCCAAACTGGGTCTTCACGGGTCCGACGGTGGCGCCCTTCTGTCCATTGAACGCAGCCTCTTCGAACTCCTTCACCATCTGTCCTCTGCCAAACCAGCCGAGGTCCCCGCCTTTCTTGCCTGATGGGCAGTCCGAGTGCTTCTTCGCGAGATCTCCGAAGCTTTCTCCTGCATTCACCTTTGTGAGGATCTCCTTCGCCTTGTCCTCACCCTTCACGAGGATGTGAGCTGCGTGAACTTGTTTTGCCATGGCGCGCGAAAAGGGATAGCTGGATAAGTAGTTTATTGAAAAGCATGTAAAAGCACAATAACTCGTTCGTCTCTGTTGCAGACATGGACGAGTGGACGTACCTTGCCTTTGTCGCTGGAGCTTTGACTTCGACGGGTTACCTTCCCCAGATTGTCAAGGGGTTGAAAACGCGGAAGTTGGATGACGTCTCGCTTCTCATGCCTGCAGTGCTGGGTCTCGGCATGCTAATTTGGCTAATCTACGGTCTTGCCCGCGAGGATCTGGCAATAGTCGTCGCAAACGTCGTGGGCTCGTCGCTTACCGCGGTTCTCGTAGGGATGAAATTGCGGTATTCAAGGACTGCAGCACTTGGCTCTGGATGACCTTCGGACTCCCATGTTTACCGATTCTGATCAATCATCTTCCATAGTCGGTTCAGATCTGACTCTGTGATGACACCATGAGCTCTCCCTTTCTCGGCTCCACCAGAGAATGACGCGATTGTCGGAATCTCGTCGAGCGCCCAGTCCTTCCATTCTTCTCCACCTCTGAGCACCTCGATTCTGAAGATCGGACCACTCTTCCCCGAAATCCAGCGATTCCATACCGGTTCGAATGCCTTGCAGTCACCGCACCAACTACCATGGAAGAGCACAAGGGCGGGCTTCTTGCCCTTTCTGATGATACCGGCCAGTTCTACCGATTCAATGGTGATCGGCACGTTGGTTACACTCCGCGGGTCGGTTCATAGCTTGGCCGTGATTTAACTCTGTCTCAAAATCTCGGTTCTTGACACGGATTTCGGTGGGAGCAAGCAGCGGTATCCCTGCGCAGAGTAGTAGAAGAATGAGAAAGGGTTTTTCGAGGAGACTCCGCATGCCTCCTCATCTGGGGTTTCGGAGCCTACTGAGATCCTTTCTTGGAGATTCTCGACACCACGAGCAGGACGCCCGCAATTCCGACCAGTGGAAGCAAGAGTGTTGGGAACTCTGGAATCGCGGTTGTGCTCAGCGATCTCACGTCCTGGTTCCATTCTGAAGAGGTCCTTGAGCCGCCGCCATCGACACCCCAAGTCTCGACTTTGACACTCCCAGACAAAGGCGCCGTCCAAACCACCGTCCAGCTCGAAACCGTGTCGCCCGTAGCAGAAGTGTGAGCCTCGGTGTTGTTGGTTAGGACCGCGACGTTGGAGTCAGTCGAGGACAAGGTTCCAGCTGAGACGGTTAGATCAAATGCGTTCCGTCCCGCCAATCCGTTCGCGTTAGCGACTGAGATCGTGAGCGTGTATGCTTGGCCCGGATTGTACGTGGATGTCGGCAGGTTCGAAATCGAAAGAAAAGTGGATGCAGTGCTAGGATGACAATTGCTGCAAGCCCCGTTTGACAATGTGTTGTCTGAGTGTGCGCTCGACTCTTGCGTCGGGATTACGACGACCGCAAGCAGCCCAATAATCCCTACTGCCGCTAGGAGAGCAAGGGCTCCCTTTCTCCCGCTAGGCACCCTGGTAGGATTCCGGACCCTGTTCTTCACGGCAATGCATCTCCCTGTGAACCCTGTTCTGCTTTTCAAGCCAGACGTTCCGTTCCCTGGTGTATTCTTCAAAACCATAGCATCCACCTTAGTTGGTTCCCTTGTGTCAGTAGTTGGTTTCGCAGGTTGCCCTTAACTGCGTTATACTATATAACGCTGTTTATTCCGTTCGATGATTAGTTCCTTTCCCGAAATCCCCAGCCGCATGAAGACCGTCAAGGGAATGGAGGACCATGCGTTCGATCGTCCGGTTCGAGACCTAGCCCTTCGCGAGGACCGCCGCAATCCTCTTCACGATTTCTTTTGATGCATCATCTGCTGGGACGATGTCGATTTCGTCTGCTCCCGCAACTCCCAGGCCAAGTTCGGCCGCTCTCCTAATCTGGTCTTGCTTGAAGATCGGCTTGTCATCGATCTTGGGGGTGCTCCCGTGCATTTTCAGCGTGGCTACCCCGACGGCGTCCAGGGCAACCCTGTCGGTGGCTGCGAATGTGAGATCGGCTCTCCAGCGAGATCCGGACATCGGTCCGCCCGTGTAGAACGCCTCCACACCATCCATCACAATAAGCGCAGGCGTGTAGGCGTAGTTCATCTCGGCTATCATGTTCCTCTGATTGAGGACGGAAGTGTGCAATTCCGCCATGTTCCTTCTGTGGACCATTCCTGTCGTCAGCTTGAGCGACATCGTGAAATGGCCTCCGTACTGGTGCGTCTTGAGACAGCACAGACCGATGACCGCATCCGCCTCGAGCACCGGCTTGGCGAACCAGAAGCCATTCAGCCAATGGCTCCCCGGTGGTTTCACCTTCACGTAGTTGCTTTTCGGCATCTCGTCAAGGACCAGGCAATCGAATCCCAGCTCCTCCGCCAATGCAAAGACGCCCTTTTCCCGAAAGACCTTGCTAGTCTTCTCGGGGCCGCTTCTGTCTCCCACGACGATCCTCTTTGGCGCCTGCTTCTTGACCAGCTGGATCATCGTTCTGAGTGTGTCGATGTGAGTCGACCCAGGTGCTGGGTCAGCAGTGTTGAAGTTCGGCTTGACGAGGACTGTTTTCCCCTTCAGATCTGGCATTCCCAGGGCTCCGACCGCTTTGCCGGTCCCGCTTGCCCTGTCTGGATCAAGAGCGATGACGACCTTCGATTTGGCCATATGACATGGTCTCCTTTGGCAGGGACTCTGAATCAATGGTCCGCCATTACCTTTTCGCAGAAATCACGCTGAGAGCTAGGTCGACAGCCTTCTTCGGGTTGTCAACCTCGATCAAATCCGGGATTGCTCTTGTGTGTGCCCTCTCCAGCTTCCAAGTGCGCAGGCCGATGACGATCTTCCCCAGTTTCAGAGCGTGAGCGATCTCCGAGAGCGTTCCGAACTCCCCTCCGACGGCGATGACGACATCGGCGGTCTTCACGAGCATCACATTCCTGCCCATCCCCATGCCAGTGACAATCGGTATCTGGACGTACGGGTTCGCGTCGTTTCTGCTGTCTGATGGAATAATCCCGATGGTGAGGCCACCCTCCTTTCTCGCGCCTTTGCACACGGCCTCCATGACACCCGTGAGACCACCGCAAACGACCGCCGCCCCTCGCTTGGCGATCTCCGCGCCGACCTCCTCCGCCAATGCCATGATGTCTGGTTCGGCCTTGCTGGAGCCTATTACACCAACTATCTTGAAGCCCACGGAGGGGTCTTAGTGCGCTTCAGGTTCATATACGCAATCCAGCCTGATTGTCGGCAATCGGGTTTTCCATCAATATCTTTATTAACTCTCATAATTGATATTAGCTGACCAAAATCGGAGGAACCCCCCGATGCCAGACATTAGAGAGAGAGTTGAAGAGGACCAAGGAATACTGAAGAAGATACAGAGCTTCATCCCCGGCTTCCGAGGATACAGGAGAAAGGAAGACCTCAGGGACGCCGACAGGATGCTCCGCATGCAGCTGGCCGACAGGCTGGGTCTGCAGAGGAGAGGGCTCGAGGAGTGCAGAGGGATGCTAGTGCAGAGCTACGGCTCCAAGGAACTCGACCTGATCGGCGGGTTGATCAACCAGTTCAAGAAGGTCGAGGGCGTCGTGACTCACGCCGAGATGGGCTACTCGGGCATAGCGGCTGACATACAGGTCAAAGAAGACGAGCTCGACCAGCTCTACGAGTTCGATGCCAGCATGCTCGATCACATCGCATCTATCTCGGCCAGCATCGATTCGCTCAAGAACTCGCTGATGGCCGCTGACGAGCAGACCAGCTACAAGGACCTGATGAACATCAAGGCGAGAGCCAACGCGTTCGAGGATCAGTTCAACAGAAGGATGAACGTAATCCAGGGGACGGAGGTGTGATAAATGAGCTTAATTGGTGCTGAGACATTCAAATGGGAGGACGCGGACAAACGCCTGAACATAATGTTCAGAATACCCAGGAACATCAAGTTCAACGACAACATCGTCGTTAGGGAGGACGAGATTGCAGTCTTCTTCAGAGATGGCAAGGCGTTGGCCTACATTGACAGGCCTGACAGATACGCGCTTACTTCGCTGAACGCACCCATCGTCGGGGCAATCGTCAAGTTCCTTTCGGGAGTGCAACAGCAGGCCGAGCTCATCTACCTCCAGAAGAGAGTGTTAGATGGGAAGTTTGGGAGCAAGCAGCCATACCAGTTCAGGGACAAGGATTTCGGCATGGTCAACTTGCGGGTATTCGGCGAGTTCAGGTACAAGGTCACTTCCCCGGAGAACTTCGTCAACCAGTTTGTCGGTACGTTCAACTTCGCCACGAGCGCGGAGGTCGAAGACAGGATCAAGGAGCAAGTTGTCATCCTGATATACGATTCCCTGGGAGACATGAAGCAGCAAGGTATGGGTGTCGCTGACATCGCATCGAACCTGACGAACATCGAGCAGGTCGTGCTCTCAAGGGTGAAGGATCACTTCGACTTGTATGGCATAACGATCGACAAGCTGTCCGGACTCTACATCTCGTTGCCCGAGGAGGTCCAGAAGGCAGTGGACCAGAAGTCGTCCATGACGATCCTGGGCGCGAACTACATGCAGTACCAGACAGGACAGGCCATGAGAGAAGCCGCCACGAACCCGTCCGGCGGAATCGCAGGAGCAGGAGTTGGCTTGGGCGCTGGATTGGGCATGGGATGGACCATGGTGGACTCCATGAAGTCAGGCCAGCCTGGTGCAGCCCAGCCTGCCCAGGTGCAGGCAGCCCCTCAGGTGCTCTGCCCGAAATGTGGTGTTGCGAACTTGCAGACAGCGAAGTTCTGTGCTTCGTGTGGCGCGAAGATGGGCCCTGCCACAGTGCCCTGCCCGAAGTGCAATGCGCAGGTTCCCGAGGGCACCAAGTTCTGCCCGGAGTGCGGCACTGCGGTTGCTGCTACGAAGAAGTGCGCTAGCTGTGGCGTCGACGCTCCAGCATCGTCTAAGTTCTGTCCAGGATGCGGAAAAGCACTCTAGACAGAACCAGCCTAGGAGGAAAGAAATCAGTCTTCAGGAGTTGAGGTAGCTTGGCATCGATTAAGTGTCCGAAATGTGGAGCCCCCGTGCCGTTCGACACGGGCGTCAAGTTCGTGAAATGTCCGTACTGCGCATCGCAGGTCTTTGTCGACCGGTCGGGGGTCGGATTCTACTACGCCTTGCCCTACATGGTGAAGGAGAATGACGCGATCGGGATGTTCAAGCGATGGGCGGCAGGATCGACAAAGGCAAAGGACCTGGACAAGCTGGCTCAGGTCGCCGGCGTGAAGCGCCAGTACTTCCCTGTCTACATGTTCAAGAGGGATCTGAACGGTGTGGAGCAGGTATTCATAGAAACCGCGGGTTCGACCACATTGCCTGGGCTGCACAGCCTCAAGGTCCCTGCTGGTGACCTCAAGATATTCGACCCGTCATTCGACACGCAGGGGGCAGAGCTCGTGAAGCCGGATATAGAAATGCTCTCATACCTCAACACACTCCCCGGAAAGCCAAAGGAGCAAGCGCTTGTATACTTCCCGATATGGAAGATCGACTACGTCTTCAACCAGAAGAAGTACGAAATCGTTCTTGACGGGTCATCGGGCGAGGTCTTCTCCGCAGAGTTTCCGATGAGGAGCTCCACGGCATATGTCGCTGTGGCCGCCGTTGGCTTCTTGGCAATTGCCGCTGAGGGGCTTGTGGCCACGACGTCAATGTTGGCAGCAGTCGCATTGATTGCTGTTACGGTGGTCGCGGTGTTTGGAGCAGCGCTGTACGTTGCCAGGAGGATGTGAT
>JBGQAM010000072.1:0-7932 GCA_041494275.1 Thermoplasmata archaeon | reverse complement strand
CTCGATGGTCTTCAGAGCCGCGGCGCAGGCCCTCGAATGTCCTCCGAATGTCGAGATTACCAGATCGAACCGGTCGCGACTGCCGTAAGCCTTCCTCCAAATCTCTTCTGTCGTTACCGCAGCGCTGATAGGAACGACCCCCGACCCGAGGGACTTCGAAAGCGTGACAATGTCCGGAACAACGCCCTCATGCTCCATCGCGAACAACTTACCTGTGCGACCAAAACCTGTCTGGATCTCGTCGAGGATCAGCAGCGTGCCGTGCCTATGGCACGCTTCCTCGGCCGCCTTCAGGTATCCCTTCGGAGGGACGACCATTCCTCCTTCTCCCTGGACGGGCTCCACCACAAAGGCGGCGACGTCGTCCCCCTTGAGCTTGCCCTCGAGCGCATCCAACTCGCCAAACGGAATCGACTCGCAGTGATCCATGAGTGGCCCGAGGGCCTCACAGTATCTCTTTGCGCCACTGACTGATATTGCACCAAATGACAGGCCATGGTAGCCATTCTTGCACGACACGAATTTCTTCCTTCTCGTGCTCGCCTTGGCGGTCCTCAGAGCTATCTCGACAGCCTCGGCTCCGCCGCTTCCGAATGCGGACACCTCTAGCTCCCCCGGCAACAGCGTCGCCAAGTTTGACGCGAGCGCCCCCACCAGAGGACTGTGACCCATAAGCAATACAGCGGGGAGGGTCGAAGCCGCCTTCACCGCCTCCAGAACCTCTTTCGGGTTGTGGCCAAGGTTGAGGGCGCCATAGCCTGAAGTGAAGTCGAGAAGAGTGTTGCCTTTGTCATCATGAAGTGTGATTCCCTCGGCCATAGTGTAGCGCTTGTCCATATTGATGAGCTTGAAAAGGCGTGCTTCCTCAGGGTTCACATGTCTCTCGAATCGGTCACAGCACTCTCGTCTAGTTGATTGGAGTGCTTCCTCTAGAGTTATCAGCTTCTGGTCGCTCTTCAATATTCTCCGCCCCTATCACGCGTATTGGATCGGATATCGAATGGAATCGCCGGTCTATATAATTCCGCTTTGGGGATACTGGCAATCATCCGCGTCATGCCTAGACCTCTGTCCAATTCAGGGCACTCTTACGGGAAAAGCCCATAGGGGAGGAAAGACGGCCGTCTGTGTGGATCACTGTGCCTTCCTTCGCCTCGCACCTATTGTCAACCCGGTTGCCATCAGGAGGACCATTGCCACCAATGCTATCGTGCCGAACTCCGGTATTGGCACCTGGGGGGTCGCTAGAGGATAGTTGTCCTGCGCACCCGCACTCCCGTCCAATAGATAAGGATCATCGACAATCCCGTTTAAGTCCGTGTCCGGTGTCGTCCAGTCGCTCCAGTAGTTGCCATGGCCATCTGTGCTGTTCCACCAATTGTCTATCCCATCATCATAAGCCTGTACGTGCGACGAATCGTAGACGTCTCCGGCACCGTTGTTGTGATAGAGGGTGTTGTTCCACATCCTGTTGTTACTCGAAGTGCCGATGCTGTTGGAATCGATTATTATACCGTAACCAACATTGTTCGAGACAGTGTTGTTGGATAGATTGTTGCCATTGCATGAATACTCAATCATCACGCCACACGCACCACTGTTGTACGAGCAGGTGTTGTTCGACAGGGTGTTGTTGATGCAATCGCCGACGAGGGCTATGCCGTAATTGACACTGTACGAGCAAGTGTTGTTGAGCAAGGTGTTGTTGTTGCTGGAAGTGTAGAGGACTAAGGCGTCCCAGCCATTGTTCGAGCAGTTGTTGTTGGCTATGGTGTTGTTGCTCGAAGAGGATAGGACAATTCCGTCACCATTATCCGTGCAGTTGTTGCTGAGTATTGTGTTGTTGCATGAAGAGACAACGTATATGCCGTAGACAGCCTTCAAACAGGTGTTGTTCTCGAGTATGCCGTTCGTGAGATTGTTGAGGGCTATGCAATCGACGCTGTTCTCGACAAGACATTCCTTCACCACGAAGCGCACTGTCGTGTTGCCGATGTATACGCAGTTATCGTGACCAGTGCCGTCAATCTGATAGCCAGCGATGACATAAGGATTTCCCACCATGCCGGTTCCAGGCCAGGATTCCGCAAGCGCTTGCGCGGCGAAGTCAGTATCGTTGTCAATGATGATCGGTGCACGAGGGGAGTATGCGCTGACGACAGAATGGCTGGCAGGGGTGAGGGATAGAACGAATACTGCCGATACGGATAGAAGCAGGATCACGAGAATTGAAAGCGAGACCAGCTTCGGCCGTCTGGGCGACATTCGAGATACATGGGATGCACTTTTGGTTCCCCCGTCAAGAATCGTAGCATCCGCGCTCGGTTTCCAAAATCGTCTACCATCTCGATTATCATCACGTCCTGCAACAGAGTATTGAGACACGTTCTTCCCCCCGAACCACCGCGAGGCAAATGGGAGAATCGAGTTATCGTGTACTTGGAGTTTGCCCCCTTAGGCTGTTCCTTGGGGTCGGTCTGTGCTTCGCATCATGAAGGACGATTCAGGGGAGAAAGAGAAAGGAGTTTGAGCCTCCCCTCGGAAAAGCCCATAGGGGAGGAAAGGCGAACGAAGAGAAGGAGGAGTCTAGCTCGTCAGCCCCCGGCTCCGAAGACGCTCCTGCTCCCAAGTCTTGAAGTCGGCTGGAGGCGAGGCATGCTCTGCATCGGGCTTCTTCTCGAGCCTTGCTGCGCCGTTCGGGCATCCCGTCACGCACAGACCGCACCCGATGCACTTCGCGCGGTCCACGACCGAGACGCCGTTCTCTTCTCGGATGGCGTGAACTTGGCACCTATCGACGCATGTCCCGCACCCGGCGCATTCATCGGAATCGATACGGGCAAGGTAATTGGCAGAGGCCACCGAGTTCTCGATGCCCCAGTCGGTGATCCCCCTCAACAAACCGCAACAGCAGCCGCAGCAGTTGCAGACATAGCCTATCCCTTTCATGACATTGCTCACGGTGTGTACCAGGCCGAGCTCCTCGGACTGCTCGAGGAACGCCAGCGCCTCGTCCCTCGAGAGGGAGTCCTTATGGGCTGGGCTCTCGTTCTCCGAGAAGGAAAGGCAGGTCCTCAGCGGAAAGCTGCACTCATGGCCGACCAGTTTCTGCTGTTCCCTGCAGATGCAGTCCCGAAGGGTGAAGGATTTGGATCGCAACAAGACCGCCTTCACGTCATCGTACGGGAGGATCCACTCCGACTTGATCGACTTCTGGGCCGGAATGACTCTGTGTATGGCTGGCTGGGGTCTCATGATTCCCTCCGCTCCGCCGCTCGAAAGGTACTCCTCGACCATGTGGGCCATTTCGTGATCTATGCTGCACGCCTCGTATATCCCCACGATGAACGGAGCCAGCCGGAACAGACTCTTACCATCTTCCTCGTAGCTCCACACGAGGCCATTGTCCGCCATCTTCTGCAGCCTCGCGCTCGCCTCTTCGGGCGCGAGTCCCGTCCGGGAAGCGATGACGTCAGGAGTCTCCTTGGTCCGACCCATCTGACTCGATAAGACTGCCTCCTCCGGCGAGAACAGCTTCTTCAGGATCCTTATCTCGACCTTCGAGGCCGTCCTCGGGAAGCCGTTCGGGAGCCTGTCCAGGGCTTCTGCGAGTCTCTCATAAACGATGTCGCTCAGTTCGCTCCCCTCCGAACGGGACCGAGAACGACTTGCACCCTAATAACTGAGTCCTCGACCCCGTCGAACGCCCTTGCTCTCGAACCATTGTCATGTTCAAACCCTAGCCCGAGAAAAACTCATAGGGGAGCATGAAAAGGAAAAGAGTTTGAGAGGCTCGTAGCCTCTCCTTTGCGTACCTTCCTGAGATTTCGGCTACTTCTGCGGTTTCCTGGGTTCCATGGTCGCCCAATCATCAGCCTCTCTCAGGACCATGGTTTCGAAGCTCCCCGGCAGAATGAAATCCATGAACTCTGCGTTCAGACGATCGGCTACTGGATGCGAGTAGTCCCGCATCTTGTCAAGGTCCGCGAATTCCTTGAACTCATAGATCTGAGTCATATCGTGCTTTCCCAGACCCATCGTGGCGCCATATATGCCGACGAATTTCCAGCCCTTGGGGACATACTTCGCGAGATTCTCTTTGTTCTTCTTGTACCAATTCTTGAACTCAGTATCTCTGCCCGGTTTCATGTTCAGGCTCATTATGTGATACATTCTTCATTCCTCCATTCTCCTCCATCATGTCCTCAGACCCTCTGAGGCCGAGGGAATCGACTACGAGATTGACTCGAATCGCCAAATTCCCCCTTACGTATAACGTGTCGGAATCGCTATTTCAACTCTACTAGTCGGCCTTTGCCGATGAGGCTACGATAGTATGAGAGCAACCGGGAAGAAGCCTTGAAAGGGGCCTGAACCTCGCCTCGGAAAAGACCACAGGGGAGGAAAGGCGGGTGTGCGTGTCTTCTTTTCCGGATGACGAATCACAGATGCCTCCCTGAGAGAAACCATGTCCCCGTAGCAAAGGGCACCTATTTGGCGGGGACCATCGTAGAAGTCGCAGGGAAGTCTGCAACGAACTCAGTCCCTGATATCGACCCCGTTATCCTCCCGTCGACAATTGTCATCACCGTGTCAGCAATCTGGCCAATGCGTTGATCGTGGGTCACTATGACGACAGTCTTGCCGAACTGGTCCCTAAGCTGTTTGAAGAGCAAGAGAATTTGGTGGCCTGTCGCCGTATCCAGCTCTCCTGTGGGTTCGTCCGCGAGCAGGATAGGAGGGTCGTTGGCAAGTGCCACCGCAAGTCCAACTCTCTGCTGTTCGCCTCCAGACATCTCGCCAGGCTTGTGTTGAGCTCGCGCTTCCATAGAGACCAGCTTCAAAAGCTCGTCCGTACGAGTCCTCACGTGCTCGCTCTTCATGCCAGCAAGTCTCATCGGGAGTTCTATGTTCTCCTTCGCTGTCAGTGTAGACACCAGGTTGAAGAACTGAAACACGATGCCGACCTTCTCGCGCCTGTGCTTGACCAGCCCAGCATCGTCCAGGTTGACGAGGTTCACTCCATCCAGGCTCACAGATCCCGCCGTCGGCCTATCCAGCCCTCCGATGATGTTAAGAAGAGTGGTCTTCCCACACCCTGAAGGTCCCATGATTGCCAGTACCTGTCCTCCCTTGATGGTGCAGTCGAGGCCCCGCAGGGCAATGACCTCAGATTTTCCAGTCTTGTAGACCTTGATCAGATCCTTCACTACTATGTCTCCCAATTCAACCACCTCGAATTCTCAGCACTTCCGCGAGATTCATCTTCCCAGCGCGCGCGGTCGCCAATAGCGATGCGACAAGCAGAGCAGCGATCGAAGACAGCACGATGGCGAAGCTTACAAGGGTGAATACCATCTTCCGCTCGACGGCCGAGTAGAGCTCCTGACCGGAGAGCGTGTTGAACAAGTAGGCTGACACGATCCCGACGCTTGCTCCGACAACGAGTCCCAGAATCATCAAACTCATCGACTCGCCCATGAGTATCTTCCTCAGCTGCCCTCCGGAAGACCCCCTCGCCATGATGCTTGCCAGCTCCTTCTCTCGGTCATACACAGCGACGAAGATCAGCAGGCCCACGCCGATGGACATTGTCACGATCGATAGAGCGTACTCCATGTAGAGGAAACCCGCGAGAGAGGCGAAGACCGGCTCTCTCTTCAGCGCGTCAAGCCTGACCTGCAGTATAGTTGAGGAGCATGTCAGATTCGCGCGCTCGGAGAACTTCACTGCGGCATCTGCCACCTTATGAGGGTCCGGTCCAGATGCGACGTTTATGAACGCGCCATAGTTGTAGTACAATCCAGTGAGGTTCTCGCCGGATGTGAATGAAAGTGTGGTGCGGTCTATGAGCGCATCCACGCCTGGCAAACCCGGCAGGCCTTTCACCAATCCGATGACCTTGACGAGCCGATGGTAGGATATCGCGTTACCCATAGCGACCATGGGCATGAAATCTCCGACTTGCGCTCCTGTGCGATCAGCGAAGCCCTTGCTCAGAAGCAGAGTGCCGGGGTTGCTCAGTTCTTCCAGCTTTTCGTTTCCCCCACCGATGAAATAGAAATCGCTAGGCTTGACCGTCTCAAGATAGCCGGTCGAGTTCATGACCGCGGTCGGCGCAGAGTGGAAGTCCCCTGATACATCGAAATAAAGAATCAGTTGGGAATAGACGACCGCGTGCTCCACACCTGGCAATGTGCCGATGCCGTCAAGCTTCGACGAATCTATCGCATACTGGCTCACAGACTTTGGAAGAGAAGCATTGAGCTTGATGTCCGACCCGACATCGAAACGCACCTGCTCGCGCTCGTAATTCATGGTCGATTCCATCGAGATAGAGATGAACAGACCGAAGGCCAGTGCGAGCGATATGATCACACAGAGATTCGAGGCTCGGCGAGGGTTCCTGACTATGTTCCTGTCGACCAAGTAGTGCAGGTCCTTGGTCCAAGGCTTGACGAACCAGGCGAATTTCGAATAGAGTCTTTTCGAGCCTCTTGTGAAGAGGCGTACCAAGCTAAGGGAGAGAAGGAATGGAAGCAGCGGGAGCATGGCGATCCCGACGAGGATGAGTGCGTCGACGACGACCTCGGCGATCCAAGACAATCCAAGATGGTCCGCCCAATCGGGTCCCAGGAGTATGGCGACGACGCTCCAGAGCGACACCGAGAGAAGCAAGATGTCCGGACCCGCCCAATACTCCAACTGGGTCGCGGTCGGCGAGTAGTAATGGAGTGCCCGAGCGACATCCGTCTCCGAGACGCGTCTAAATGGGCCGTACGACGAAATGAGCATGAGCGCTATTCCCAAGAGAATGCACATAATGACCGTTCTCAGAGAAGTCACAAAATCGGTCACTTCAGTCACTGCCTCCCCGCCCGATGATGCCACGGCACCTAGCAGGAATCTGCTGACTATTGCACCCAGAAGAAGGCCTGCAATTCCAGCAACCGCGCCAAGCATGGTTGCCTCGACGATCAGAGAGCCGAATACCTGCCTGTTGCTGGCACCCCGCGACTTGAGAATCGCTGCCTCACGCCTACGCTCGGTCATACCAAGGTCCACGCCGACCATTGAGAGATATATTCCAAGCGCAAGCAAGGGCACGGAGAGAGCGAGGAACAAAGGCTCTTGTCCTCCAAGGTTGAGGTTAAGCGATCCCAACGGAAAGATCAGAGCGCTATCGGAGACAGTGACGCCGACGGGGTACAGAGTCTTTGTCAGCTGATTCTGGATGAAAGCAAGTTGGTCAACAGACGCCGGAAGGTCGGCAATTCTGATGACTGCCTCGCGGTCGATCCAGATGAAGTAACTCCAACTGACAGAATAGAAGGGATTGGGTGCCGAACGGTTGATACCGAACCGCTTGTAGTCTGCAAGGTTGAAAACAACCGGGTTGCTGACAAGCCCAAGCCAGATATCGCTGTCTCCCTTGTAGACGGCAGCTTTGCCAAACCATTCCATATTTGACTCTTCGAACCCTGGCTGCGTCCATATGCTCGATATCGTGGAGGTGATGTTGAGATACGTTATGCTCACATAGCCTCCGCTTTTGCCCCCAATGTACTGTTCGTGCTTGAAAACGCATGTGATATCGTCGCCGATTCCTAGGCCCAGAGCGTCGGCGATGGCTTTGGGAATTGCCACTGACCCCGGACCCGGCAAACTACCAGCTACCTTGAAGGAATCAAGGACACGACGACTGCTATTGGACAGGAAGACTAGACTCCCGCTGAAGTTCTGACCGCTCTCATCAAGGAAGAAACCCCCGGAACTGTTCACATAACGAGCAGTGTTGACGGAGATGATTGGGGTTGCAGCCTCTATGCTTTCAACAGATTCGATTAGAGCATCCGTTGACGCAGTCACATTCACCGCATCATTGGAGACCCCAGGCGTATTGGAGGAGGAAGTGCCGACATAATCGACAGG
>JBGQAM010000058.1:0-10673 GCA_041494275.1 Thermoplasmata archaeon | reverse complement strand
CTTCGCTGCTGTGCACCTCGGCCACCGCCCCTCCGCGCGCACCGCCTTCACATATTAGGTCGAAGTAAACGCATCCCTTCAGCCCGAGCGATATTGTCGGGACGCCGTTGGCGTTCTCGTTGTAGTCGAAACTGAACGCTGCATCTGCCTTGGACAGCTTCGCTTTGTTCTTCTCCACATAGCTAGGGAAGCTCAGCCCGCCCTGCTCCTCCTCGCCTTCGATCATAAAATGAATGTTCAGGGGCATCTCGCCACAGTCGACCATCGACTTGATGGCCATGAGCGCGCCTCCAAGGGCCCCCTTGGAGTTGTACACCCCTCTGTTGACGAGTATCTCGCCATACGGCTTCTTTTTGACAATCGTGGCGCCGAATGGAGGATAGTCCCATTCATTGATGTCGCCAATCGGCTGGACATCGTACATGCCGTAGAGGAGCGCAGTCTTCTTCGCTCCCACGTCCAGATAGCCCGTGACCAGCGGATAGCTCGCTTTTGTGGCCTTGAAGAACCCGGGCTTGACCCCGATGTCCTCCAACATCTCTCCCAGTTTCTCCGCGGTATCTTGGATGCCTTCTCCGGTCATCGAAACGCTCGGGATCTTGAGGAGCCTCTTCGTCTCATCTAGATGTTTGCTCCATTCTCGATCGATCCTCTTGTGGATGTCTTCTAGTGCCATTGCTACGCCCCTTTGATGCCCATGCCCTTTGATGACGCAAGTGAGAACGGTCCGATGGCTCAAGCCCCAAGGAATCTGGGCTTCTTTGCGCCTTCCTTCCGCACTATCAGTTGGATTGGCGCGTTGTGGCACTTGATTGCGGCCTGCTCGGTCTCGTAGAGTCTGCCGCATTCGAAGCACTTGTACAACTTCTTGTCCATCTCGTGCCGCTCCTTCGCTTCCGTCATCCCTGCTTACTGCGAGAACGTGAATCGCGAAGTTGGTTAAGAACTTTGTCGGACTGTGACAAAACGAGGTGCAGCGCCCAGCTACTTCTTCAGGTGGCCTGAGAGCGCAGCCTTCGAATCAGAGCTGAGCTTGGCGTCCTGCTGGGCCAGTTCTTTCTCGAGCCGATCCATCGTCGGAGGGTCCTTCAGGAACACAGGAACATAGCAGGTCGTTGTATCGATGTTCAATACGGCCACAACCTCCTTCTCGTCCAGTTTCCTGTCCTCCACCATGGCCTTGAACTCGACAAAAGGCCTGATGTCCGGGGGCAGGTTGCACAGCTCAGTTATCGCGACCAATCTAGCAACGTGCATCCTCGGACAGCTCCTGTATTCCTAGAGGTTTACCTTCGTCTGGTGCACTTCGAGCCCGAGCTTGTCCTTCTCAAGGCCGAACGCCAGGCCCAACAGCTGCGACAGGTGCAGGACCGGGATCTTGTACTCCTTGAGGGCGACCTGACCAGCGTCGTACTGGAGGTGGCAGAACGGGCAGCAGTCGACTATGACATCTACTCCCGCGGCCGTCATGTTCTTCAGGTTCTCGGCGGTCATCTTGAGCGCAACATCCGGCGTTCTTGCTCTCACGCCGCCGCCCGCGCCGCAACAGGTCCCTTTGTCCTTGTACGGGACGCTAGTCATGCCCGCAGCCTCTACGATGTCGTCGAAGATATGGGGTCTCTCGGCGTCGTCGATCTTCTTGATGTTGCTCGGTTTCAGGAAGTGGCACCCATAATGGACTGCGGCCTTGAGGTTCTTGCCTCCCTTGACCTTCGCCCTGATGGCCTCTACGCCCACATCACGGTAGAGAAGCTCGACGAAGTGCCTGACGGTGATCGTGCCGTTGTATTCCATGCCGGTGGCGTCTTTGAGTATCTTGTTGATCTTCTTCCTCAGCTCGGGGTCGTGGTTCAGCTTATGCGCAACCTCGAAGAGCGTGTCGAAACAGCCGTTGCAGATCGTGAGCACGCCGTCGACGCCCATCTTCTCGGCAATCGCGAGGTTCCTCGCGGCAACGGTCATCCAATAGGTCTGGTCGAACGAGCGCATGACGCCAGGAGCGGGGCAACAGCTCGCGCCCTGCATGTCGACCAGCTCTACGCCCAACGATTTGAAGACCTCCCTCGATGCGCTTTCTATGCCCGGGTATCTGAGAGGCATGATGCAGCCCAGGAAGAATGCGTACTTGGCCATCACTTCGCACCCCCGGCAACCAGCTTGTCGAAGCCGCACAGGGCCGCGATCTTCTTCACTTCCTCCAAAGCCTTCGGGTCCGAGAACACCGTCGGCGGTGTGGCCTGCAATCCCAGTTTGCTCCTCAGGGTCTTGTCCTCGTCCCTCAGTGACACGAGGTGGCCAGTCTTGGAGATGAGCTCCGCGACCTTCCTGTGGGGCTCGGCCATATAGCCTTTCCTTACGGCCATGTTCCTGAGCGCCATGATGATGTCTACGATTTCGACGCCCCGCGGGCATCTCTCGTAGCACGTGTAGCAGGTCGTGCACAGCCACAGGTCTTCAGATGGAAGAACATCCTCCTCGAAGCCCAGCTGGGCCCTCCTGACTACCTTCCTGACTCTGAACGCGGTCTGCCTGCCCGAGGGGCAACTGCCCGTGCACGTCCCGCATTGGAAGCACAGATTGACTGTCTTGCCTCCGGCATCGACTACCTTGCGCGTGAATTCTGGGTTCGGTTCCTTGGCTTCTGCCAATGACTCACCGACCCTGATTGCGTTGGCGGCATATTTGAGGGTTTTGCTGGGAAGGCTTAAGCGTTACCCCTTTCGATAAACCCAAGCCTCTCTGGCCTCTTCCAAGAACGCGGTCAGGTCGTCCCGGTCGGTGGCCGTGAGCGCCATGATCGTATGTATCGACCACAGCTGGTCCGTTGCGCCGTCTGCTTTCACGATTCCTTCCCTCACGAGGCTCTTGTTGACGAAGTAGCTGAGGTCAGTCCGGTCGATCATCGAGGGCTCGAAGATCGTTCGGACAACTTCGTGAGGAATCTCTCTCTCGTCGAGGTGCCGGAACGCAAGTCGCTGGGCCCCGAAGCCCAGCCTCGCGAACCTTGGCCCGGTGTCTTTGAGCAGCAGCATGTCCGATCCTATCTCCGCGCTCTGAAGATCGGGCGCTCTCTCCATGGCAAACATGGCATCGTCCACTAGGACGCAGTCCAGTCTCCTCTCCTCCAGAAGCCGAATATTCGCATCGTCGGTGGATATCGTGACATGACACGGTGTACCGGCGTCCGAGAGCTCTGTCGCGGCGGTCAGGAGGCACTTCTCCGAGACGACCGTGCCCGCGACCCTGAGCACGTCCTCGTCCTTCAGCCTGAGTTCGTACGCTCTGAACCTCTTCAGCAGTTCGAGGCCAGAGTCTGTGAGTCTGCTCCCTTTGCTGTTCGATATCACGAGGCTTGCGTCGGCTTTCTCCTCGATGTCTCTTACGTACTTGTGGAGAACGGGGGTCGATACGCCTATCGACTCAGCGGCCTTCTTCATGCTGCCCTTTTCGTTCAGAGCGGCCAGCGCCTCCATCTGCCTGTGCGTGATCTCCTTGCCTTCCGAAACGAACACGATCCTGGGTCTGGCGTCCAACTCGGCTCACTTCCTTCTCTTGAGGCCGTATGTGCTCAATACTAGCATAACACCTGCGAATATGATGAGAACGCCAAATTGGAACCAGATATCTCCTATTCCCCAGCCCCTTATCATGACCGACCTCATCCCATCGACCGCGTAGGTCAGTGGTATGAAGTTGGATATCGGTCTGAGAAGCGTCGGAACCGCCTCGATCGGCCAGAACACACCCGACAGCAGTATCGATGGGAACAGGATGATAGGCAGGAACTGTATCGCCTGGAACTCGTTCTTCGCGATCGAGGAAAGCAGAAACCCGAGCCCCTGCATGCCCATGCCGAACACGAATATGATGAGCAGAGCGGTTAGCGGGTTCCCGACTATCTGTATCTGGAACAGCAGGACCGCGGCCAGTATGATCACTGTCGACTGGATCAGACCGACGAGCCCGAACGCGATCGCATAGCCCGCGACGACCTCCCCCTCAGTCACGGGCGTGCTCAATAGTCTGTCGAGAGTCGATGCGCTTCTCTCATGGACGAACGAGATGATTGAAAGCATGAACGTGACCATCATCGCCGCGAGACCCATGACTCCAGGCGCGAAGAAGTCGATGAACCTCGCATCCTTGCCATACACGAGGTCCGTCGATATGGAGATGGGGGAAACGGATGCCTGCGCCCCGACCAGCGCGCGGACAGAAGTAAGGATGTCATTCGATATCGCCTGGACGATGTTCGGGTTTGTCCCATCGACTACGAGCTGGATCATGGCTGGTTGGCCGCCGCTGCCCGCTTTCGCCGCTGCGACGTCCTCGGAGAAGGTTTCGTTGAACACTATGGTGGCCCAGATATGCGTGTCCTTCACTTCATTTCTCGAGATCACAAGTGGATCGATGCCAGCGTCAGCTGGGCCGTAGATCTTGACTACGTGTATAGTGTCTCGAGTCTCCAAGTTGGCAACGATTGCAGCTGAGACGGAAACGTTGGCGGGAGCGCTGTCGAGGTTCACGATGTACACGTCTACGTTCCGGATGTTTCCACCGAAAGTGTAACCGAAGATGGTGATCATCAGCAGCGGCATCAGCACGAGGAATCCGATCGTCCGCTTGTCGTGTTTGAGCGACCGGAGGTTCTTCTTCGCGATGGCGAGGATTCTGTCGAACCTCATGTCGCCACCTTCTTGGCCATCGTCATGAACGCCGACTCGAGGTCCTTAGTTGAAGTGGCTGCCATGAGCTCGTTCGGCGTGCCCTCGCCGATGAGTCTGCCGGACCTCATCATGCCGACGATGTCGCACTTGACTGCCTCGTCCATGTAGTGCGTCGTCAGGATGACGGTCTTGCCCTTGGCCTTGAGGTCGTGGAAGTAACTCCAGAAGCCCACTCTCAGCTCGGGGTCGACACCGACCGTGGGCTCGTCAAGGAAGACAACCTCCGGGTCATGGATGAGGGCGCATGCGAGTGAGACTCTGTGCTTCATGCCGCCGCTAAGTTGTGAGACAAGGCTGTTCCTGCGCTCGGGCAAGTCAATGACTGCTAGAAGCTCCTTTTCCCGTCTCGCGAATTCCTTCTTGTCCATTCGGTACAATTCGGAGAACAGTTCGAGGTTCTCGTGTACGGTCAGGTCCGTGTAGATCGCCATATCTTGGGGCATGTACCCGATCCTCGAGATGTTGTTTCGGATGGGTACCTTCTCTCCCAGGACGTAGGCCTTGCCGGAGGTCTGTCTCAGGAGGCCGACGAGCATCTTGATCGTGGTTGTCTTGCCGGAGCCGTTGGGACCTATCATGCCGTACAGAATCCCACGTTCTACTTGGAGGTCGAGGTCATCAACTGCCACCAAATCGTCGAACTCTTTGCGCAGCTTGTGCAGGTGGATGGCGTCGTTCTCTCCTTCGAGAGTTCTTTTAATCTTCTTGCCGTCCCTATCACTGACCTCGCTCATTCGAGCCCGCTCCTCCGGTTTCTTGTCGCTGACGCGCACGCGCCAGTATGCAGTTACTCAGACAGGCAAATGGCATGTCAGCGGTTAAATACCATTCTGAGCATTATCACCTGGTTTTGAATGCCCTCTGGAAAATATATCATCAAACTCTGCTTGCTGGGAGACGGCGCCGTGGGCAAGACGAGCCTTGTAAGGAGGTATGTGTTCGATGTTTTTGACGACAAGTACCTCATGTCCTTTGGGACGAAAGTGACCAAGAAATCCTTC
Source organism: Thermoplasmata archaeon (assembly GCA_041494275.1). Lineage (GTDB taxonomy): Archaea > Thermoplasmatota > Thermoplasmata > UBA10834 > UBA10834 > COMBO-56-21. The sequence continues at coordinate 4,945 of JBGQAM010000058.1, read as the reverse complement.
AGAGTGGGGGAAGTCGACCTCGATTTGATGATATGGGACATCCTTGGTCAGAAGTCTCAAGAGGCACTCCACGCTGCCTACTACAGGGGCGCCGCCGGCGCTCTTGCCGTATGCGATTTCACCCGACCTGACACGATGAAGAACCTGAAGACATGGCTCGAGAGCTTCAGGTCGACGGTCGGCGACAAGCCTGTGATAATCCTCGGGAACAAGTCCGACCTGGAGAGGAAGTTCACGCTCGCTGAGCTCGAAGCCTTCGGAGCATCAGTCGGATGCCCGATCATCGAGACAAGCGCCAAAACTGGCCTGAACGTCGAGCATGCATTCGGCGAGATGGGCAAGAGGCTGATGGAGGCAGTATGATGAGATCGCTTCCGTTCTTCGTCATGCCTGGCATCGCTCTCGCGCATCTCAGAGAAGAGCTTGAGATAGTCGAGGGAGACCAGAGAGCGCGGCTCATGATCTACAGGTACGGTCAGAGATGCGGCCGAGCGCTGGTCGACAGTTTCGGGCTCTCGTGCGCGGACCTCGCGGAGGTCAAGTCGATCATCGAACCGATTTGGATGGAGGCGGGACTCAGCCGGTTGAAAATCGAGTCGATCGAGGCGAGCGAGATGATGGTCAATCTGGAGGACTCCGTCGAGTCGAAGGAGGGCAAGACTTGCGACTTCGGGCGAGGATACCTCTCCGGCATTGTCTCCCAGCTGATGGGAAAGCGATTCGAGGTGGACGAGGTCGAGTGTGTCAGCCAAGGGTACATCGCATGCGTCATGCAGGTGTACGAAGTGGCCGACGTGCTGAGGGCCAGCAAACACACGGGAGCTGAGTCTGTCAGGAAGTACAACCTCGAGAGAGGCTACTCCTACCTGATCAAAGAGGAGATCCCTGACCAGGCCTTCGACATATTCGTAGACGCGTACAAGCACGGTGTGCCCTGCCTGTGCGTAACGAGGGAGTATCCGGAGAAGATGAAGGATCGATACGACCTGAAGGGCGTACCATTCCTCTGGCTTTCGATGGATCAGGAGAAGGGCTACTCCAGGGACCCGTCGAACGTCGCACTTCTATACTCTGACCTGAAGACTTTCATCAGCGAGAACAAGAATTGCGCGGTCCTTCTCTCAGGTCTCGAGTACTTGATATCGCAGAGCGGGTTCCCGAAGGTGCTCAAGTTGCTACAGCACATCAACGACAGGATCGCGGTGACGGAATCCGTGCTGCTCGCATCCATCAGTCCACTCACCCTCCCGGAGGCGGACCTCAAGATGCTCGAGAAGGAGATGCGTTCCATCTAGACCATTCTGAAAGGTGATGATACTGAAGTACGGCGTTATGGTCTGCCCGAAATGCGGCATGGCAAAGGGCATCGAGGCGAACAAGAAGACCACGACCTGTCAGTGCGGCCGCGAGATAGTCATGTCGCGGGTGAAGGTTATGTTCCTGACAGACTCTCCCTTGGAACTCGCCGATTCCGTCGCGAAAGCGAACGCATCTCTGAGGGGAGGCGAGCAGGTCCTCACTGAGAAGAAGTCACGGAAGAAGGACCCGTATTTCAGGATTGCCGAGCGGTCGAAGCCCATCAAGGATCCGATCGAGAGGATGAGTGTGATCGCTCGCGAGCTGACCGAGCTGAAGTCCGGGTTCAGTCTCGAAGATGTCAGGAAGGTCGCGGCCATGCTCGGGAAGGACTCTCCCGAGGATATCATCGCACGCCTTCAAGAACACAATCTGATCTACGAGACCGAAGAGGGCACGTACAAGTCAGTCTGAGTATGCTCGAATAGATTACTTCTTCTGGGCCAGACGTTTTGCATCTCGGACCAGAGCTGGATACGAGAACTTGTGGACCTTTACGTACTCGTACGCTACCACCGCCGCTGCTGCACCGAGCCCCAGCAGATTGAACGGAGGTCGGAAGATCTCGACGATGAAGAACGATTCGTAGAACAGGCTGAAAATGACGTGTACGAGGAACGCCTCTGCGAAATAGGCCTTTGCGTCGCCCCTGGCAACCCCGATCCCTATCAGTGCGGTTGTGGAGCCGTGGAGCAGAACAAACATGAACCCTAGGATGCAGACAATGGCTACCTCGAGCGCTCCTGGGTTGGTCGCATCGAGCAGGAACACATAGACGGTCGCGAAGGTGAAGGTCGAGCTGATCCCGAGCCCCATCGAAAGCCCGTAGAACCCGGTATCGATCTTGCGCTGGAACCTGGGGAAGTTCAATATCACGAACTTCATCAGCTCCTCCATCGCCGCGAACCCGAGTATGAGTGCCAGGAGCGTCTCGACGCCGGCTATGGTTGCCCCCCAGTTCTCGAATGCGAATATCAGCATTCCGAGCACAACGCCGAGCGCGAAGAAGGCGAACATCTTCCGGTCGTCGAAATAGGGTTTCTCGACACTCGGGAAAGTGTAGTCCTTCAGGGTGAAGTAGAGCAGAGCCAATGCAGGCCCGAACCCCGCTGCTGCAGCCGCTAGCTGAAGGAAATCTACCATGCTGACCCGCTCGTATTCTTCCCACCTACATAATGCTGTTCTGTGATAAGTTTATGAGGTGGGTAGATACTGTTGCTGCAAGAGGAAGAGATTATGGCCAAGTGCGCGAAATGCGGCAAAGCAATCGGGAACGCAAAAGAATGCCCATACTGCGGGTCGAGCCCTAGCCAGAGCGTCATCGACAAGAGCGTTGACCGGATGGCCAGAGCGACAGGGGCGGTCCTCGTCAAGGGCATCGAAGTGACGGATATGGTCGTCAAAGAGGCCAAGCCAGTCGTGAAGACGGTACTTCACGAGGGCAGGAAAGGTCTTTCGAAGGCCAAATCCGAGACGCTGAAGATTGCGAAATCGCTCAGGGAAGAGGGCAAGTAGTCAGCGTCTGCCTTTCATATCGTGCTGGCGATCTTCTTTTGAGACCTCGCCTGCGAGCTTGTCGAAGTAGTGCGCAACAACACAGCTCTCAGCACACTTGCCGCATAGGTTGCACTTGCTCTCATCGATTGTGATTCGTCCGTTCAGCTTGATCGCTCCTGTCGGGCAAGCCCTGACGCAGATGCCGCACTTCGTGCACATGTTCGCCCGGAGAGCTGCTCTGGCGACTTTGTCGAAGAAATCCGACGCATCACGGGTCGTGTCGCCGACTGCGGATATCTGGCCTCCCGCGAAGATTTTCGCGTTAGCCCTCTTCGAGCCAACCATCGCCACGCCGAAGTCCTCCACGAGCTTGACCTCTCCAACCGTTTTCAGGAGTTCGGCGACCTGGCTCAACCCCACCACCTCGGGCATGTTCAGAACCGCCTCAACGGAATAGCCGCCAGCCGCGCAGGGGCTGACGCCCTTGATGACATGGATCGCGAGCGTGTCCGCCCTCTTCGGCCTCGCATCGATCTTCAGACGCTCGGCGAGCGAGCGCATCTTGGGAGGCAGCTGCTTCCAACGCCAGAAACCGTATCGCACGAAATCTCTCGGGAGCTTGTTCTCTTCCGCCCAATCTCCGAGTTTCTGCTCCCACGCCTTTGCGAGTCCCGGGCTGAGGCGGGAGATCTCTGCACATTCACTCGCGAGAGATGACGGGCACATCCAACACCCGACTCTTTCGATGTCCTCATCGTAGAGCTTGTTGTACGGTAGCTCCCGCCAGATTATGTAGAGCCAGACGTCGAGCGCAGTCCAGTCTCTTATGGGATTCACGATCGTTTGCCCTGGGACGAACGGATTCTCCTGGACGAGCTCAGTGTACGCGCGCGTGAAGGATTCCAGTCGCCTGTTCCCCTCGACTGTAAGCGTCCCCCGCGGAAACCTCTCTTCGATCAATCTAGAAGCTGGAGCGAGCTTGCATACCTTGCAACACCAGCGGAAATCCTTGGCCGGAGGGCCGAATGCGGGGAAGTTTTCCTCGAACGCTTCTCCGGCTGGTGCTATTAGCAGCCCCACGCCTCTGTCGGCCGCGAGCTTATTGACATACTCTCTGGTCTCCGGATGCTCAAGTCCTGTGTCGATGAAAATCGCCATCAAGTCCCTTGTCAGGGATGAAACGAGGTCGAGCACCACCAGGCTATCCTTTCCGCCGCTGAAGGAGACTGTCAGCGGGAGCTTGTTCGATGCGAGGACGTCTTTCAGCTCGTGCTCCGCCTTTGCCCGCCTGGCGTTCAAGTGCGGTAGGTTCGCTTTGATGATGTCCTTCGTCCAGGCCTTTCTTCCAGGACCCAAAGGTCCTGCCTGCGAGAAGTCTCTGACCTTCACACCCTTGTCGGAGGACCTGATCTCGCTGGCGTTTACCTTGGCGGAGCCGCATCCGATGAACTTGCCCATCTCGATGACGACCTCGTCGCCAGCCCTGATGCTTGGATCCACAGATGCGATGGTCTCCCTGGGCAGGTAGTTGCCTTTCATGTGGCCTTCTGCTTTCTTGAGCGTGATCAGCCTCTTGGGGCTCATGCGCGCGAGCATGCGCGCACCATCTATTCTCAGCGTGAGCGAGTAGTCCTGCTTCTCGAGATCGTAGGTGAGAAGAGCGATCTTGCGACCGTTGATTATGACTTCGTCTGCCCTGTCCTCTCCCGAGGTCTTGTTGAGCACGACAATGTCGGGTATAAGTTGTTGAACCCCGAACTGTTTGAGGAACAGGTACCGAAGCCTGCGCTTGGTCCCCTCCAACGCCAAGCGCACATCTCCTGGAGGAGATAGTTCAACAGCGTGTCCATTCTGCCCGCACCTTCCGCAAGTCTTGCCCAGCAGAGGGACGTTGCAGCTGTCGCACCAGTAGAGGACGTTCGGAGCTTGGTGGAACCTTCTGTTCACGGGCCGAAGCTATGCTGAATGCATCTAAATAACTTATCCGAACACCAGACCGTTCGACAGGTGGACCCAGATGGAATCTACTTGCCACTGGCGTGCTGGTCTGGCGGGCTCTCACAGGCTTTCGCGGGCATGCACCCTTCGGTCT
>JBGQAM010000099.1:0-3976 GCA_041494275.1 Thermoplasmata archaeon | reverse complement strand
TGGCATCAACTTCGACAAGTTCGAGAAGCTACACCCCAAGAAGTTCAGGAAGAACGCGAAGCGGCTAATGTCTGTTAGGATACTCGCAATCGTGTTGGTGGCGGTCTTGACTGTGCTGTACTTCTTGCCGTACCTGTTCTCTTTCGCGTCTCGAAATGCAGTTGTCTACGCTGCGTATCTTTACTTCCTAGTCCCGCTCGCAATCATAGCGGAACACCTGTTCGCCAGAAGCATGTACAACAAAGCCGCACTGTCCATTCCAGATGAATCCGTTGTGGAAATCAAACAGGCTCTGATCGAGAAGGAAGAGGGTGAGGGTGAGATTCTCTGCAAGGTCTGCTACATGCCCATCGAGGCTGGATTGGACATGTTCCAGTGCACATGCGACGCAGCCATGCACGTCAATTGCGCCGAGAAGGTGCAGAACTGCCCGAGCTGCGGAGAACCTTTGTTCCCCCAGCGCTCCAGGTCGATAAGGTGCAAAGCCTGCGGCGAGACTTTCATGTACTCTGGCACTGAGGATTCGTACTCTGTCCAGTGCACGAAGTGCGGCGCGTTCCAGGAGGAGATCAAGGCTGGAAGAAACTACCTGGTGGTGGACGAGGATCCGCGGAACGCCTTCATGATGATCCGCGCAATAGGTCTGTCTGGAAGGCCAGCCATGTGCTTGACGGTCCAGTTCCCAGGGAAGATCAGGTCCGAGTACGACCTGAGGGATGTGTCGGTCAAATGGTTCTCTGACAGCTCGACTGACATCGACAACATTAACCCGAAAGACCTGGACGGCGACCCTATGGAGATCGCGTCGACATTCCTAATGACATCGAAGGAAGCGGGCATTCTGATCGAAGGCATCGATACCCTGACAGAACTGAACGGGTTCGACAAGGTCCTGGCATTCATCAAGCGGCTGAATGACCTGGCGGCTATCCACGGCTCAACGATCGTTCTGAGTCTAGACAAGAAGAAGATGTCGGAGGCCCAGTTCAAGACCATCAGCGACGAGTTCGACGAGATCCACGACTACGAGTAAGGGGTGTCGCGCCCTTCCATCTGGCGTAGAGATCGTTGTCTATTCCCAGCTCGTCCAAGACCCTGCCGACGACAAAATCGACCATATCATCCACGCTGCGAGGCCGCGGATAGAATGCCGGGCTCGCCGGCATGACAACTGCTCCCGCTTGTGACAGCCTCTCCATGTTTGACAGGTGGATCGTGGATAGAGGTGTCTCCCTCAGCAGCAGGACGAGCTTCCTGCGCTCCTTCAGGGCGACCGACGCGATCCTGGTTATGAGGTTGTCCGCGATGCCGACAGCGATCTTGGACATCGTTGATGTGCTACACGGTGCTATTACGAACGAGTCGAATCTGACGGAGCCGGAAGCAAGTGGCGAGTACATGTCGTCGTTGGCGTAGTGGAAGTCTGCCAGCGCATGGATGTCCTTTGTTGAGGTTCCAAGTTCGAGCATGGCTATCCTCTTCGCATCTTCCGACACTATCACGGTCTTCGTCGGGGGCAGCTTTTCCAGAAGACGCACGCCATAGACGATTCCTGATGCACCTGTGATTCCTACGACAGTGTTCATCGTCTCTGCAAAGTGGTCGCTAATCAAAAACTCTTGCCCGCTCCGACTCGAAAAGCACATGCCGGAGAGCACTTGGATGCGTGCTCTGGCATATTCTCTAGCCAACAAGCATTTAAATATGAGTACCAACTTATCCGCGATTTGCCGCCATTGGCGGCAGTATCCCAGCCGATTGGAAAATCGCATTTCACTGAGGAATCTCGATGGCTACTGCGTTTGATGTGCCCGCTGAAAAGCTCATACCGAGAATAGCGGAGGAGCTGAAGAAGGTCGAGACGATCTCACCGCCCGATTGGGCAGCATTCGTCAAGACCGGAAGGCACAGGGAGAAAAGCCCAGTCAGCAATGACTGGTGGCACGTCCGAACCGCGGCGGTTCTCAGGAAGATATATGTCGAGGGTCCCATTGGCACGACACACCTGGCCGCAATGTTCGGCGGCAAGGCGGACAGAGGCTCCAAGCCCAACAGGGCCGTTCGTGGCTCACGCTCGATATCTCGCATGACAGTCCAGCAGCTGGAGAAGAGCCAGCTGGTTCAGAAGCAGAAGGACGGAGGGAGGGTCGTGACCGCCAAGGCCAGGAAGATGATAGACGGCATGTCTACACAGATCCTGAAGGAGATGGCGGCTCAGAACCCAGAACTCACGAAGTACCTCTGAGTGAGTGCATATGGCTGACGAGGACGAGCTGGATGCCCTTAGGCAAAGGAAGATGCAGGACCTCCAGCTCAGAGCGCAGCAGGAGTCTGTCGCCCAGGAGCAGGCGAAGCAGATGGATGCGCAGAAGCAGATGCTCATGCGCCAGCTCCTGACACCAGAAGCGAGAGAGCGGCTGGCCAACCTGCGCATGACGCGTCCCGATGTCGTCGAGTCCGTCGAGAACCAGCTGATAATGCTGGTCCAGTCGGGAAGACTGACGCAGCAGATAGACGACTACACTCTGCGGCAGATACTGCGCAAGATCATGCCGAAGAAGCGCGAGATCAAGATCGAGAGGAGATGACCGGATGGCCAAACACAAGCCACATGCGAGGAAGCTCAGACTGCTGGCGGCGACCAAGAGCAACAGACGGGTCCCAGCCTGGGTCATGCAGAGGACGAACAGGGCCTTCCTGAGGCACCCCAAGCGAAGGCACTGGAGAAGGACGAAACTAAAGGTGTGAGGTCATAACATGGTTGAAGAGTTGGAGAGGGTTTTCACAATTCCCCTGACTGTCACGAAGATTGTCCCGAAGACGAAGCGCGCGCCGAGGGCGATCAAGGAGATCAAGGAGTACGTCCGAAAGCATATGATGGAGAAGACCTCCGAAGAGGACGATGAGAAGGACAAGAAGGAGGTCTGGCTGGACTACAGGCTCAACGAGCTCATATGGGCCAAGGGGATAGAGCATCCGCCGCGCAAGGTGCGCGTGAAAGCCATCAGGTTCGAAGACGGCCTGATTGAGGTCTCCCTCCCAGAAGAATGATTTTTCCAGGGTAGGGGATAGATGCTCAGGTTGGGAGACATAAACGGCAATCCCTATGTCGGGGTATACTGCGCCGCTAGCGAACGATACGCCGTATTGTCCGATACTGTGGAACCGAAGGCCGCGAAAGGGATAGCCCAAGCCCTGGGTGTCGACATCATATCGACGATCATCGCCGGCTCCACGATTGTTGGTTCGCTCGTCGCCATGAACTCAAACGGCGTGATTGTGACGAACTTCGCGGAGAAGAGGCAGATATCGAAGTTCCCCAAAGAACTCAGAGTCGCTAAGATGGAGGAGAAGCTAAACGCCGCGGGCAACAACATACTCGCAAATGACCACGCGGCTGTCATTCATCCAGCGGCATCAAACTACACTGCGAGGCTGGTTCAGGATGTGCTCGGCGTGGAGGTCCAGAGAAGGAGGATAGCGGGGATCGAGACAGTCGGCTCAGCCTGCATCGCGACGAACAAAGGAGTGGTCTGCCACCCGAGAACGACGGAGGAAGAGCTGCGGGATCTGTCGTCCCTTTTCAAGGTCCCCGCCAGTGTGGCTACCCTGAACTACGGCACTCCCTATCTCGGTGCATGCGCGGTCGCCAACAGCAAAGGTGCGTTCGTGGGGACAAGGTCGACCCCGATAGAACTCGGAAGACTCGAGGATGGGCTCGTACTGTATTGAGCAGGTATCAAGGAGAGAATACCCAGACCTCAGTTCCAGACTCGGGGAGGTCGTCTCGCGTGACGCTGGTGATGACGATGTACCGTAGTCCCAAGCGGGAGGCCATGCGAGCCAGGTTGCGCGGCTCGCCGAGATCGGGCGGATCGGGCGAATGCAAGCTCCGCACCGCACAGAAGCCGCAGGACCGCGTACAACGGTCCCCCAGAATCATGAACGCCGCAGTACCGCGGTGGAAGCACTCATG
>JBGQAM010000074.1:0-7858 GCA_041494275.1 Thermoplasmata archaeon | reverse complement strand
CCGATCTGCAACGCGAAGAAGAGCACGTTCAAGAAGTTCTGAGCCTTCACTCGCGGGCATTTCCAGAAACCATTTCCCGATTTCTACTTTCGATAAGAACTGTAAAGGGCTACTCCGTCGGCTTGGTCTGGTCCGCTATTGGCAGCTTGAGAACAATGCGAGTCCCTTTCTCCATATCTCCAGGAACCCGGTCCTCTATGAGCAGCTTCCCGCCCAACTGTCTTACGATGAGCCCAGAGAATGAAAGCCCGGACGCAATCCCTCTCTCGAACCTCGTCTGAGTGTCGAGCGCGTCCACAAGCAGGATCTTCTTCTGGCTGTCCGAGATTCCAGGACCATTGTCGCAGATGTCAACCCTCCACGCTCCGTCGACCTTCTTTGCGGAGACCTCGATCCTCACATGCTCTTCCTTGTTGTACATCAACGCGTTTTCCAGCAGGTGCTCGACCACGCTCTCGATATGGCCCTTGCCCGTGACTTCTACAGGCCCCTCCGGGAACGAATACTCGACAACCGCCATTCTGTCGGGATATCTCGCAACCACAGAATGCTCGGCATCCGCGAACACCGATTTGAGGTCAACTGGCTGAAAACCCGAGGTTGCTTCAATCTCGGTATGAGATAGCATTCTTGCGTCTCTAGTGAAACGCCCGATCCTTCTCACCTGTTCAGCTATCTTTGATGAGTACCTCTTGATCTCAGGCGGGACCTTGTCGCTATCGCTTATGAGGTCGGCGTATGCAAGCATCGGAGTCACGATGTTGGATATGTCGTGGCTCATGAAGTCCAGAAACATCTGGGCCTTCGTCTTGGCTGCCTCTGCCTCTAGCGTCCTCTTCCGAAGCTTGTTCTCCGCCTCCATCCTTTGCGAGATGTCCCTTGTGCCGAAAACAGCTCCGACAACCTTGCCGTCCTTGTCCCGCAACGCTCTCCCAGCTGTCTCGATCCACAAGTACTCCCCATCCGCGCGCTTGAACCTCAACTGCATGATGTCAAAGAGCTCTCCCTTCTCAAGGTGCTTGCTGATGGTCTCGAGCACGTTCTCAATATCATCGGGGTGGACGAAATCAGCGATGTTCTTACCGAGTAGGTCGCTTGGCTCCCACCCCAACTGGATCTTGTGGGAGGGACTGATGTAGACGTAGTTGCCATCAGCGTCAACCTGTGCGAGCAGATCTATCATATTGTCCGTGACGATCCTCAGTCTCCCCTCGCTCTCTCTGAGCGATTCCTCAGCTCGGCGCTTCTCAGTCACATCAACCCCGGTAGCTATCACGAACCTGACAGAGCCGTCTCGCTCCGGGAGGGCCGTGTTGGTCCAGTCGATCGTGCGTCTAGAGCCGTCCCGTGTAAGCCAATCATATTCGCATTCGATAGGAAACTTGCCACCGACGATCTCAGAGAAGCCCTCCTTGACTTTCTCGATGTCCTCCTTCGGTATGAGCACGTCCCAGAGAAGCTTGCCCACGACCTCGTCCGCCATGAACTTCGTGACCATCTCCCCCTCCTTGTTGAACCTGACGACGCGCCCCTCACGGTCAAGAACCGCTATGATGGCACCTGCTGTATCGAGCGTGGTAGCGGTGAAGGAGGCCTCCTTCCTCAGCGCAGACTGGACGCGCTTCCTACCTTCTTCCCTGGCGATTGAGTCTATTGAGAACGACACGTCCGATGCGACCCCCTCGAGGAGCGCTCTCTCGTCCTCCTTGAAGAAACCGGTCTCGCTCGCGTGGATGGTGAGCGCGCCTATCACTTTCCCCTTGAGCCTTATCGGGATAGCTGCCGCAGACCTCACCCCAGACTTTGCCGCGTGCTCCTTCCACGGGGCCATGTCCGGATCCTTCGCGATGTCCATGCTCATGAACAGCTTCCCCTCCCGGATCGCCTTGCCCGTGGGCCCACGCCCCTCCGGCGTGTCGTCGGCCGACACTGTGAAAGGCCTACTGGTCCATTCGGTGGGACCAAAGGAAGCGACTGGCACGACGGCTTGGTTTTCCACGTCAAGGATGCCTATCCAGGCTGCCCTGTACTCTCCCTTCTCCACGGCTATGCGGCATATCTCTTCGAACAGCGTCTGGTTCGTCTTAAGCCTCACGATGGCTGCATTCACACTGCTCAGGAATGCGTAGAGCCGGTTCAGTCTAAGCAGCTTGATCTCCATGGCGTTGTGCTCCGGTGTCTCCTGCGCCGAGAACATTACTCCGGATATGCGGCCTCTCTCGTCCCTGATCGGGGTCGCCCACAGGAAGATGTTGACCTTGCTCCCGTCCTTCCTGATGTACGTGACCTTATGGTTCGAGAGCGACTCTCCCTCGAGAACGCGTCTTCTGAGGGTCTTGAACTCGTCGATGGCATCTTTGGGGATTATCGGGAGGGGGTTTCCCGTGACCTCCTCCGCCTTCCACCCGAATACCCACTCGGCAGCGTGGTTCCACATGAGAACGATTCCGTGCGGGTCCAGGGCGTATATGGGCACAGGGGCGCACTTGATTACCGCTTGCAGAGTCTGCGTCGTCTTCAGGAGCGACTCAGCGTACTTCCGCTGCGTTACCGAATGCTTGACCATGTTCGCAAGCTCGGCGAACTGCTGCCTCGGATCCCCTCCCTTCAGAATGTAGAAATCAGCCCCGATGCTCAGCGAATCCACGGCGATGTCCTCGTTCCCCCTTTCCATCAGGATTATGAAAGGGATGTCCAGGTTCCTCCCTCTGATGTTCTTCAGTAGCTCAATCCCGTTCATCTCTGGCATCAGGTAGTCGGAGACAATGGCATCGTACTCCTGACCCTCCATCATCTTGAGGGCCTCTTGGGCTGATGTAGCGGTGTCCACTCGAAAACCTGGAGTCTTCTGGAGGAAATGGGAAATAACTCCCAGAAGCGCAGTCTCGTCGTCAACGCAAAGGATACGTGCTTCCGTTTGAACCACACACGGATTACTAGGACGGTCTCCAGGATACCCAGGCCATCCGCATCATGACATTGGGTCGCTATGGCTTATTGGTATCGCCCTGGGACCTCGGAATGAATATGGCTCTTGATTACAAATGAAAAGTAGCAAGGGGTTTGTTCTAGCGGGGGTCGAGGGCCTATCAGTGGGGTATGTTCTTCTCCGCCTCTGAGACAAGTCCAGCAAGCTCTACCTGCAAGTCCTCCGCGAGCGGCTCGGGCCTGTGCGTCTTCAGGATTCCCTTCGCCTTCTCACGTGCGTGATCCACCGCGTTCTTCGAACCAGCTGCCTTCCAGGTCTTGTACGGCTGCCCGTCGGTGACCATCGGCTGCCACATCTGCCTGAAGTGGTCCAGCGTGTGCTTCTTGCCCATGAAGTGGCCTTCGTGCCCGACCTCCATTATCACGTCGAGAGGCATCGAGTCGTCGTCCACCGGGAAGCCCTTCAGCATATCCGCCATCATCGTGAACATCTCGTGGTCGATGAGCAGCTGCTCGAACGATAGCACCGTCCAATTCTCGAGCAGACCGGGGCCCGACGTCATGTCCGCCCCCGACAAGTAGCAGAGGAAAGCGGAAAACGCTTTCTCGTATCCAGCCTGCACATCGGGCACCTTCGAGCAAGTGCCCCAACCGCCCACGAACATCGGGATCTTGTAGTACTTGGCCATCTGGACATGGGCTGCCCTCACCATGTCCGCCGCGGGGAACAATCCCTCGAACAATCCCGTCTGGACGTCCATCGCCATCGGTTCGGTGCTGTAGCACAGAGGCGAGCCAGGCGCTGCCAATTGCAGGACAGTGGCGAGAGCGATCACCTGCGCGTTCCCGAGCAATGTCGCGCCCGCAACCGTCATCGGAGCCGTCGCGCCAATCAACGGCATGGCCATGAGCAATGGCGGGCAGCCAGCTCTCGAGAACTCGATTGCTGCATCGGTCGTCATGCCGAGGACCATTGGTGATGTCGTGCATGTCAAGTTCGAGATGATGGGTCTCCTCTTGAGCTCCTTCTCTCCGCCTACGACAGCAGCAGCCATCTTCAGCTCGTAGATGGCCTCTTCCTTTTGGTAAGTGGAGCCAGTTGTGTAGTGCTTCTCGCAGTTCTCTAGCGCGGCCTTGAACTCGTGCACGGTGTGCGCGTGCTTAGGCACCTCGAGCGGCGTGACCAGAGGATTGTACATGTGCATCATAGGCAGGTAGTCGACGATCTTGGCCGAGTCCGCGACGTCCTTCAGGGTCGAGCCGCGCCTCTCGCCGGTCTCGAGGTCGATCGTTGCGAGTCCGACGCCATCGGTGCATGTGTAGCAGTGTCTTCCATCGAGCACGAAATCGTTCTTGGGGTTCCTTGCGGCCATCTTGAAGGAGTGAGGGCACCTCCTCATCGACTCCTCGATCAGGTACTTCGGGATCTTCGCGACCTTGGTCTTCTCGTCGACATCGGCTCCGGCTTCCTTGAGGAGTCTCCTGCCTTCGTCGCTGACGACTTTGATGCCCATCTTCTCAAGCAGGTAGAGCGAGTTGACGTGGATCGCCTCCGCGCTCTTCGGCTCCATCACTTCGAACCGCTTCATGCCGAAGTGTCCTATCTTCATGGATTCCTGCGCCATCTCCTCACGCTCCCTTTCCGATCAGGTGCTTCGCGAGCTCAGCCGCCGTTCCAGCGTCCGCGCAGTAGTGCGCCCCGATCTCTTTGGCCCATTCCTCGGAGACAGCTGCACCCCCGACCATAAGAGGCGCCTTTACCCCTGCCGACCTGAGCGCGTCCACGATTTCCTTCTGCACATCGACAGTCGTGGTCATGAGAGATGATGCGCCCACGATTCCGGCTCCCGCTTCCTTCGATTTCGATACGAATGTATCAGTCTGAGCATCCTTGCCGATGTCGTGCACTTCGAACCCTCCGGCCTCGAGCATGATCTTCACGAGATTCTTGCCGATGTCGTGGATGTCGCCCGAGACGGTCCCGTGCACGAAGTTGGCGGTCGAGTGCCTCTTCTCCTTGCTCTTCTTGAGTTCAGGCTCCAGCAATTTGATCGCTTCCTCCATGATACTCGCAGCGTAGATCAGTTCGACGACGAACATCTCCTTCTTCGCGAACTTCTCGCCTACCTCTCTGATTCCTCTCGAGAGGGCGTCGATGGCCTCCACCGGGTTCACCCTCGCTGCGATGGCGTTCTTTGCGCCCTCGACCGCTCCCACTTGATCAAGGGTTTTCACACTGTTCTCCAGCTCGTTCAAGATTGACTGCTTGCCTGTCATGATTTTCACCTTCGTTGTGATGGACTTGAATTGAAATCCTTCAAATCCGACTACCAAGAGGTTTCAAAGCTAGGCCGATGAGAGAATCACTGCCAGTCCTTTCCGACCTGGACACCTGCTCCGCCGTGCAGCAGGAGCAGCATGAGGGGAGAGCTCCACTCAACCGAGTTCAAGCGCCGCCTTGTCATCGTATCAACTTACCCGTCCAGCCGGGACTTGTGAACGGAATTGACAATGCGGAATCAATACTTAAGTCTTGATGGTTCCTTTCCTCGCACTTGTTAGTCATCTAGCGATTCTAATCATGAACCTCGCTCCCTGCCAGACAAGGAATGGTCCTTTTGGCCAATTGGCGCAATGTTTGCGTCAAGAGATGAGCAGATCCGTCTTGTGGCGCAAGCTCCTTATAGCGTTCGTTCGATGTGTTTTTCGAGAGGTTCTTGTGGTGAACCTCGGGAGGAATTCGGCTATGGAGAGGGATCGAGGTGTTCAACGTCAGCCCAAGATTCTACCTACTTCAGGAAGGAATGATCAGGTCCGAATTGTCAGTCGCCTTTTCGATAGAACTGGCTACTGCGAAGGACTATCAAGCACTGCTTTGAGCTCGAGAGGATCGAGAACAGCGATTGTCATGACCATAGCGTTGCTGGTCGCTCTAACCTTTCTTGTCTCTGCCTTTGTCGCCATTTCTCCGGGGATCCATCCTGCCAAGAATCCTGCCACGTCGAAGGCCTACACGCCGCACGCGGTCATCTCCATCAACGGAGACGCGAGTTTCGCGGATCAAGGCTGGCCCGGCGACGGGACTGTTGGCAATCCGTATGTCATAGAGAATCTCGACATAGACGGAAGTTCTTATCGGGACGCGATCACAATAGGAAACACGACCGCCTATTTCGCGATAAGAGGCTGTTATTTGCACAACTCTGATGAGGCCGGCATCCTGCTATACAATGTGCAGAATGGTCTGCTTGCCAACAATACATGCTCCGGAAACAGCCCGAATGGCATATTGCTCAGCTCCACCAACGAAACTAGACTCGAGAACAACACCTGTTCGAGCAATTCCAAATACGGCATCCACCTTTGGAAATCCAACACGAACATTCTCGTTGACAATGCTCTCTCCAGCAACTCCTTCGGACTCACTCTTGAAAGGTCGGACTTCAACCAACTTATCCGTAACAACCTCACTGGCACTGGCGATGGGATCATCCTCTACAGCTCGTCGTCCAACGTCTTGAGCTGGAACAACTGCTCATTCAGACTCGGCTCGGGCATAGAACTCCGGCAATCCGGCGGTGAATCCGCCGTAAACGTCCTCGCCAACAACACTTGCCAGAGCAATGCCAACAGTGGGATCTACATTGACTCCGAATGGAACATCGTGAGATACAACAACTGTTCATACAACACGCAGTCTGGGATCTACGGATATTCCTCTGAAGGGAGCACGGTGACTCACAATTCCTGCTCCTGGAACATGCAAAATGGCATCGCTCTCGGGAACCCGTTGAACAGCAGCGTGGCCTTCAACAATTGCTCAGACAATGGCGGAGAGGGCATCGTCCTTTTCGACAACTTGTTCTCCAACGCTCAAGGAATCGTGAACAACAACACGTGCCTGAGGAACGTGGGGACAGGGATAGTCCTCGCCGGGGGGTCTTTGTCAGCAATCGGCAAATACCGTGTCGAGAACAACACATGTTCAGCCAACAAGGCCGGCGGCATCGATCTGTGGTTGACCTTCTCGAATGTAGTTGCAAACAACACTTGTATTGACAACGATCTCTACGGCATCTTCATTCTCGGATCCTTTTCGAACACCTTGATTGATAACAACTTCTCCGACAACAACGGCACTGGAGTATATCTTGAGAGATCTGTGGGACACGAAACATGGAATCCCTACAGTCACGTGATCGTCAGCAATACATGCATGCACAATAGAGGGTATGGATTGAGGGCCAATTACGGATCTAGCACCTCTATCATCTCAAATACCATTTCGGACAATTCGCTCGGTGGCGTGTACTTGTCGCAGTGTGACCAGACGATCCTGACAGGCAACTCCTTGGCGTATGACTCGAAGATCGGTATAGTAATCGACAACAGCGTCTCAAGCACGCTCAGGACCAATAGCCTCGTGGACGAAGGTGTTCTACTGCTGGGTGACACTATTCAGGAATGGGGTTTGCAGGACATCGACGAGTCCAATCTGGCAAACGGCAAGCCCATCTTCTACTTGGCCGACGGGGTCGGAGACACGATCCCTGTGAATCCAGGACAGGTCATTCTCGCGAACTGCAGGCTCATGACGATAGATCGCTGCAATCTCAGCAACGCCTCCGCGGGCATCCAACTCGGGTTCTGCCAGAATATCACTGCCACGAACAATACCTGTTCTAGCGGTCTCTACGGCATCATGCTGACTTCCTCAACGAACATCAGCATCCATGGGAACGTCATTTCAGATAACGTCGGATACGGCATGACGATTCTGAGCGGCTCGCAGAACAAGGCATGGAACAATACTCTCATTGGAAACAACGGCGCCACGAGTGTCCGTAGCCCGTCTCACGTTCAGGCATGTGACAACGGTTCAGCAAACGAGTGGAACGCAACTTCGACCGGCAACTACTGGAGCGATTGG
>JBGQAM010000017.1:0-26138 GCA_041494275.1 Thermoplasmata archaeon | reverse complement strand
TGAGGATCCTGCTAGCCTCGTATGCCGTCATGATCTTCGGAGGTGTCGTGCTCCTCGTGTCGTTCATCGTTCTGGTCATCAAATCCGACTAAGCCCTCGCACATCCGGAAGCACGAAATCTTAAGAATCATGAAGATGATTCCCCCGAGGCTCCGAGTCATACTGACTCGGGTTCTGCTTTGGGGGGAGATAGTGAAACGGGCAATAGCAGCTATCGCGGTAGGATTCATCTTTTTGACCGTGGCGCTCATGCCGACTTCGGTCGGGGCGCCTGCGACTGGCACGGGCAGCAGCTCGGGACTGACGGCAAACGAGGTCAAGGTCCTGAAAGGGCTGAACTACAATAGCGCCTGGAATGACCTGATCCTGATAAGCGGGATGGGTGAGAAGGTCGCAGGCACGGATGCGGAACTGAACGCTCAAAAGTACATCTACAATCGTCTGAGCTCAATGGCTATGGACAAGGTCGTGATGGAGAAGTTCCCTGTCTCCGCCTGGCAACACTTCGGGACGACCATCAAGATCGTCTCCAACGGCTATGAGGATGTGCAGGCGACGACCTACGGGGACAGCTATTCGATCTGGGGCTACGAAGACCACAACAAGTACACGTTCGGGAACACGAACGGCGGCAAGACGCTAGTGGCTTCAGTAGTCGACTGCGGTCTCGGAACGGAAGCAGACCTCAACGCCATCGGGAACCTTGCGGGCGCCATCGCGCTCATCCACAGGAATGACGATGTCCAGGGATGGCCGAACCCATCCGTTGAAGAGGCTGCGCTTCACGGCGCGTCCGCGACCGTGTTCTACGGGTACTACACTGGCAACGATCTGCCAGCAGGCATAAAGCAGGACTCCGTCGGAGGGTCGATTCCGATCCTCTCCATCTCGCCGATATCTGCGGCGCACATCTTGGACCTGCTCAAGGCAGGCAACGTCGAGCTGAGGATTGACGGCAGGGTGGACATACTCTCGGAGAAGTACGCGGAATCGACCAACGTAGCGGCATACATATACGGCAAGACAAGGCCGAACGAGTATGTCGTGATATCCGGTCACATCGACTGCTGGTGGAACGGCGCGAGCGATGACACCTCGTCCATAGCCGCCATGTTGGAGTTCGCGAGGCTGTTCTCAGAGGCGAAGAAGGCCGGAACATTCGTACCAGACCGCACACTGGTCTTCAGCTCAGTAGGCGCAGAGGAACAGGGCGGGCCTCAGGGCACATGGTACAACTGGCTGGTCGGCTCTTATGAATTCGTGAAAGCCCATCCGGAGATAATGGCTGGGCTTGCGGTCGAGCTCAACATGGATGGTGTCAGCTTCGTGAAAGCTTCCGGAAGATACTGGGCCGAGTGCACCTGGGAGGTCAACGGATTGGTTGGAAAGGCCATAAGTGACCTCGGATTGGGCGGTGCTGTCGGATACTACAACCCGATCTGGTCTTGGACGGATGCGTGGTCCTTCGGCGCGAAGGGCGGAGGGTCAGCGGTACAGCTCCAGTGGGTGGCCGGGTTCGATCCGTACTACCACACTCAGTATGACGACATGCCGATGCAGAGCCATGCGACTATGGATATCGTTCTGAGGATGCACACGGTCATGGCCATGCGTGCGGCCAACGCGCTAGTGCTGCCGATCGAGTTCCAGTACACCGTGGACTGGGCGGCATCGTATCTCAAGACCGAGAAGATGGCGCTGCCGACGGAGGCTTCGAACATCGATGCGGACCTAGCTGCTTTGAGCAACCTGAGAGCGCGGGCAGTCGCGGTCAACGCATATGCGCGCTCCTTGAACGCTCAGTACGCCGTTTCGAAAGATCCCGCTGTCTGGCAGAAGGCGAACGAATTGAACCGCGCGCTTATCGATGCCCGGAGGATCATTACTCCGTGGACTCTCGGTGAGGGCGGCCTGATGGGTTCGTGGGATGTCTTCCTGAGATCGGAGCAACACGCTCACGACCTCGGATTTGTGAACTCAGCCATCACAGCGCTTGAGAAGGGACAGACAGGGAACGCGGTTGTTGCGCTGAGCAGCGTCTACACGATGGAATGGGGCAAGTCGTTCAGCCGCCAGATCTACCTTCAGATACTCCACGACATGATGGACGTGTCCTGGTACTGGGGTGCTGAATTCGACCAGCAGCAGAGATACGTCGATGTGCAGGGCGTGTACATTGGACTGACGGATGGCACGATGTCGAAAGATGTAGCGCTATCACAGTTGGAGACGACCAAGAGCACGCTGATTCAGTGGTACGAAGCGGACCTGCAAGTCATGGGATGGGCCTGGGCGCAAGGCGCGGGCATCCTGGACGCTGCTGCACCATAGAAACCCGATCAAACCTTTTCCCTTCAATTTTCTGTCCGAAAGTTCCTGAGAGAGTCTCCACTCAGTCGAATCGGCACGAAGATTCTTACACCCGTCACCCAATGAGGCCTCACATCTGTTCAGGAGGGTTTCGATCATGACATACTTCGTCACCGGTGGTGCAGGGTTCATAGGCAGTCACATCGTAGAGAGGCTTGCCAAGAGGAACAGTGTCACCGTCTACGACAATTTCAGCACTGGAAAGGAAGAGTTCATCTCAGAGCACTTGGGCGAGAAGTACTTCAGGCTCGTCAAAGCCGACCTGCTCGACGTTAGCACACTCTCCCGCGAGATGCGGGGACATGAGAGCGTCTGGCACATCGCCGCGAACCCGGACATACGGAAAGGCACTGAGTCGACGATGGTGGATCTCGAGCAGAACACGATCGCGACATACAACACCCTCGAATGCGCACGAAGGAACGACATCAAGACATACGTGTTCTCGTCCACATCGACTGTCTACGGCCGAGCCAGAGTCTTCCCGACTCCGGAGGACTACGGTCCTTGCCTCCCGATCTCGTTGTACGGCGCGTCGAAGCTGGCATGCGAAGGACTGGTCTCAGCGTACACCGAGCTCTACGGCATCAAGAGCTGGATATTCAGGTTCGCGAACGTGGTCGGCCACAGGAGCACCCACGGGATATTGTACGACCTCGTGGAGAAGCTCAACAAGAACAAGAAGGTCCTCGAGGTGCTCGGAGACGGCAATCAGAAGAAATCCTACATGCTCGCCGAGGAGTGCGTCGACGGCATGATATACGGCTTCAAGCACGGGAAGGATCGGCTGAACTACTTCAACCTCGGCGCCAAGGACCAGATATCGGTCAAGCGGATCGTCGAGATCCTCCTGGAAGAGACGCATCTCAAGAATGTCAAGATAAAGTACACTGGTGGCGAGAGCGGGTGGAAAGGAGACGTCCCGCGCTTCCTTCTGGACAACAAGAAGATGGCCAAGCTAGGATGGAAGCCAAAGCACACCAGCGAGGAAGCAGTCCGAGAGGCTGCGAGGATCGTAGTCAAGGAGTATCTGAAGAAGAGCACGCAGAGCTGGCTATCCGTCCAGAAACAGTAGCACGCAACGGCTAGTGCCTAAGATCGGCTTCCGCTGGCTTCGCCACCAGAGGCGCTTTCTGCCCGGGGGCTCCACGTTCCCCGTATGCCTGAGTTGTGGATTTCTGGTTCCGAACGAACAGTGAAAGGAACACGCCCAAGGCCATCACAATCGATGCCATAAGGAAGATCGTCCGGTACGCGATGTCGCCGGGGACCGCCTGACCAACAACCGGATCGAAGTGCGAGTTCTGAGAGATTATCACGGCAGCTATTGCCGGTCCCACAACTGACCCAGCCGTCCTGATTATCATGTTCACTGCAGTCGATATGCCCGTCTCATGCATGGGCGTCGACACGATCACGATGTTGATGCTCGACACCATGGCGAACGCTTGGCCAGCGCCCAGAATGGTCGCGCCCAACATGACGTCCCACTTCGTTGAGTGGTTGAAATAGAGCGTAACGAAGCCAACGATAGCGATTGTCATCCCGAATGTCAGCGGCCACTTGGGCCCGATCCTCCGCACCAAGAACCCGACAGTCGGGCCAAGCACGAGCGTCACAGCAGATGTCGGCAGCAGAAGAAGGCCTATCTGAATAGTATCCAGCTGGAAGTTGAAAGCCGCGAGGCCCGCGATCGTCTGGATGGTCGTGAATAGGGCGAAGCCGATCAAGAAAGCGGTGATGTTCATCAAGACCAGGTTCTTGACCTTCATGAGGGATGGCCGCACGAGCGGGTCCTTCGCCCTTGGAAGCCAAAGCACAAAGAGCGTGACGAAGACTGCCGAAGCGATCAGGAGCGCTACGACCATTGGATCGGACCAGCCACGAGGAACCCCGTTGACACGGCTGCTCGTCTCCGTGATGCCTACCAAGAATGTGACCAAGGTCGCCCC
Source organism: Thermoplasmata archaeon (assembly GCA_041494275.1). Taxonomy (GTDB): domain Archaea; phylum Thermoplasmatota; class Thermoplasmata; order UBA10834; family UBA10834; genus COMBO-56-21. Next base: position 21,816 of record JBGQAM010000017.1, on the reverse strand, counting down.
GAGCAGGGCGGCCCCGACATAGTCGACCTTGGCGTTCAGGCGCACAGGGGACTCCCGGATCTTGAAGTAAGCTACGACGGTCATGATGAGTGCGAAGGGCGCGACTGTGTGGTACGTCCATTGCCAGCCGAGCGTTTCCGTGACGAACCCTCCGATCACGAATCCCACTGCGGTTCCGACGCCGAACATGGCGGATATCACGCCTTGAGCGATCGGTATCCTGTCTGGAGGGAACTCGTCCCTGATGAGGCCGAAAGCCAGAGGGAACATGGCCATCGCGATGCCCTGGAAGGCGCGGAACACGATCAGCAGATAAATCGAACTGGAGAGGTCGCTCGCGAGGCCGGTCAGACTCACCATGACAGTGTAGATCATCATCGCTATGATGAGCATCCTCTTCTTGCCGTAGATGTCCCCCAGCTTGCCGAAGACTGAAATGGAGACAGCGCCCACAACGAGATAGATGGTGACGACCCACGACGCGAGGCTGTAGTCCTCCGGGCCGAGCCCGTAGGTTCGCATCACGGTGGGGAGCGACGGGAATGCCATCGCCTCGACGTACATAACCATGATTGCAATCGATGCGAGCAACAGCAGAACGAATGTAGAGTAATGCTTGCTCTTCGCGTTCCCGTTGTTGCTGTTCACGATATCACCAGACAGGCCAAAACAGTGCGTTTCTGGCCCGGGTTACACCAAGGAGGGATATGTTATTTGCGGCGATGTGGACCGTCAGGTATACAAAGCCCAAATACAGGCAGGTGCATCCAAGAATCGGTTGGAACAGGCGGTACAGATGACACAGGTACTCGTGGTCTACGATTCTAGAACCGGTAACACCGAGAAAATGGCAACGGCAGTTGCAGAAGGGGTAAAACAAGTCCCCAGTGTCAAGGTCGTTCTCAAGAATGTTGACAAGGCGTCCTTGGAAGATCTGCTGAGCGCAGACGGAATCATCATTGGCACTCCCACATACTACGGTGATATGTCAGGCAAATTGAAGGATTTCATCGACAAGTCGACCAAGATCCACGGAAAGCTGAAAGGCAAGGCTGGCGGTGCTTTCACTAGCTCGGGGGACACCGCCTGCGGCGCGGAGACAGCATTGCTTTCGATACTCCATTCCATGCTGATTCACGGGATGATAGTCCAGGGCAGATTCGACAACAAGCACTTCGGCGCCACGGCGGTCGAGGCTCCCAACGAGAAGGAGATCGAATCATGCAAGGAGCTCGGAAAAAGGATTGCGAACCTCGCGACGAAAATCAAGAGTTGACAAGTTCGTGATCAGACATGCGAAGCGAGCCATCAACACGTATTTGTAAGTGCTTGCCATAATGCCATCCAATCAAAGGTCTCGAGGCCATTGTTGCGGAGACCACAGAGGCGAATAAGATGCAAGGCCAGAAGATAAGGTTCAGACTGAAAGTGCTCACGGACGACCAGGTCAACGCGATCGAGGAAGCGTCCTTCAAAATGCTCGAGAAGACCGGCGTCAGATTCGACAGCGCAGACGCCCGGAGAAGACTCATCAAGGCAGGCGCGGTCGCGCACCCGACGAGGAAAGATGTTATCACATTTCCGAGGAGCCTAATGAAGGAGACTATCAAGCACATTATGCCCTACGGGATGTACTACGCTCGAGACCCGAAGAACAACATGAAGTTCGACGGGGAGACCATGTACGCTCATGCGCTTGGCGGCAATCCGATGATGATGGACCTCGAGACAGGGGAGCATAGGCCGGCCACGCTCGAGGACGTTGAGAGGGCGACCAGGGTCATGGACGCCCTCGAATACTGCCACTCGGTGTCGAACCTTGTGGTCGCGACCGACGTCCCTCCCGAATTACTCGTGATCAAGACCCAGGAAGCGATGATGAAGAACTCGAGCAAAAGCATCTCTGGCTACGCGCTCAACGTCGCTTCGGTCGACATACTAGCGAAGATGTGGGCATGCGTCACCGGCGGTTTGGAGGAGCTGAGGAAGAGACCGCTCCTCGACGTATACGGTTCGCCCAGCAGCCCGCTCACTTACGACGCTCACGCAGCAGATGTGATAATCAGAGGTGCCGAGTACGGAGCCCCGGTGGACCTCGTCCCGTGCCCCATATCCGGAGGGACCGCCCCGATCACTTTGGCGGGAGGACTCGCCCAGCAGAACGCAGAGCTGCTTGCGGGAGTTGCCCTCGTGCAGACGGTAACGGACAAGGTCCCGATCCAGTACTCGGGGAGACTGAGCATGATGGACCTGCGAACGGGCAAGAACGTCTGGGGTCTGCCCGAGATGGGGCTCGCATCAGCTGCAACCGTTCAGATCGCTCACAAGTACAAGATGATCGCAGATGTCTACGGCGTCACCATGGACGGCAACATGTTCGACATGCAGAGCGGCATCGAGCGGATGCAGACGGCCATGATCCCTGCCCTCGCAGGTGCTGACAACCTCTCGGGCATCGGCGGGGCATGGGAGAACGCCGCCAGCTACGAGATGCTGGTGGTCGACAATGAGGTCTACGCCGACGTGTTCAGGGCGGTCAGGGGCTTTGATGTCGATGCCGACACGCTTGCCGTGGACCTCGTCGACAAGGTGGGCCACATGGGCAATTTCCTGGCCCAACCACACACGATGAAGTACCTCAGAAAGGGGGAGATCAGGATCTCGACTCTCTACGACAAGCGCTCCAGCGAGAAGGCGAAGAAGGAAGGCGTGAGGCCGCTCCAGGATGCTGCGAGAGACGTGGTCAGGAAGATTTTGAAGGAGCACCAGCCTATGCGGCTCGACAGAGACGTTGAGAAGGAGCTTTCGAAGGTCGTGAAGGACGCGGAGAAGACCCTGATGAGGAAGGGCTGAAAGCCCACTAGGTCCGTCTGCGCCTGATGAAGAAGCAGGCCATAAGCGCGAGATATGCGACCACGCCGACGGCCCCGAAGAAGGTTCCGAACTCGGGTACCTCCGCCGCGAACATGAGATCGACTTCCTGATATGGATAGTCACCAGCAGTCGTGGAATTAAGTGCGGTCTCGTTGTCATAGAACGAGGACACTTCGATTTTGTCGCCGGGGCTCCAATCGCTCTCAAGGACCGCGGCCGAGTAGTAGCCGGATGCGTCGGTGTCCGCGTATTTGATCGATCGGATGTCCTGTCCGGATCTGAACGTGACCATGACTGTAACATTCGGCAGAGGATTGGCACCAGAGTCTCGGACATGTCCGTCGACGAACTTCAGCCGGACGACCGTTATCGACCAGTTGAGGTACTCCGTAGAGTTGAGGTCCGATATCATCAGACTGATCTCGTAGACCCCTTTTGCCTTCGGGAGCCCCGCGAGCACACAGGTCGTGTCGGTGTATGCATCGATTGAAAGCCAAGGTGGAGCATCCACCAGCGTCCAGGTGGTGGTCCCGTTGTCTGGCGCGGTTGACAGGACCGTGCACGAGTAGTTGTCCCAGGCTAGGGCGCTCGTCTCGGGCAGACTTATCGGTCGAGGATTGGCGAGCGAACTCACGCTCACCCTCAAGCTCGACGATTCGTTCCAGAAGTATGACACATACAGAGTGTTTCCTCGGATGTCGAACCCTACATCCATTGTGCGGTTGCCCTCCAGGTCTCTGAGGGATCCGTCGCTCGCCTTGAGGTCCCATGTGCCTGATACAATCTCGACATCGCTGACGTTCTTGTCTCTGATGTCGATGGCGACCGTGACTGGAACGTTCCAGTAGCCCGCCGCATATGGGGACCGCCTTGACACATCGAATACCCAGTTGTTGTAGACAGAGCTCGAGTTGTAGAGGACCTCCGTGCTTCTGCTCCCGTAGATGTAGCTCGCGACCTCGCCGTCCGTCGCCTTCCAGTTCTCGTAGGACAGGTTCGTCTTGTTGTTGCATATCCATCGCAAGAACGCGGGGTCCGCGACATTGTTGTGGTCGTAGATGCGAAGCACTCCCCCGCTCTCAGCGGCCAAGACTGCCTTGTCCCATGCATGAGGATCTACGACGTCGACGCCCAGCGCCCTGTCCATGTCCATCAAATCCATCCGGGAATTGGGCTGCCAAGACGCCCAATCCGGTATCGTCGGCGCACCAGACCCATACATCCAATAGCTGCCGATGAGCGAGCTGTTGCCTGCGATGTAGTACTGCGAATCTATTCCCATCACTCTCGTACCCCTGGCGTATTCTGCAAACATCTGCTCCCAGGAGCCGGAGTTGCCAGGGTTCGCGATGGAGATGTAAGAATCTCCCTTGCCAACGTATCTTGGATCGTCCCACTTGCTGGCGAACCAATAGGCGTTCTCGAAAGTCGAATGGCCAGTCTCGGCACTGACGACTGACTCGATCCAGAACTTCTGACCCCACAGCTGGTAGTCGTGCGGGAAGTGAATCGCAATCTCGGACTGAGTCGGAAGGACGTCCGTGGAGTTGCCTCCGAAAACACTGTTGATGTACGACGTCTTTGGGTGGTAGAAGGCGGAGTAGATTTGCGGGGCAGAGATCGGCGTGGACGAATCGTCCCTCCCCAGAACAGTGGTCCAGTCCCAACCGTTCCACCATCGAGAAATGCTGACCCCGTTTACTGGGTTCGGGGTTGTCGACACCTTCAACGTGTCATTGAACAGTACACCGTCCGCGACAATCGAGTATTGAATCGGGACGTCCCAATCGACGGCGCGATCCAGTTGTGCCATGTATCTGCCGGTGCCCGCATCGTAGGCCGCGTGTGTACCATTTATCGTGACATCTGCATCCGTGATCGGGCTCCCGCCGATGTCCCTGATCTCCAGCCAGAGCGGGTCTTGCCTTGCCACGCACTCGTAGACGGGCTCGACGGTCGGATATCTAGACAGTGCCGATCTGAACATGAGATTGTCAATTATCCAGCCTCCAGCGACATCATAGATACTGACTTTCCCTACATCGTTGTCTATGTCGAATCTCAGCTGGGGATTGTCCACTCCTTCGAGAGTTGGAATGGAGAGATTTCCCACGAACACGATGCCAATTGCCGAATTGCGCACCACTAACTGAACTTCGGATGTAGAGGACAAGTGCGAAAAGGATACGGTGTAGTGATCGGGCACAAGGCCGTAGGTCTCGTAGTCGTGCGGATATGATGGGTAGATGTCGTCAGCCACTAGAGTCCATGCGAGGCTGGAGGCGTCATAGATCTTGATTGACTCCCCGAAGCTAGATCCCGTCGTGAGATTCAGCCCCGCTAGGACGAGCCCGCTCTCGTTGGTGAGGTAGACTATCAGAGACTGGTTGCCCGCGGCGGTCGAGATGTTCAGCGAGGAGTATGAGCTATCTTCCTTGGGCCTCGTTATCTCCGCTGAGATGTTCCAGTCATTCGTGCGCGTCGAAGGACCCGATGGCGAGAACCACGCGACCGTGCCCACCATGCTGGCTTTGGTCATCTCCCATAGCCATCCGTCCAGCACCACGGAGTCGGTGCTTGTCTGCTGTACAAGTGTGATGTCGTTGAATGTTGAAGGGGCGTGTGTACCAGTCGTCACATTCGAGAAAGTCTCAGACAGACCCCAATAGTCTATTCCAGAATCAGAGGCGCCTGCATGGTTGACCTCTCGGATGCTGATCATGGGAACGACGAACATGGCAGCCAAAAGGATCGAAAGAGGAACCGCGAACCATGTCGTGTATTTCATTTCATCAGTCCCTCTTCACCGTATAGATCCGCCCGGAAGACCGCTCGCGATTTGGGGAGAAAGCACGTGCTTCCTTCATCACCTAGGATTAACTGGCAGTCGTCGCGGGGGCAACTATCTCCGCGACACTATATAAGCTTTCAACAGGACGCGCACCCCGATTGCCGCAATCATGCGGTCACGGGCCCCGTCGCTCTCTGCCTCGGCGTTACTTCTTTAGCTTCTTCGCACTGATCTTGTAGCTGGCAACGAGATCGGAGAGGTCCACGCCAGCGACCTTCGAGAGCTGACTCGCATCCGTGTCCTTGATGTAATCCGAAAGCTGCTCATGAGTGTAGATCGCCCGCTCTTCTACCTTGATGTCGCCAAAGCCCGCTTTCCTCATGGCGCCGATGTACTCCTCTTCCGATATTGCGCCTGAGACGCACTCGGACCAAGCACGCAAGTCCTTGGCCACGTCCACCGGGAGGTCTTTGAGCAGGACTATGTCGGATACAGCCAACTTTCCGCCGGGCCTCAGCACCCTGAAGGCTTCTTTGAAAACCTGTTCCTTGTCAGGGGAGAGGTTGATCACGCAATTGCTGATTACGACGTCAGCAACACTGTCGTCCAGAGGCATGTGCTCTATCTCGCCGAGCCTGAACTCGACGTTGTCATAGCCGTTCTCACGCGCTGTCCTTCTGGCGCGATGGATCATCTCGGGGGTGGCGTCGATCCCGTAGACTCTGCCCTTGGGGCCGACCTTCTTCGCTGAAAGAAAACAATCTATGCCGCCTCCGCTGCCGAGATCGACTACGATCATCCCCGGTTTCAGGTTCGCGATCGCGGTAGGATTGCCGCAACCAGCACTGACCGCCACCGCCTCGCTGGGCAGCGATATGATCTCCGCCTTGGGGTAGATTCCGGCACAGCCACAATTCGCATCCGTATTTGACCCGCAACAAGATGATGGGGTAAGTGCCAGCGCTCCATATCGCTCTCTGACCGCCTTGCGAACGTCCTCCTCGCTCGGTCTGGACCCGGTAGAGTTGGGCTTCGCCTTTCCTGACCGCTTTGTCTTTTCCGTCATTGTATCACATTCCTCAGAGCTTTGGTTCCTCTAATACTTCTTCTTGCTCTCGAACATGTCCTTCGGAAGGCAGTTGCCTCTTGGGCACCTGTATTTCAAGTAGGATCCAATGTTCCGAGTTTGCAGTGCTCTTGCGTATTGTCCTGTCATTCTCTTCACTTCTCCTTACGGACATCACTATTGTATGTCCAATAGAGGTATTGCTCACAGAGTATATAGATGTATTGGACACACAATATTGAACACACAATAGATTAAGTATCAGCGAAACTATATCCCAAATTGATGCCAGCGAAGACGAAAGACCCTGAGATAGTCGTGGAATGTTGCAGGGCTCCAGGCTGCTGCGACATGAGAGGCATGCTGAGCTTCCTCATCCTTCATCTCCTCTCGAAGAAGAAGATGTACGGTCTCGAGATAGCCAAAGAGATTGCTAAAAGGAAGGCGGATAGACCAAATCCAGGGACAATCTACCCAACCCTGAAGGAGCTTGAGAGGAAGAAGCTAGTAGAATCCTACAAGGAAGGCAATGTGAAGATGTACAAGCTGACCCCAGATGGCAGACAAGGCCTCCAGGAAGCCAGAAACTTCTTCATACAGGCGTATGGCGACATAGTCCTCGAGTCGATGTAGACCGATCGTGTGGTCCAAAAGGAAGGTGGCGAAATGATGCTTTCCGAAGCAGAAAAGGCATCACTGGCGCGCAAGTTCGCGCAGGGCATGAAAGAAGACATCACGCTGCTCCTGTTCTTCGACGAAGGATCCGCGATTGCCAAGGAACTGATTGACCTCGGGAACACACTTGCGCAGTTGTCGTCCAAGATCAAGGTCGAGACTCAACCTGCGAATGACGGCAAGAATCCGCGAATGAGGGAGCTGCACATCGAGCACTGGCCGTGCCTCGTTCTTGTGAGAGGCGATTTCACCAGGATTAGATACTATGGCATCCCAGCGGGCTACGAGCTGCCCTCACTAATAGACGCCATTGTGGAGCTTTCGAGCAACAGCACGCCGCTCTCGCCAAAAGCAAAGATCGCCCTGGCCACAGTGAGGAGGAGGGCGAACATCAAGATCTTCATACTGACAACATGTCAGTTCTGCCCGACAGTCGCAAGACACGCTTACCACGGGGCGATAGAATCACCGAGAGTCACGGCCGAGATAATCGATTCGCAGATGTTCACAGACCTGGCAACAAGGCATTCCGTGATGGGGGTCCCGAAGATCATACTGAATGACAACCTCGACATAACTGGGGCGATAACGGACGTCGAGTTCTTCGACAAGCTCAGAGATTCCGACCACGCGCTGATAGACAGCATATACGGCTGAGGGCTCTCATCCAAGCATACTGGCCCTGAAAGCATAGACTTATTATCGATGAGGGGATTCTCGAAGCGCTGGACAAGAACCAGCCCCAGCCGACACTCGAGCACGAATATGCTCGTTGATATCTTATCGGTCTGAGTGGAGTTGATGAGCGATGCCGAAGGGAATAACAAGATCCCCCGCTGAGATTGAATCCACTGTGAGAACGGTGAAAGAGGAAGTGGGCAAGACCGTTGTCGGGTACGAAGAGCAGATCGAGGATTTCCTCATTTGTCTGCTAGCCCAAGGACACATGCTTATTGAGGGGGTTCCGGGCGTCGCGAAGACCACCCTCGCCAAGGCATTCTCGACCGTTTGCGGTTTATCGTATCGCAGGATCCAGTTCACACAAGATCTCCTACCATCAGACATCACCGGACACTACTTCTTCAACCAGAAGAACACCGAGTTTGAGGTGAGGAAGGGTCCGCTCTTCGCAGATCTGGTCCTGACCGACGAAATCAACAGGGCCCCGCCGAAGACGCAGTCCGCCCTTCTTGAGGCGATGCAAGAAAGGCAGGTAACAATCGAAGGCTCGACATTCGACCTGCCCACACCGTTCATGGTCCTCGCAACGCTCAACCCTATCGAGACAGAAGGAGTCTATCCGCTCCCTGAGGCACAGATCGACAGATTCATGATAAAGAGCACAATGGACTATTTGAGCGAGAAACAGGAGCTTGGCGTGTTGAGGCTCAAGAGCGCCCCCGAGGAAAAGCTGAACATGGTCCTGCCGAGGGAGGCCATTCTCGACATGGGGAGCGATGTCGTGCATGTCTTCACGCACTCGACGATCCTCGAATATGTAGAAAGCATAGCGAGGGCGACCAGAGCTCTGGAAGAGCTCGATCTCGGACTGAGCCCTAGAGGTGCGATTCACTTGCTCCAGTGCGGAAAGGCACGCGCGTACATCCGTGGCCGCGACTACGTGATTCCTGACGACGTCAAACTGATGGCGCACAAAGTGATTGACCACAGGTTGATCCTGTCCCCTGAAGCCGAGCTGGGGGGACAGACGCGCGCAGGCCTCACCGACTCAATCCTGAAATCCGTCCCGATTCCAAAGGGGGAGTTCGGGAGCGGTGAAGGAAGGTAAGAGTGAGTTGTCTTGCGTTCCTCTTCGCTAGGGACTGTTGTTCTTTCAATGTCGATGGCCCTCGCGCTGGCAGGGATTCTGTTCTCAAACCTCAGTTGGACGATCGTGAGCATCGCCCTGATCGGCGCATACTTGTACACGCACTCACGATTTGTTTCTGAGCTAGAGCGCACCAACATCGAAATCAAGAGAGTCGTACTCGACGAGATGGTCTTTGCAGGCGAGCCCGCGGAAGTCAGAGTGGAGATCCTCAACAAAGACCCTGTGACAATCCGAGGCGTCTTCGAGGACATGCTCCCAGCGGACTGTGAGCTGTCGGCGGGCAGCAACAGGACAGAGCGGGTGTTCCCCGCACGGTCAATCCTGACCCTGTCCTATTCTTTGATCCCCAAGAAGCGAGGACCGCACCTGATCGAGGGTATGAGTATCGAGCGTGAGGATTCCTTCGGGCTGCTCAATGAGACGCAGATGATTGAGCACGGGACATTCGTAAACGCTCACACGCGCAAGGAGAGTTTTGATGCCGCGCGGAAAATGGTTGGCAAGGAACACGTGGAGTTCTCAGGCATGGCGAGGAGTCCTGCAATCATCTTGAGAGAGCTCGAGTTCGACGGAATCAGGGATTACGTTCCTGGAGATCGCGCACGGGACATACACTGGAAACTGCTCCCGAAGCTGGGCAAGCTCATGACCAAGACCTACAGAAGAGAAGGTGCTCTTCAGACCCTGGTGTTCATCGACTGCAGCAGGAGTATGAGGATCAAGAACTACAAGATCGCCAAGATTGACCACGCATTGGACCTATGCATGCAACTCTCCAATGTCCTGATCAGCAGCTACCATCCAGCGGGAGTGGTCACATTCGACGAGACGCAGGTGCTGGCGAAGGCATATCCATCGCTCGGAAGACATCAATTCGAGAAGATTGTGAAGACCCTCAAGGGTGTCCCAGATTCGATTCGACCATCCGAAGGGCCTGGAGGACTATCAGATGCGATGGATTTGACAAGCGAGAGCGGCAAAGTCCGGGAGGAAGGGAAGTCCAGCGAGGATGATGCCGAGTTCCTCAAGGCAATTGGACGCTCAAAGAACGCCGGTCTCGGTCGGGGCCTGGGCTTCGGACTTGAGGGTGCCCTCAAGGAGCAACTGGCCAGAAGCAAGGGGCAGGAGCTGCTCTTTATCGTGATTTCTGACCTGATTTCCTCAAGGGATGCGGTCCTGACCGCGACGAAGATTTGCAGGAGCTCTGGCAGCAAAATGCTCGTGATCCACACATACGACGATTGGTATAGACAATCTAGCGAATACCCCGATGTCCCGGATATCGAGCGGCTCTACACCAACCTGGAGGGAACGCTCAAGATCGAGGCAAAACTGCGTTCTCTCGGAGCGTCATATATGAGAATCGGTCCAGCCGACACGTCAGCCAGAATAATCAGAGCGACAAGGAGGCGAAAGGTATGACATCAGTCCAAAGACAAATGCGATTCCTCCTCCTGGCAATCGCGGTCGTGGACTTGCTCGTATTCTCCCGCCTCACAGGGCTCTCCATCCTCGCCTCGGCTCTCGGAAGCGTCATGATCCTGCTTGGCATTGCGTACAACTATAGACTAGCGTCGGCACTCGGTCTTCTCGTGATCTCCGTCGGCGCTGGAGCGTCCATCACCATCACAACGCTTACTGACGTAAGCACAGTGTTGACAGCCTTCTTGGGACTCCTGCTGCCACTCTTCCTCCTGGCCTACATCGCCCTCTCTGCTGATGAGGGAGAAGCACCTCCTCCGCTGGCTAGACGCCCAATCCTCGTCTCGGTCGGCTACATGACAGGATGTATCCTCTCTGCGCCAGTGGCAATTCTGCTGTTGGGTGTTCTGACTCCAGGAGTCGCTCTCAGGGTGGTAACTATGACCGAGATGGGAATCGTCCTCGTCACGGCTACTACGCTTGGAATTGTGCTTTCCTATCGCGAGCCGCGAAAGAGCGTCGCCTTTGTATCCGAAGAGCTTCCCTAGGCTCGTCAGTACCGCAGTCTTCCGTTTGTTCAGCACATCCGCCTTGGCGTAAGAGCCAGTCAAATCGCTTCGTCAACGATTATATATGAGCAAACGCTTCGACGATATCGTGAAAATCCCCAGGGAGATCCTTCTGCTTGCAGGATCGCTCTTCGTGATCGCTGCGGTCTACAACCACTACATCGGTGGGCACTCCGCGTACCTGCTGGAGATCACCTTCGTCGGGGTCGGTGCCTCACTAGCGCTGCTGTCTCTTTGGCCCCAAGACAAGAAGGCTGAGCCGCCAGTGGACGAAGGGCTGCTGGTAAGATTCCTAACCCATTTTCTGAGCAAAGAGAAGTGCTTGATCCTTATACCTCTGGCCGGATTCGTGTTGATACTGGCTTGGTCCGCGTGGAAGCTCTTCGTCGTGGGTAATGCGGATCTCCACATGGAAGACCTGATGGTGACTCTCTTCGGCCTCTCACTGGTCCTCTACAATGCTGGACCGTCGCGTTTCGCGATGCAGAGGGATTTCGTAGTACTCTATCTGTTGTTCCTCACGATCGTCTTCGCCATTATCTGGAAGTTGTACACGATCATCACAGGTGAATCGTACGTAAGAGTGACCGCATACGCCGAATACTATTTTGTGACCACCCCAGTTGTGACTCTCCTTCAGTTGATCGGTGTCAACGCTCATGCGAGCCTTGCCAATCTATCCAACATCATAGACTACGAATACCACGGCCATATGTTGCGAGTCGCAATTGGGACTTCATGCAGCGGTCTCTACTCCACGGGTCTCTTCTTCTCAGCGTTCTTGGCGTTCGTCCTCGTAAGATACAACCGGATAGACAGGAACATCGTCGCAGCTTTGGGCGTCGGGTTTCTCGTCACCTGGGTGTCAAACATATTCAGGATGGTCGTAACCGTGCTCGTCGGATCTGCATATGGTCATCCAGCGCTTGCGTTCGTCCATAGCTACTTTGGGATACTGATATTCGTGGGATTCATCACGGTGTTCTGGCTCCTTATCGTGAGATGGCTCGATCGCGTGGAGCCAAAAGGCAACCTCGAGGATACCAAAGGTATGCCAGTCGCCTCTAACTAGGCGTCAAGACCTCATCTTGCCTGATCCGCCCGCCGAGTGCGGACGTGAAAGAGACTGGATCAGGCGTGTGTATTCTTGGGTCTGTAGATGATGGGCCTGCCCGGATGAGAGGGTATCTCCAGAAAATCCAGATCGGAGTGAGTCGCATCCCGTTCATCCCTGTAGACCGATGTCTTGAGCGCCCCGACTATCAGCTCGCGCTCAATCAGCTCTCCGTAGTCTATCTCTTTGACCTGTCCCTCATCGAGCGAACTCGACGAGGCAATCATCCTCTCCGGGAGAGCGTCGAGGAGAGTTACTCTTGCCTTCTCAGCAAGCTGAATTGCTGCAGTCACTGGATGAGAATCGGCAACAGCATCCATCGACTTCGCAAGGGCTAGCAATGGCCTCGACGCAGCAGCAACACTCTTTATCGATGTGACTGCGGACATGGGCGCCTTTTCCGTGTGAACATATTTCATCGCAGGAGTCTCCGAGCCATTCACAAGGGTGTCTTTTCTCCGTCTCGAGTGAAGGACCAAGAGGATTGCCCCGAAAGACGCTCCCGCTACAAGAAGTATGATGCCGCCGGTAGAACTGATCATGGACCATATCGACAAGCCGCTTCCTTCCCGACCCGAGCCGTCCCCACCCGCACCGGGAAGCGACGGGAATGCGGCGAGATTCGCACGTGCGCTTTCAGCGCTGTTGCCCGCCGAATCTACCGCGACAACGAATACCTCCATTCCATCCCAGAGAGTATCCTTGGTCAGGGTGATCGTGTAGCAACTCCCGTTCTGGACCATTCCAATCGATGAGTAACCGCCGGTCTTCAGTTCATAGAACAGGACGACGCTCCCGATCTTGAAATCGTCTGTCGCATTGGCGACAAGTTCAAGCGCGCTCCCCTCGACGAACCTGGACGGAGCGTTCAGGCTCACCGTCGGTGGGGTCCCGTCAACGAAGTACGTGACATTCAGATCGGTGGTCTTCCCCGAGCTGTCAGAGGCAATTGCGCGCAGGCAGTGCCAGCCAAGCCCCAACGAAATCGTGTCAACCTGGAAGTGAGACATCGATGATTGCAGGGCACCATTGTCCAGCGACCACTGCACGGAGGAGAGGAACTCATCCTCGACGCTGACGTTCAGGACGGTGCCCGACGCGACCGCCTCACCAGGTCGAACGCCATCGACAAAAATTCTTGGCGCGGCAGAATCCATGGCAAACATGAGAGACTTCTGGGCGACATTCCCAGCGGCATCTCTAGCAGAGACTTCGATCTGGAAGTAGCCGTCTGATGGTGAGGAGTCAAGGAATATGACTGGATTCCGAGAAATCGAAGTGTATGTCGTGCCCCACATCACCCACGACACGGATACGAAGTTGGGGTCTGACAGACTGAGCAAGACGCGGTCATTCTTAGTAACGAACGAGCCCTGGCTCGGCGCGACAAGCACGATCGACGGGGCGGAATCGTCAATCACGACCGCGAACGTAAGTTCATACCAGTCGCCCAGGTCGTTCGTCGCATTCACCGTCAACACGTGCTGTCCCTCGGTCCATCCAACCGTAGATATCTCGTACGGCGGCAGGAGAGATTGCGCTATCTCTCCATCGGACCAGACACATGAAACAGTACCCAACCCGGTCACGTTCAATACTATCTGTCCGCCCGACCGCATGATCGTGCCGTTGGCTGGGCTCACAAGATTGACCACGACAGTACTGTTGGAGATCTCGAAGAAGATACTGGTTGAAGTCACGTGACCCAGCAAGTCCTCTGCCTCGACAGCTACATAGTGATAGCCCTCAGACCAACTGGTCAAATCCACCGAGTACGGGGAGCTTATGATTTGCCAGAGACCGGAGTCTGCCTGGATGCGCACCTCGAGAAGGTGTGCATCCGAGACATCAAGGGCCATGTGGGATCCTTTCGGCACAAGAGATCCGCTTCGCGGATTCAGGATATTGACCACTGGCGCAGTTCCATCCAGGTCAAAGTTGAATGTCGAATGGCTGGCTGCAGAGTCTTCATCAGTTGCGTAGACATCGAGGATATGGTTCCCGTCAGACCATGTCGATGTCGATATGTCCCATGGGGATGACAATGTGGTATGGGAGCCACCGTCGACGCTGTACTCGGCGGCAATGCTGCCGACATCAGCTATCGATAGATCGATCACTGTCCCTGGAGTGATGAGAGAGCCATTCGCTGGCGTGAGGAGCATGATTTGGGGAGGCTCGTTGTAGTAGGGAATAGAATGAAGTGAAAACGTTCTGCTCACAGGCTCGTACGTTCCCAAATCGAAGGAGACAAGGACATCAATCGTCTGGTCGGGGGCGGAGAACAATCTGTACGGATTGAAGGTCCACGTGAACCTTATCGTGCCATTATGGGAATGCGATGTCTCCGAAGCATACTCGTCAAGGACAAGACCGACCTTCTTGCCGTTGGCAATCAGCTCCAACGGCACAGCGGCCATCTGATGCAGAGGGGTGCCCGTAATGTCGGTCAGATAGCCAGTCAGGACGACGCTGGAGCTCGAGTTCCTGTACGGGACATCGATTGTGCCAGCGGAAATGTCGAAACGGACGGACACCTGCTCCATACAGGCATTGGTGGTCACGTACTGGAGGTAGTTGCCAGCTTCATCAGTCACAACTATCTTGAGGTCTATGGAGCTGTCCGTCGAGGATGTCTGGATCTCGGCCGAGAACTCATTGTCCATCACCCTTGTAGCTGGAATGTTAATCCACGGCGCCGTGGAGTTGGAGCGCCAGCTGATCGATACCGACGCCGTGGATCTGTCGTCTGATACGGTGACGCTCAGGGGCACAGCGGTGCCTGGGACGAACCGCTGTGGCATCTTGAGCGAGGTAATCGTGGGCGGATTCAAATCAACACTTGGAACGGAGAACCCGAGCTCGATATCTGCGCTGTTGCTCACTTGCGCGGAGGCATCAAAGTGAATCTTGACAGTATAGACTCCAGAGCCACTGAGTGCGACGACGCGCATCGCATCAGGGCGCGCGCGATATTCTGATAGCTGATAGACGCCAGTGTCCATTCCGTTCTGCAGGAGGTTCATCTTCGGCACGCCTATGCCGCCCACCTTCGCTCCCGACTGGTCTCGCAGCAAAGGATGGATCAGCACCAATGAGCTGTTGGTGTTCATCGTGCGAAGCGATGGGTAGAACGGACCAGTGCCCATTCGAGATTCGCTGATGACGCCGTTAATGGGGGTGAGGTAGTTGCGGTCTGGCAAATAGATGTCCGATGCGCTGGCTGCGTGCACAACGTGCATGTAGTCCGGGACATAGTACTCTGCCTCCGAATAGCCGTCAAATATGCTCCCTGGGAAGTAGAGCTCGGAGAAGACGCCTTGAACGATCGTTTCTCTCGTCATTCCCGAATAGAACGGGTTGATAGGAGACTGAGTGTCCCTTCTGGTGTAGAATGTTGATTCAGCGCCCATCGGCAGGCGAGTGTCCCAGTCGCACCACGGGTCGCCAATCTGTCCAGGGATGTCGTACTTCGTTTTGTAGACCGATGCCTGGCCGTCGATCACTGTCAAAGCCGTTGGGGTCGAAGAGTCGATCCCATTGAACTCCCATGAAAGCAGATACTGAAGGTCTGCTGAGGATTCGATGTAGAAGCCTGGAGAAGAGCTGCCCACTGATTCGTACCAGTGTTGCCAGTTGCGGGAGACAAAATCCCACATATCTGGTGTGTACGAAAAGCCGACAATAGATATCCCTATTGTCTCGCTCGTGTCGGAAACATATACCGTCCTCGACCTTGGCAGAGAGGGGAGATCTGGGCTTGAGATGAAGTAGTCGGTTCCCACCAGGTGGAACGAGACATTGTTGGCGCTCGCATGTCGGAGATAGATCCGATAGTCCTTCACGTAGATCGGGTTCCCGTCCTGTGTCTCGAGGTCAAGGACCAGCTGCCTCGCATCGGACATCCTTAGGAACACATCGCGTGTCTCCATCCTAGCCAGCGAGACCACAGTGGAGAGCAGATATGGATCGGTGTAGGAGTAGAGGAGTTCATGACCTGCGGCATGGACTGAGTAGGATCCCGAAGGTAGGAGGAAGCTAGCGGGAGGAGACGGTTTCGCACCAGCCTGGATCGACAAAGCTGTGTTAGCATCGGGCAGATCGTAGACCCAAACGCCACCATACGGGTCGACGACTTCACTCCCCGAAGCATCCAAGACATGGACGTTGAGGCGAGAGAGCACAGAGTAGCCGAACGAGAAACGCACCGATTCGGTCCCGTATCTCGCGACGATATCGCCTTCGTAGTATCCTTCCGTCGCAGATGGGCTCGGCACTCCAACACCCAATGCAAACTCCCTCGAGCCACCAGCTGGAAGTGAGAGAGTTGTGGGGCTCACGAACGCGAGGTTGACTGCGTTCGGCGCGACGGACGAGCCGTTCGCGGCCAAGGAGTACCAATCGGTCACGGATACCTCAATGGTTCGAGCAGGCCCAGCGTTCTGGAGAATGACTGTGACCTGGGGATCGCCTGCTGAGTTGTACGACACGAGAGGATTCGATGAGAACACGCTAATGTCAGCGCTGCCTGGAAGCCACAAGGCACCAGAGCCCGCGGTCCATAGAGACTCGCTCAAGGAGCTGGCGCCTGCGATCAACGCAGATTTGACTTGCTGAGGGGTCCAAGATTGATGCAGTTGAAGCAGCAGCGCCGCGGCACCGCTCACGTGAGGAGTTGCCATTGATGTCCCACTCAATGGCATGTAGCCAGTTGGCGAGCTGATTCTAGCATTCTCGTATGGAACCGTCGAATTGATGGCAACTCCTGGAGCGGAGATTTCGGGTTTGACCAGGAGGTCGGGAGTTGTTCCTCTCGAGCTGAAACTCGCCAAGGCCCCTTCACCGTCGATGGCACCCACCGTAATCGCCTCGGGAGCGAGGCCGGGAGATGCGACTGTGCCCATCGCAGGGCCTTCGTTGCCTGCAGCGACGACTACGACAACGCCCGCATTGACTGCGCTCCTGACCGCGAGGCAGACTGGATCTCCTGCCTGTCCGGTGCCACCGAGGCTCATGCTGATGATATCAGCGTGGTCCTGGTTGTTGCCGTCGTTGTTGGGATCCATTGCGCGCTGGATCGCTTCG
The DNA here is from genome assembly GCA_041494275.1 of Thermoplasmata archaeon. Taxonomy (GTDB): domain Archaea; phylum Thermoplasmatota; class Thermoplasmata; order UBA10834; family UBA10834; genus COMBO-56-21. The sequence continues at coordinate 4,389 of JBGQAM010000017.1, read as the reverse complement.
ATGACATCGCTCATCTGGCCTGATCCGTCAGCGCCCAGTACCTTGTATGCCAGGAGGGTGGCGCCTGGAGCGACGCCCTTGATCGCTCCATTCGCTGCGATGATACCAGCAACATGCGTACCATGGCCGTTGTCATCCATCGGATCGGAATCGCCGTTGTAGAAATCGTAGCCACCAACAACCTTGTAGCCCACGCCGAAGCCACCACCAAGGTCGGGATGATCATAATCTATGCCAGTGTCTATCACTGCGACTGTCACTCCTGTTCCTGTGACCGGACTGCCTTGAGCGTCAGTGCGAGACCATATCTGGTCAGCGCCGATCTGAACGACGCTATTCTCGAGCGATGCATTCACCAGTAGATCCGGATAGACAGACATCCCAGTCCAGCTGTCGGCCAATGACTCGAGAACGCCGAGATCGATTCTGGCCGAATAACCACTGAATCCTGCGTTCAGACTGTGGCCAGCGATCACCGTCTGTTCGTCCACCAGGTCGAATGCTGTGGCAGAACTCACATGCTCACGGAGAACATCCTGCAGGGACTGAGTGGAATCGGGAGCAGAGCCGTTCCCGAAGGAGAAGATGACACTGACATATCCAGAGCTGTCCGCCATGCTCGTCCAATCCCAGCTCTCCGCGTCCCAACCAGGCGTGAACATTGTTGCAGTTCTGTTCTGGCCGAGCAGGATCGTCTCGATCCCATCATCCCGAAAAGGCTGTTGCCCACCTGCACTGACGAGAGAGGACAGCGATGAAACGACGAACAGAAGCGCGGTGAAGATTGCCAACGCAGTAGCGGTTCTGCTAGACCGGCTCCTTGCCGGGATGCGAAACGCGCCAATGACGTTCTTTCGTGACTCTACGCACGGCTCAGTGGGCAATCGACTCCAACTCCATATCTGAACTCGTTCTGTAGCGTATATGAAGCCTGTTTCGTCGTTATCATCTGGTCGAATAGGCCAGGACTACGCTGGAGGTTCGTTTCTTGAGCTGTTCACGACAGTGTGAGAACGGATTTCGACACGTCGAACTCTACGGCTTCTCCTCATCGAGGAAAGCACGCCAGTGCACCCCGTCCCTTATAAGGGAATGAATCCAACGTTTATATCACTATTCTCAATAGTGATAACCATGGACCTCCTGCCGACTGAACATGTGTTCAAACTCAGCAAGTTCAGACAGAGTCAACTATGCAAAGCGGTCGGGTCACTTGCGTCGTACGAATGTGACGACGACGATCGCAACCGCTCCGACAAGGATCCCCGCAGCGACCAGGCCGAGGGAGCTGCCCATCTCTGGGATCTCGTAGGGGAATACCAGGGTGGTCATCGTCTGGGCATTGCTGTCGTCAGCTACCGCACTTGTGGTCTGGGGTTCTCCAGATTGATACTGAGCGACAACGGATATCGTGCTGCCGACAGTCCACTCAGCTGATAGGAACAGCAGATCATAGAATCCAGCTGAATTCGTCAGCTCAGACTTGACATTCCCATCGATCGTGACCGACACCGTCACACCGGCGTAGGGGTTTCCCTTGTTGTCCTGGACATAGCCATCCACAATCTTGAAATGGGAAGCACCGGCGCTCGCTATCTTCGGAACGGAGAGCAATACAGCAACGAGGACGACACACATGGCTAGCGCAATCGGCAAGATCCTCTTCATACACAACACTTTAGATGACATATCCTCCCCGCCAATACTGCCCGTTCGAGGGAAATATGAGATTCACTATGGCGTTAATAGACTTTTCCTAGGAACGGACCGTGGATGCTCTCGAAGAGTCTCTTGACCCGCACTGAATAGACGCCTCAAGGTCTACTCGCTGCGACTCCGTCTCTTGGACACTGCGAAGATTGCGATCATCCCGACCAGCACACCAGCGACTATGAATCCCAAGATGGCACCGAATTCAGGGACCTCGTATGTGTAGTGCACGTCAACCTGCATCAACCCGCCGATATCATCGATGTCTACAGGAACCGTACTAGTATTCGCTTGTACATTCGAGTTGTAGCTCGCAACGACCTGGATCGTGTTTCCGATGTCGTATTCGGAATTAGCGGTGAACTCGGGCGATGCTTGATACTTGCCATCGGAACCCGTCACACCAGAGCTCGTGGCGCCTGATTCCACCACTGTCACAACTACATTCGCTCCTTCGAGCGGCTGCCCTGAGAAGTCATAGACATAGCCCCATACGGTGAGAGGCCCGGTTACGTTAAGCGTGTGTGCATCGTTCAGGGAGATGGCCGCCACCGGAGCAAGCAATAATGCTCCCATCGCCAAGACGACGGCCAAGGGCTTCCAAATCGATGATCTGCCGACTCCAAGACGGTTCATGACATTGCCTCCCCTTTCAGTACTCTCGCTGATATCAGAGTCCTCGTGTCTTAAGATACCTTCTCCCGAATGAGGAAAGGGGTTTATGAAAGGCGACTATAAACCGTCGCCTAATTCGTAAGAGTTTTAGGTTCCGATTCCGAGCGTCCCTATGCCGTTCGTGACCACGAAATACGCCCTGCCCGATGTTATGACGAAGTCCTTGTCAGGCGAGCTCACTCCCGGTACGTACGCGTAGTACTTGCCCGTCGCCGAGTCGAGGTACGAGACCTTGTACACCTTACATCCACTGACATGGCTCACGAGGTCGCTGGCCTTCATCGGCGCCAGCGTCGTGTACCCGACGATGTTCCAGCCCTTTGCCAGGTCCAGCGAACTGGTCGGGTGCAGGGTACCTATCAGGGTGAAGTACGTATCCGACCTCACGACGATGTAGTAACCGACGCCATACAGTATCTGGAAGTCCAGAGCGGACCGCGGAGTCGTCACTCCAGGTACGAACGCTTCATACTTGCCCGAGGCGGTGTTCAGCCTGCTGATCTTCACCACGGTCGGGCCTATCTTCGCGGCCAAGTCCGATGCGTACATGGCATTAGTCGTAGTCAGCGGCGACGACCACATGTTCCAGCCCTTCGCCAGGACGAACGGTATCTCGGGGTCGGGCTCCGGCAAGAGGTTGCCGAAGTCGATCCTCATTATGACCGGCGTTCTCCAGTCTGCATATATCCGGACGAGGTTCACGAACGGAGTCGTCGCCCACCAGTCGGACAGCATGGTCTCGTTCACCCAGTAATCGCCTGGCAGGAGCTTCCCGAATATGTAGAAGCCTAGCTTCTCATCGGTGTTGTTGGTGTAAGCAACCCGCTGTACTAGCTGGCCCGTGAGCGTCCTGCCCTCGAGCGTTATCCGCCAGTTGCCGATACCGATCTCGTTCTCGTCGAACACGCCGTTTGGCCAGTATGGGTAGCGCTCTGCATAGGTGTCGAGGAACTTGTAGCCATAGATGACCGAGTACCGCATGTTGCCGAAGTCGCGGGTTTCGTTGAACTCCTCCCTAAGGCCACTCACATCCACCGTCTGGACGAGACTGGTCGTGTTGACCCAGAAGCAGCTCTTCAGCTCCTCTGACACGGTGTACAGGCCCGGTTGGACCTCGACGAACTCGTAGTAGCCCGTCTCGTTGGTCGTGGTTGTCTTGTTGACCACCACGCCCCAGTCCGTCACACCGTCCAGATGTATCGTCCATCCGCTGAGCAGCGGCTCGTTGGCGTCCCTGATGCCGTCCATGTCCTTGTCATAGAACTTGCATCCGGTGATGTTGCCGAGCACCACGTTGCCGAAGCTGAGAGAGACCACTTGTCCGCTCGTGACAGAACCGACATTGATCACCGACGGGGTAGTGTTCTTCCAGCCCGCAGGGAGAGCCTCGCTCACGACATACGCGCCTGGGCCGAGACCATCAAGCGTGAGATCCCCGTTCGTGTCGGTGTAAAGGGTCACGCCCATAGGCTGCACGGTGATGGGCCAGTTGTTAAGACCAGGCTCTGAGTCGTCATGTCCGTTCATATTGCCATCGTAGTACTTCTTCACCACAAGCCTCACGAGCTCGAAGTTGCCGAACTTCAGAGGTCTGAGCAAGATGCCTGAGGTAATGTTCACGAGCTTGAAGGATGTGGTCGTGTTGATCCAGCCCTGCCTCGACTCTTCGGACACATTGTACTCGCCCGCCTTCGTGATGTTGACGCAGACTCGTCCGTGCTCGTCCGTGGATAGCACCAGAGGCGTGCTGAATGCGGGCCCTGTGATGGTGAAGGTCCAGTTGGCCAGAGGCTTGTCGCCACAATTCAGCCTGCCGTTGCCGTCCACGTCCTCGTACTTCCAGATACAGATCTTGACGTTCTCGAAGTTGCCGAAGTCGTGGACCCTCTTGTTGGTGCCGGATGTGATGTCGAAAGACTCCCAGGTCTCGTTCGTGTGCGTCCAGCTGGCGTTGTTCTCCTCCCATACCGTGGCATTCGCGGGCATTAGTCCAGCGAACTCATA
>JBGQAM010000032.1:0-19259 GCA_041494275.1 Thermoplasmata archaeon | reverse complement strand
ATTGAGCACAAGGGCGACGAGATGGTGCACACGATTGCGGAGGCATTGACTAAGACATTTGTCCTGCCTATCGACCAGGAGGACATATCGAAACTTACATCGAGACTCGACGACATCCTTGACTACGTCGAGGCTGCTTCGCATAGGATATGGTCGTATGAGATCAAGTCGATCCCACCTGACATGATCAAGCTCACTGAGGTTATCGTCACCTCTTCAAAGGAGGTCAACCACGCCGTCAAAGACCTCAAGAACTTCAAGAAGAAGAACGAGATACTCAGTCACTGCATCGAGATAAACAGGCTTGAGAACACGGGAGACGACATAACGCATGTCGCGGTTGCCGAGCTCTTCAAGAAGTACAGCGCAGTGGACATCATTAAGCTCAAGGAGATATACGAATACTTGGAAGAGGCGACTGACAAGTGCGAGGATGCAGCCGACGTGATAAAAGACGTGTTCATGAAGAACTCATAGAGGCATTCTGATGGAGTTGTTCAGCCTCGCGGCAGTGACAATCGCCCTAGTTCTGGCGTTTGAGTTTGTCAATGGATTCCATGATTCCGCGAATTCGATAGCTACTGTGGTAGCTACAAAGGTCCTCTCGCCGGTCAAGGCCGTCGTATGGGCCGCTATATTCAATTTCGCGGGGATTTACCTGAGCCAGGCAGTGGCAAAGACCATCGGCAAGGGAATCATCGATCAGGGCCTGATTCTCAAGTACGGAGCGCTTTTGTTATTCTGCGCTGTCATGGGTGCGATCCTGTGGGATCTCATCACATGGTGGCTGGCCATTCCAACATCCAGCAGCCACGCCCTGGTTGGGGGACTGATTGGAGCTGGTGGTGCCGTGGCAGGGTTGAACGCGATTGTGTGGAGCGGGACCCTGAAGACGGTGGCGTTCATCGTCATCTCGCCGTTGGCGGGTATGGCTGCTGCATTTGGTCTCACCATCCTGGTCATGTGGGTAGCAAGGAAGTACTCGAAGACCACTGTGAACGGGTGGTTTCGGAGACTCCAACTGGGATCATCAGCTTTCTATTCATATGCCCACGGATCGAATGACGCGCAAAAGGGAATGGGGATCATCACGATGGTCCTCTTGATCGAGTCGGGCGGCGCGTTTGCCGTGCAGGATTGGGTAATGGTGGCTTGCGGTGTTGCAATCTCGCTGGGGACATTCTTCGGTGGATGGCGCATTGTGAAGACTATGGCTACGCGGCTTACGCATCTCGACCCCTACCAGGGGTTCTGTGCAGAGACGGGCGCGGCGGTCATGTTGTTCTCGACTGCTCGGTTGGGAATACCTGTTAGCACCACACACACGATCTCTGGTGGCATTATGGGGGTCGGAGCCACGAGAAGGCTCTCCGCGGTCAGGTGGGGGGTGGGCAGGCGCATAGTCATCGCCTGGATACTGACTATTCCCGCGGCCGCGACGATCGCCGGGTCGCTATTCCTTTTGTTGCTCGGTCTCGGATTCTGAAGAAGACTTGAGGTTCAGGCCTCATTTGCCTTCGTTAGTGCTTTTTCAACGTGCTCCAACACCTTGTAGAAGCTCATTCCCAGCAACACGATGCCACAGAATGGCAGAATCCAGAACAGGCTGAGTTCACGCAAACCGAGATGCTGGTACTCCCACTCAATGGCCGCTCCCCAGCTGCGCGGGTAGTCAAGCCCGAACAACTCCAGGAAGGTGAGCGCGATCGTGCTTATCACTGCCACGAACTTGCCTACGGAGAGAGCGTCGCGCACGTGTAGCCACGTGGCAACGGTCGATTTGTAGCGCGACCTGGAACCTTCTCTTGAGGACTTGGCTCTGTCTCTCACGATCATCGCGATTGGAGCCCACATGACGATGCTGAGAAGCGAAGCGATCTGTAAGGCGCCAAGATTGGAGTAGAATCTGACCATCAATAAGGCCACAACAAGGGGCAGGAGCGGAAGTATGAGAAATGCATCAGCAAGCAACATGAGGATTCGATCAAGCACTTTCGCCTCCAGTGAGAATACTCCAGCGACAACTCCAATGACTGTGGACATCAGAACCGTAAGGAATACGACAAAGTAGTGTTCCCTCCCTCCCTGCGCGAAATAAGCGACTGGGTCAGGATTGGAGGCGCCGAGCGAACCGAAGTCTGATTTCACCACCATGGGTCCCACTATCGCCATGATTCCAAGCGCCAGGAACACGCAGAGAGCAATCAACCCGCTTGCGCTCTTCCTGTACTCCTGCCAGATAGACTGCAGTTTCGCCGTCACGCTAGTTGAGGCCGCCACGTAGGCCTGCTCGGGAACGTCGTTTCCAAAGGGAGTCTTGGTGCCATCTCTTCCAGACAGGAAGATGATCATGTCCCATGCGAAGATGGAGAAGAGTGCCAGCAATGCGATGATGAAGAAGACCGCTTGGAGGACGATGAAGTCACGTGAGTTGACAGAATCCCACAGGAGCAGACCAAGACCCTCCCAGTTGAAGGCCAACTCTGTGACAAGCACGCAGCTGAGAACCCACGTTATCAGCAGTTTCAAGTGCGGTGCGAATTCGAGGAATACGTCCGAGACGTGTTTATGATGTATCGAGATTCCTGCATTTGCGGTGCCAGTTTCTATCTCTTTGGGCTCCTCCTCTTTCATTCCTTTGAGAATACCTTCTCGTACCACCAGCGCAAAAGCGCCAGAGCAAACAAGAACGATCGACACGATTGGCAAGACTGCGTGCTTCGCGAAATCCCACGTTTTCTCAAGCACGTTCATAGACTGATAGTCGCGGCTGAAAGTCCCCCATAAGGGCCAGTCCAAATGGAAGCTCGCTACGATATGCCACATGATCAGAATTGAGAAGATGAACACGGATACTGAGAAAAGGACTAGCCAGAGGAGCGCCACAACCCTTCCAGGCACGCGATCCTTCCACCTCGAAACAAGCACTCCAGCCAAGGCCCCCAAGGCTATCGAGAGAAAGGCCGCGGATGCGAACAATGCTGCTGTTCTCGCAGCATAGTCATAGACGAAGCTCGACACCTCTGCGCCATGCCGATACCCCGTGCTGACCCCGAAGTCGCCCGTCAGCATTCTCTTCATGAAGACGAAGTATTGGACCGTCAGTGGTTCGTCAGTCTCCCAGTCTTCCATCGTGCGTTCTCTCAATCCAAAGTCAATGCCTTTCGGCACGATGACTGGTCCTTCGAGAACACGGAGGACAACGAATTCGATGGTGAGAACGATGATGATCGCAAACGCCGCCGAGATCAGCTTGTGAAGCAGGAACCTGTGGCCCCTCTTCATTCGACGCACCCTCCTCCGTGCCCGCATCGCCATTTCTTGGCTTGAATCTTGCCTAGCCACGTCGGCGATTCTGCCTTCGATTTCGTTCTCTGAGTCTCGTCGCTCTGCGTCTTCTCTCGATAACGAATATCAATCCCGTCGTGCCGAGACCACCAGCCAGAGCAAGTACAATCGCGTTTTCACGGGAAGTGCCAAAGGAAGTGAAGATGACTGCGAGCACGCCCATCACCACCCAGGGCAGCAACAGCTCGATCATGAGAATAAGCGGGTTCTTCCGCACCTTCTTGAGTTTCATCGCCATCGGGACACCTATGGTTCCGTTGCCTTGGCGATGCTGAGGATTTCAGATTCGACGACAGCCCCATCCGGTACGGTAACGCCCACATCTACTATGGAATTTTTGATCTGGCATCGTGCGCCCACTCTCGCGTCTTCCAGGATGACTGATCTCTCCACCCTGGATCTAATCCCGATTACAGCTCTTTCGGAGATGTATGCATGAGGACCAACCGTCGCGCCAGCAACGACGGCATCCTGCCTGACGACCACCGGAGCCCGGAGTTCAGCTCCCTCCAGCACGCACTTCTTGTCTATGTCCCTTGCGTTTCTGCCCATAAGAGTCCAGAACGCCTCCAGCAAGTTCTCTCTTCGACCGCAATCAATCCAGTAACCGTCGAATTGCATCCCGTACATTCCCCTGTCCAGGATTTTCGGGAAGACCTCTCGCTCCATCGATACGAAACCTTTTCCAATGTGGTCAAGGACCTCGTGCTCGAGTGCGTACGCACCAGCATTGATCAGGTTCGAGAAAGCTTCCTCCTTCTCCGGCTTCTCCTGGAATCTCCGAATCCGATTGTCCCTGGCGAGGTCCACGATGCCATACGGAGTCGGATCGTTCACTGGCCAGAGCGATATGGAAGCGAATGCCTTCTTCTGCCTGTGGAACCTGATGAATTTGGCGATGTCGAGAGAGGAGATGCTGTCTCCGTTTATGACCAGGAACGGGCCGTCGAGGTACTTCTCGACGTTCTTGACAGCTCCGCCTGTGCCCATCGGTTCAGGCTCATCAACGAGCGTGATTCTGCGTTTCGGCCTGTTCTTGAGGAGATACTCCTCCATCATCTCCTTCTTGTAGCTCACGGGGATGATGATTTCATCGATCTCGGCAGGCATCGAGTCTATCACATGCATTATCAGAGGTTTGCCCATGACCGGGATGAGCGGCTTCGGAATGCGGTATGTCAATGGCCTCAGTCGCGTTCCCTGGCCTCCGACCAGCAAGACTGCCTTCACGGCACTCGGGATGTTATTCGAATGTATAAAAGCATCTTGAGCAGTGGCTCCGGACCCATCAGCGCCTAGACTGGTGAATGAGCGAGTGCAGTCAAATTCTGACCTACATCGGGGATATGCTCACTACGTTGTTCCCTCGGAGGATTACGGTCCCCAAACGCTTCACGTTGTCGCCGTTCGTCTCCTCCGTGTCCTCAAGAACCATGTTCAGATAGTCGTCGAAACCGGCGAGTGTGCCCACAAGGTGTCTGCTGTCCTTCAGCAGCAAAGAGACCTTCTTGTTCATGGATTTCTCCAACAGACTTAGAGGCATCACCATTCAAATCACGTCATTGTCAATGCGGACATCTCACTTAAACCTTTGCGTATGGCTCGGGCGCGGGACTATGCTCTGGCGAGGGTGTTTACCCTGGTTTCTTTCCAGTCATCTTCGTGAGTTCCACTTCGAGCCACGCCTTCACATCCTGTCTTGATCTAGCGTCTATCCCGAAGGTCTCGATGAATCTCTTTGTGGTAGTAAGCTCGACGCTCTTCCTCTTCGGCTTGGCTTTCACCAGACCTAGATCGATGAGCTCCTTTACGTCATCGTAGATCCTATTGCCGACCAGGTCGAACATCTTGCTCTGCATGACGGGTTGGTAGTAGGCAATCAGTGACGCGGTCTTGAGAACATCCTTCGGAATCTTGAGGTCGGCCAGCCTCGCAGCGGGCTCCCTGAACTCCTTCTTGACCTGCATCGCGTACCGCGGGCCCATCTTGGCGATTTCCATGGCACGGTCCGCCTCGTTGTACTCGTCCATGAGCTTCTTCAGCGCGGACCTGATCGTCCTCACGTCGAGACCCGACGCCGTCTGGAGGTCGGTCACCGTCACCGGCTTCGCGGCCGAGAAAAGCTCAGCCTCGACGATCCTCTCGTTCTTCACTTCACCACCGAGGCCTCTTCGATCTTAACGGTCGCTGTCACCGTTGTTGCGTCCTCGAGCTGGGCGATATCCCACGGGACCTTGAGCTCCATGAATATCTCGCCGTAGGGAAGCTTTTCCTGCCAGATCTGGATCTTCCCCATCCTCGCCAGGAATAGGATCGAAATGAACACCTTGACTCGGTCCTCCTTGCCAGTTGCGTAGAGGTCGGTTATCGGGACTGACCCTTGACCACACTTTTGGATCCTCTCCCAGACGAGGGCAATGTCCTCCTCGAGGTTCTCCTTGTGCGCCTTGTCGTCGAACTCGGGCCTGCGGTACTTCTGCATGAACTTGGAGAGTTCCTGTCTTATGTCGCTCTCCTTCTTCGCCTCTTCGAAGGCGTCCAGGAGGTCTATGAGGGTGACTGGTCTGTCCGCCTTTCGCCGGACCTTCTCGTCGATGGGCATCTCATCTGAATGAAGCATCATTTCCCCGGTACCCAGCTCGAACGGGTCCACGAATATGTCCAGGTTGTCTGGGTTCCAGCCGTCGAACATCATCTCGACCTGCTCAGGCCTGTCGACCCTTTGGAGTACCTGCTCGCTCTGCAGCTTCAGTATCTCCCATGCCATGTAGACTATCTTGCCAGCTATTATCAGGTTCAGCTCGCTGGCCTTCCTAACTCTAGCCAGATACATCTTCGAGAATTCTATCAGGTTGATGTCCCACGGGTTCATCTGCTGGTTCACCACAAGCTCGAACACAGTGGCGACGCTCCTCTCGAACGGGTCATCGGATGCGGAGAGCGTCCCCCTCTGCATATCCTCGACGATCTTGAGGTAGTGCTCGATCCTGCCCTCCCTTGTAGGCGCCGCATCGTCCTCTATGATCGACTTGTGGAACATCAGGTGGTTCAAGACATCTCCGCACTCGCTTGTGAAGCTCATCTAGCTGGCCTCCTCTTTCACTTCCGTCTCAGGCGCTTCCTCAGGGATGTCCGCGCCCTCGCCGATGTTTGGTTTCATCACTATCTCGGAGACGCCCTCGCGTTGCATCGTCACGCCGACTATGTGGTCCGCTTCCTTCAGAGTGATGTTCCTGAGCGATATCTGGATGAACTGAGCGTTCTTCGTGCTCCTCTTCACGGCCTTGGCGACATTCTCCGCGTTGATGCCATCCAAGAACATGTCGACCTCGTCGAGCAAGTAGAACGGCGACGGTTCGTAGGCCTGGATGGCGAATATGAACGCAAGCGCGGTCAGGCTCTTCTGTCCGCCCGAGAGCGCCTCCATCCGCACCGCCTTCATGTCCTTCGGCCTCGCCTTCATGATCAGGCCGGCTGACAGTGGGTCTTCCTCGTTCTCGAGAAGGAGCTCTGCCTCGCCGCCGTTGGACAGCTCCGCGAACATCCTCTTGAAGTTCTCGTTTATTGCCACGAATATCTTGTTGAACCCGAGCTTCTTCTTGTCGTTCAGCTCGGCGACCAGCTTCATCAGGTTGCTCTTCTGCTTCTCCAGCTGGCTGATCTCGTCTTTGAGTCCTTCGAACCGCGTCTTGCGGTCCTCGTACTCGTCTATTGCCTTGAGATTGACTGCTCCTAGGGTCGACATCTGCTTCTCGCACTCGGCAACGGTGACCTTGAGGTCGTCGATGGGAGGCATCTCATCGGGCAGCTTGACATTCGAGTACTGAGCGAGCTCTGTTTCTGATTCTTGGAGTCTCTTCTCCGCCTCAGCCACCTTGGTCTGCAGGCTGAGGACGAAGTCGCAGCTCGTCTGGACCTTGGTCGTGAACTTGTCGATGTTCCCATCAGTATCGGTCTTCTTCTTGTAGAGTGAATCGCGCTTGGTCCTGAGCGAGTTCAGTTTGTCGCCCATCGATCTTTCCATCTTTTGAAGCGCTTTCAGCTCGGTATCCATCTGCTCCTGCTTCCCGGAGTTCTGCTTTGATTTGGACTTCTGTTCCTCGATCTTGGCGTTCGTCGCCTCTATTCCAGCCACCAGCTCGTTCTTCCTGCCCTCGACGAGCTCCATCTGCTTCGTGACCGTCTGAACCTCCGAGTTCAGGTTCGCGACTTCGTTGTTGAGTTCGAGGATTTCCGCTTCCAGCTGTTTGAGCTGTTTCGACAGTTCGTGAGGCGTGGCCTCGAGCAGCTTCTTGTCCTTGGCCTCCTTCTTCTTCCTCGTCTTGTCGATCTCGCTCTGGAAGTTGTCCAGGTCCTTCTTTGCCGTCTCCAATAGGTCCAGGGATTCTGCCAGTTCTTTGTTCTTGGTGTCGAGCTCGTTTCCGAGTGATGTCAGTTTCTGCTCGAACTCCTTCCTCTTGGCCTCGAGCGAGCCGATCTTCACGCTCTCCCCGCTGTCCTTCGCGTTGACGTCCCTTATCGCGGTTTCGAGCTGCGCGATATCGATCTTCAGTTGGGCCAGTTCGGCTTGGATCTTCTCCGATTCTTCCACCGCCACCCGCAGTTCAGCGGCCTTCTTGTCGATCTTGCTCTCGGAAGGGGCACCGAACTTCATCAAGTTCTTGTCGAGTGTGCCTCCGACCATCGCGCCGCTGGCTTCAGCGAGCTCGCCCTCGAGCGTGACCAGTCTCACGCCGCCCATGAGCCTCCTTGCTTCATCCAGGTTCTTGACGACGACGGTGTCGCCGAAGACGAACCAGAAGGCGGTTTTGTACTTCTCGTCGAACTTGACGAGGTCGATCGCGAATCCAAGGGAGCTCTTGGCCGCCAGTATGGCCTTCCCCCTCGGTCTGCCGTCGACCATCCTGTTGAGCGGAAGGAATGTCGCTCGTCCGATCTTGTTCTTCTTGAGGTAGCTGATGCACTCCGACGCGACTGCGTCCGTGTCGACCACGATGGATTGCATCCTGTTGCCAGCAGCGACATTCGTCGCCGCCTCGTAATCGTCATCGACCTCCGCCAGCTCGGCGATCGTTCCGTGTATCCCTTTGATCGCGCCCTTGTCCCTCGCCTCGAGAACAGTGCTGACGGCGTTGTTGTATCCCTTCCTGACCTGGTCCACAGCCTCTGCCTCAGCCTTGAGCTGGTTGTACTCTCTGGTCAGGGTCTTTACCGCATTCTCCAGGTCTTGGAAGTGCTCGAGGAGCTTCTTCTCCTTGTTCTTCTTGGTCTGGTACTCTTCTTGGAGCTTCCTCGTTCCTTGGGTCGCGGTCTTTGTCTCGCTCTTCAACTCCTTGATGGACCACTCGGCGTCCTTGAACTCGAACTCGTAGGTCTTCTTAGTCTCCTCGAGGTTCGCAATGTCTATCTTCAACCTGGACATGCGCTCGTTCAGCCGGTCTTGCTCTAGGTTGAGCGCGTGCAGCTTCTCTTCCTTCGTTGTGACTTCGACCGATAGGCCGAGAGCCTCTTTCTGGAGGTCGCTTAGCTCTGAATCGGACTTCGATATCTCGTCCTGGTGCTTCGAGAGTTCCTTGCGCTTGCTCTCGAGCAGTTCGGACTTCTCCTCGAACACTGCCTTGACGGGCTTGAGTTTCTCCGCGAGTCCACTCAGGTCCTTGTCGACCGCCTTCAGGTCTTCGTTCTGGGCAGTCTTGACCTCCTTCAGGGAGACCACCATCTCATCCGAGTTCAGGACAGCATCCTTGGCGCGTGCTATCTCTATCCTGAGACTGTCGATCTTGTCCTTGATCTCCTTGGCCTCTTCGCCGCCTCTCTCAGTGATCTCGGCTTCGACCGCTGTGAGCTCGGCCGAGATCTCATCGAGCTGCTTGGCCAGCTCCTGCCTCTTCGCTTCGGATTTCTCCTTGTCTGCAGTGTAGTTAATGACCTGCTCGTTGAGCGAGGATATCTCGCGGTCTATTGACTCCTTCCTCTTGACCGCCAAGGAAGCCTGGGCGCAGACCATCCTGTCGTGTAGGTCCTTGTACTTCAGTGCGCCTTCTCTGTCGTTGTCGAGCTGCCTCATCTGCTTCTTTATCTCGTCGAGAATGATGCTGAGCCTGGAGATGTTCTCCTCGGCCGATAGCTTCTCCTTCTCCGCACTCTGGATTTCCTCGTCGAACTTCGTTATGCCGGAGATGTCGTCCAGGATTCTCCTCCTCTCCAGATTGGTCATCTCCGTGATCCTGGTGATGTCTCCTTGCTGGACGAAGTTGTAGCCGTCCGCGCTTATGCGCGCGTTCGCAAGGAGGTTGTCGAATTCACCCAAGGAGGATTTCCGTTCGTTCACGTAGAAGTAGGAATAGTATCCCTCCACGTTGTCGGACACGCGCACGACCCTGGTGAGCTTGACCTTCTCGGAATCGATCGGTATTAGGCGGTCGGTGTTGTCGAAGACGAGACTGACGGTCGTCTCCTTCGCGGCCTTCTTGTCCTTCCCGCCGTTGAATATCAAGTCAGTGAGCTTCCCCGCCCTGATGACCCTCGAGCTCTTCGGGCCAAGGACGAACAGGATGGCGTCCGAGATGTTCGACTTCCCTGCGCCGTTGGGTCCCGTTACTGCTGTGTAGCCCTCCAACAGGGGGATTCTGGTCTTCCTCGCAAAAGACTTGAAGTTCTCGAGCTCGATCTCCTTTAGATACATGCGATCCCACTCCGAATGGGATGCGAAAACGTGGCGTGATTGAAACGTAGCTCAAATGCTGTTCTCTGCATCCCATCCCATGAAGTCTGACATGTGTCGGACGGGGAATAAAATGCCTTCCAGAGTATATAATACTTAGGCCCACAAGTGGGCCTAGGACGGCCGAATCAGAGCCTTGTAGACCCTCAGAAGCTCCTCTTTGGAGCTTGTCCAGGAGTATTCCTTTTCATACAGCTTGCGTCCCTTTTGCCCCATGCTCTTCAGGGTTCCTGGGTCCGCGGCAGCCTTCAGCACGGCTTCGACAAATGCAGACTTGCTGTAAGGAATCACTATCCCGCAGCCCGCATCCTCCACCTTCTTCGCAATGTCGAGCCCCTCCGTCGTCACCATAGGCCGACCCACCGCAAGGGCATTGATGATCTTGCCCGGGGTTCCAATGACGTTGTTGGGGTTAGATGGATCCATCATGGCAACGACAAGGTCACTGGCCCACGTCAACTTCAGAGCATCGTCTGCACCGACCGTCCCTATGAACTTCAAGGCCTGATTGATCCGAGCCTCTTTCGCTACCAGAGGTTCCAACGTCCCGCTCCCACCGATGAGCATAGTGATCTTGTCCTCGGGTTTGAATGAGGTGATGAAATCCTCCACGAATCGACCTGGCTCCAGAGACCCGAGGTAGGACACGACGAACCCCTTCAACCCGTACTTTTCTCTGATCTCACGGACATCTGCTCCATCGATCACGGATGGGTCCTGACTCGTGGCTACTACAGTCGCCCTATGCTTCCTTCCGACGGAAAGCTCTTCGGCTAGTGCGTTGCTGACGGTGATTATCTCCTCGGCCCTTCTAGCGCATCTCCTCTCCCACATCCATATGATCCGTGACAGCGGTCCTACCTCGTTCTCGATCATCTTGGCGTACAACTCGTGGGCATCGTACAGTAGCGGCCTTCCGGATAGCCTCGATATCGCCATCCCGAGCGGGAGCGTGTCGAAATCGTGCGCGTGCACGATTTCGAATCCCAGGCCCTTGCTTGCCCCCAGCGCCCTCACCCAGAACCTTGGGAGTCGAGTCAGTATCCTGCCTGCCGATCTCGACGGGCACTTGGGTCCCAGCCTGATCACGTGGATTCCGTCTTCGTCCTCCTCGGGAGCTCTGCTAGCCTCTCTGTCCCATGCTATGAGGTGCACGCCGTATCCCGCGCTTCTCAGAGCCCTTGCCTCGAGCAGGACTCTGGGGTCTGGCCTGTGTGGGTTCGACAACAGCATCAGAGTCGACGGCATCGACGAGTGAATCCCCCGAGCGGCTATAAAATGGCATCCGTGTGCCAGGTCAGACCTTGATTACCTTTCCCTCATGCATCGACCGCTTGGCCGCTTCGATCAGTTCCACGGTCTTGACGCCTATGGTCCCGCTGTTCCTCGTCTCGGTTGCCGGGTCGCTGAAAGTCTTCACGAAGTGCACCAGCTCGTCCCTGATCGTGTTGTTCGGGTGGATCGGGAGCTCCTTCGTGTAGCCGCTCTCGTAGATCGTTATCTTCTGAGCGACAGCGTCGATCAGGGCGGATTTCGACTCGCCAGCGATGAATATCTGCCTCGTCTTCTTCGGGACGAGCCAGCTTATGTTCGACATGGCGATCATGCCGTCCTTGAACTTCGCCGTGACGTATGCGGTCTCCTCTCCGTCCTTTCGCCTGAACGGCCCGCCCATGCAGCTAATCTCGACCGGCCACTGGTCGGTCAGATAGTTCTGGATGTCGAACATGTGGGGCGCGAGGTCGAACAAGACGTCCCTGTCCGGAAATGCCTTTTCAAGGTTGAGCCAGTCGCATTCTATCAGGAACAGTCTGCCGAAGTAGTTCTCTTCCTTGATCATACGCCTGATCTCTGTCAGCGCGTTGTTGAATCTGAATATGTGGCCGACCGACAGGGTCAGCTTCTTCTTCTGGGCCAGGTCGACGAGTTCCTTGCCTTCCTTCGAGTTCAGGGTGATGGGCTTCTCCACAAGGACGTTCTTCCCGGCCTCCAGAGCGTCTTTCGTGATCTTGTAGTGCATCTGGTTCGGCGTGCAGATATTGACCGCGTGGAGCTCTTTCTGAGCAAGGAGCTGTTTGTAGTCCGAGTAGCCGTTCTTGACTCCATACCTCTCGTTGCAGAACGCGAGGTTCTTCTCATCCAGGTCCGAGACCCCGATGAGGTTGACTTCCTCGACCTTGGTGTACTCGTCGACTATCTTTCTGCCCCAGTATCCGACGCCAATGACTCCAACATTGTACTTGGCCATGAGAATCTACCCGTAGAACTCCTTGACGCAGTCGACTACATACTTGATCTGCTCGGGAGAGATGTCAGCGAACATCGGGATGGCAATGACCTCCTTGCAGCACTTCTCGGTCACTGGCAGGAGGCCCTCCTTGAACCCGAACATCTCCTTGTAGATTGGCTGCAAGTGTATCGGTATCTCGTAGTTGAGGCCGACTCCCACGCCCTTGCTATCGAGGTGCGCTTTCAGTTCGTACCTCTTCTTGGTCCTCAGCGTGTATAGGTGATAGACCGGAGTGACGTCGCTGGTCGCGGAAGGCGGAAGCACGAGGTCCCCGACGCCCTTGAGCATCTGGTCATACATCTTGGCTGCAGCGCGCCTCTTGTCGTTCCACTCGGGCAGCATCTTGAGCTGCTCGATGCCGACCGCCGCATTGGCCGAGTTCAGCCTGTAAGTGTATCCTATGATGTCGTGCTCGTAGTTGCTCCCCTTCTTGCGGCCGCAGTGCCTCATCCGGGAGCAGGCGTCAGCGACCTTGTCGTCATTGGTGGTGATCATGCCGCCGTCGCCGCCAACATGCATATTCTTGGTCGGGTAGAATGAGAAGCATCCAGCGTTTCCAAGGCTACCGGCCTTCTTGCCATTGTAGACAGCGCCATGCGCCTGGCATGCGTCTTCGATCACCACGAGGTTGTTCTTCCTGGCGACATCGTTGATCTCGTCCATCATCGCGACATGGCCGTACAGATGCACTGGGATCACAGCCTTCGTCTTCTTGTCGAGCGCAGCCGTCAGCTTCACTGGATCGAGAGTGTAATCCTTCTCCGACACATCGGCAAAACCAGGCGCTACCCCGAAGGGGACGAAAGCATTGGTCGTTGCCACGAATGACATGGCCGGTGCGACGACCCTATCCCCTGCCTTGACCCCGTGGGCCTGCAGTGATAGCTGGAGCGCCGCCGTCCCCGAGCTGACCGCTATGGCGTGCTTCGTCCCGCACATTTTCGCGAAGGCTTCTTCGAACTTGAAGACGCTCTCGCCGAGCGTCAGCCTCTCATTCCTCAAGGCGTTCGCAGCGGCCTCGATCATCTTCTCTGTCATGACTGGCTGGGCGATTGGGACTTTCATCTCTTACCCCTTCCTTTGTTTGGCTTCGGCTTGCCCTTTCCTCTCGAACCGATCTTCCTGGCCGGGACTCCCGCTACGATTGCATTGGCCGGGACGTCCTTGGTGACCACGGCGCCAGCAGCTATGAGCGCGTTCTCGCCTATCGTCACTCCGCAGACTATGGTCGCATTGGCGCCTACTGATGCGCCTCTCCTGACCAGCGTCGGAGTCATCTCCCAGTCGCCCACCGCTTTGGGCACCTTGTCGTTGGTGAAGCACGCATGTGGGCCGATGAAGACCTCGTCCTCGATGGTCACGCCTGACGGTATGAATGCGAAGGCCTCGATCTTGCATCTGTCACCTATCGTGACCCCGCGCTGTATCTCAGTGTAGGCTGCTATCCTGCAGCGTTTGCCGATCTTGCAGCCGTAGAGGTTGACGTAGTCTCGGACTATGGTGTCCTCACCGATGTCCGCACCATCTATTCTGTAGTACTTGGCCATCAGCTTCAAAGATAGGACCTCTGACTGCGGAATCCCGATGTAGCTATAATAGATTATGGCGTTGGCGAAAACATTGGTGGCTTGTCCAGGCATCAGCGCTTCTTGTCGAACAAGTCATGGATGTCCTTCAGCTCGTCCGCGAGGTCCTTTCGGTCCATGCTCAGGGCGATCGTCGCCTTGACCCAATCGGCCTTGCTACCTATGTCGAACCGCCTTCCCTTGAAACGCAGACCGTAGAGCCCTTTCTTGTGGCAGAGGAGTCTCATCGCGTCCGTGAGCTGGTACTCCCCGCCCTTGCCGGGGCCTATCTTCTCGAGGTAAGTGAATATGTCCGGCTCGAAAACGTATCTTCCGATTATTGCGAGGTCCGAAGGCGCCTCCTCTGGCGACGGCTTCTCTACCAGGTCCTCCACCTTGTAGATTTCGTCCTTGACCCTCTTGCCCTTGATGACCCCGTATCTGTGAATCCTGGATTTCGGGACCTGCTCGACGCCGACGACCGATGATCCCATTTCTTCAAAGGCATCCACCAATTGGCCGATGCACGGCCGATCGTTCACCACGATGTCGTCTCCAAGCATCACCGCGAACGGCTCGTTCCCGACATGCTTCTTCGCGCAAAGGATCGCATGTCCGAGGCCAAGCTGTTCCTTCTGCCTGATGTAGAATATGTCGGCCATCGACGCGATCCTCTGGACCTCGGACAGGGCCTCAGAGTTGCCGGATTCCCTGAGTTTATGCTCCAGCTCGTAGGACTTGTCGAAGTGGTCCTCGATCGCCCTTTTGCCTCTTCCCGTGATTATGATTATGTCCGTCATTCCCGACGCGACAGCTTCTTCGACAACGTATTGTATGGCGGGTTTGTCGACGACGGGCAGCATCTCCTTAGGTTGCGCCTTTGTCGCTGGCAGGAACCGTATTCCGAGACCCGCAGCTGGGATAACGACCTTCATCCGGCGATTGAAGGGTTGGTGTGAATATAACTCTTTCCTGGCACATCGAGGTCGGGGAGCAGAAGGGTTATTATGAGTCCAGCCAGTTCAAGGGCCGATGAGGATATGCGTCATCGGCGCCGGCTATGTCGGGCTTGCCACGGCGGTCATGTTCGGGAAGCTCGGCCATAGCGTCGTCTGCGCCGATATCGATAAGATTCGCGTCAAGATGGTGAACTCAGGTAAGCTGCCTTTCTACGAGCCTCCCCTAGAGAAGGAGCTCGCGAAGCTCGTGAGGATCAGAAGAATGAAGGCCGTGGAGGACGTGGTCTCTGCTGTCACAGACTCGAACATCGTTTTCATCTGTGTTCAGACGCCTTCGCTGCCCTCGGGACGCATCGATATTCGCCCTGTCAAGGCCGCGACAAGAAGCGTCGGGAAGGCTCTGCGCAAGTGCAGAGACTACAAGGTCATAGTTATGAAGAGCACCGTCGTCCCATCGACCACGGACTCGGTGGTGCTACCCACCCTCGAAAAGGCATCTGGGAAGAAGTCGGGGGTCGACTTCGGCATCTGCATGAACCCCGAATTCCTCCAAGAAGGGAGCGCCCTCAAAGACAGCATGGAGCCTTCCAGGATTGTCGTGGGCTCGGCTGACAAGCGCTCGGGTGATGTTCTCCTGAAGCTGTACAAGCCTATAGATTCGCCGAAGATCAGAACGGATCTGAGATCTGCTGAGATGATCAAATACGCCTCAAACGCGTTCCTCGCTACGAAGATCACGTACTCCAACGAGATTGCGAACATGTGCGTCAGGTTCGGGATTGATTCGGGTCCCGTGTTGAAGGCTGCTGGCATGGATCCTAGGATTGGATCGTTGTTCCTGAAGCCTGGTCTGGGATTCGGAGGGAGTTGCCTCCCGAAGGACGTCAAGGCGTTGAAGGACAAGGCCCGCTCTGAGAGATACGACTCCAGATTGCTGTCAGCACTTCTTGCGATAAACAGCCGACAGCCAATTGAGGGCATTCGAATTCTGGAGACGGCTATTGGGTCTGTCGAAGGAAAGCGGGTGGCGGTCCTTGGTCTCGCATTCAAAGGAGGCGTCGATGATATCAGGGAGACTCGAGCTCTTCCACTCGTGATTGAGTTACTGGCCAGGGGAGCGAGGGTGGTCGCATTCGATCCGATGGCCATGGACAACTTCATCAAGGTCATGCCGACGATCGAGTACGCGCAGTCCGCCGCGGAGTGTCTCAAAGGTGCGGATGGCTGCATCGTCCAGGCGGATTGGCCAGAGTTCAAGAAGCTGGGGAAAAAGGAGCTCTCCCAGATGAGGCGCGCTGTGGTGGTCGACGGACGCAGATGTCTCGACCCCGAGGCAGTCAGAGAAGCAGGAGCGCGTTACTTGGGGATAGGCTACGGCTTGGCTCACAGGCAATAGGCCAGCAGTACATGAAAGTCATAATATGGGGCAAACGTTTCCAGAGGGCATCAATACCATGATGATCAGCATCGTCCTGAATCTCCTGAACGAGAAGCGCCACATAAGGGACCTTCTTGACAGCCTCGTCACCCAGGAGAAGCCTTTGGAGATTGTCATCGTCGACGCTGGCAGCTGGGACGGCACCGTCGCGATCATCAAGAAGTACATGGAGACGCACCCGGAGATACACCTGTATCACAAGCCGGGTACACGCGGCGAGAGCACCAACTTCGGGATCATGAAGGCGAAGGGAGACGCGATCGCCACTATCGGTGGAGATTGTATTGCGAACCCGTTCTGGCTCAAAGAACTCAGAAAGACGCTGAATGACCACGACATCGCAGCTGGGAAGACCATCAACATCGGCTATCACGCGTTCCAGGAGCTCGATCGCGTCGAGCTCTACCACCGAGGGATGGATGTCTCGTACCCCAGCGGAAACATGGCCTGGAAACGAAAGGTTCTGGACGAGGTGGTAGGGTTCGACCCTTGGTTCGTCACGGCGGAAGATATAGATATGAACTACAGGGCGGTCTCATTGGGCTATGGGCTCGGATACAACGAGGACGCCATAGTCTACCACAGGATGAAGGAGAGCTTCATCAAGTTCTTCAAGCAGGCCTTCTGGAACGGCTGGGGGAGAAAGCAGCTGACAATGAAACACGGTCGGCTGTGGTCCAGCTACAAGCCCCAGAGGCTGATTGAGACGTCGAAGTCTCTGTGGGCGCTGGCCAGACTCTTGTTCGCGGTTCTCGGCTATCTCGTTTGCAAGTTCTATGAGCGTTCACCCTACACACCGCCTGCCGGCAGGAAACCCAGACGGTTCAGACTCGTATTCCCTGGGAGATGATCTGATGGAAGAGGGCAAGGTGTCTGTCATCATCCCAACGATGAACGAAGAGAAGAGCATCGGCCTAGTGATCGATGAGGTGAACAGTGCCCTCGGGTCGAGACCGCACGAGATCCTTGTGGTGGACACGAACTCGAAGGACAGGACGCGGCAGATTGCGGTTGAGCGCGGAGCTGTCTTGGTGGACGAGCCCAGGCGGGGCTACGGCAGGGCCTACAAGACGGGATTCGAGAAGGCGAGCGGGGAGTTCCTGGCGACCCTCGACGCGGACATGACCTACCCTGCCACGGAGATACCGTCGCTGCTAGACATGCTCGAACGTGGCAACTTGGATTTCATCACGACCAACAGGTTTGCGAGAATGCAGAAAGGCGCGATGGGGGCGAAGCACAGGTTCGGCAACTGGGTCCTCTCTGCCACGACCCGTCTGCTGTTTAGGGTCAAGGTCAAGGATTCCCAGAGTGGAATGTGGGTTTTCAGGAAATCGATCCTGAAGGACCTCGTGCTGGAAAGCGACTGGATGGCGCTCTCCGAGGAGATC
The DNA here is from genome assembly GCA_041494275.1 of Thermoplasmata archaeon. GTDB lineage: Archaea > Thermoplasmatota > Thermoplasmata > UBA10834 > UBA10834 > COMBO-56-21. The sequence goes on along the minus strand of JBGQAM010000032.1, from coordinate 1,544 downwards.
AAGATCGAGGCTTTCAAGAAGTCGCGGGCTGCAGAAGTGCCGATAGCTTACCGCCCTCGTTTAGGCGATGTGAAGCTGAGCTCGTGGAACGACGGCTTCGGAAATCTGAAGTACCTCTTCAGGAAGAGGTTCTAAATTCATTCACTCTTCTTCTTGACGATGTCCCGGTACATCATCGCTGCGAAAATGAGGGTTAGCAGCCCCGGTAGTATTGAGAAGAACGCCAGCAGGATGAACCCTGAACCAGTTCCCCCTTGCGAGAACACCTCGATTTCGACCGCCGTGTCAATCGGCTCCACGACAGCGTGTGCGGTCCCCAACACCGTGTCTGATCCTGGGTCCATGATCTCGACGGTGATCATGTCCCCGATTCCTAAGTCAGTAGGAATCGAGATGTTCATCCTTAGGTATCCGTTCGATGCGGGGAAGGACCTTACGTAGTTCCCTCCAGTCACTCGCACATCATAATCGCTCTGGGACAGTCTGCCGTCTCGCATCACGAGGATCGTTATACCGCCTGTCCCGTAGAGCGTGACATTGAGCTCGTCGTAGGAGACCGCAACGCCCCCGTCCGATGCGCTCGCCGCGATTAGCAGGTGGCCGAGATAGCCAGATACCTCTAGAGACATGGTCGTCGAGGTCACTCTCTCGCACAAGACATATCCTCCGGGTTCCAGCCTAAAGACCCATGCCTCGACGCTTGAATGGCTCTCGGGCCAAATGAGCTCAACAGAATCCGAGAGGTTGTCATTATCCGTAGGCGAGTCTGAGTAGCTCAGTGTTGGTCCGAGCACTCTGTCGCTCGTGAAGGCAGTCCTTCGCGAGGCTACTGAGAAGTTGTACCACGGCGTGTCCGCGATGGCCAGAGCTTCATAGGGGACATCCGGGAACCCGCCGCTTGGCGCGTAAATCACAGCTCCACTTGCGTGTGCTATGTGTATGCCATCAGCCGGGTCGGGGTTGTCGAACTTAGCGAATCTGGCGATGCTCGCTTCGTATGCCAGAGCGGTCTCTATCGCAAGCGTCCTTATCTCCAGGGGCATTTGATCCTGACCCTGGAGTTCGTCCATGAAGTCTCCAAAATCGACGTACCAGTCTGTGTCGTAATGCTCGGCCGATGCTAGAGCATCATTGATGGCAGAGTGGAATATCCGCTCGTACTTGCCGCCTGTGCTGGCCAGGGCCGAGAGACTTTCGAATACTTGCTGCATGGAAGAGAGATTGAACGCGGCCATCGTCGTGGAATACGGTGACCCGGTCCAAGCTGATTCGATGTAGTCTCGGACGATCTCCGAGCTGAATCGTTCTACACTCTGTTCGGTTTCGGCCGCGAGTCCGTTCAGGATCTGAGTGTAGGGCAGGCCTTGGAACGGTACATTGTTCTCAGATGCCACGAGGAAATCCGAATGGCCGGACAGCTCGTAGAGCATCTCGAAAGTCGCCCCAGCGCAAGAGTCAACGGCAACGATGTCGAGCTCCCTGCCCATAGCTGCGGTTGCTGACGCCAGAGCAGACCCGAGCTCCGGGAGAGTCAGGATGTCGGT
>JBGQAM010000024.1:0-23940 GCA_041494275.1 Thermoplasmata archaeon | reverse complement strand
TCTCTTGAGCGAGGCCCATGGGCCTAGCTTCTCGTAGATGAAAACGGGGACGACGAAGTACGTCGCGATCGTGAAAGCCGCTCCGAGCGCTCCAACGAGCATCTTCCCGATGAACCCGACCCTCTCTTGGATGGCCCTCAATATCAACCCGACGGTGGCCGCGAATATCGCCCAGAGGATGATCTGCTTGATATTCTGACCCGCGATTCTGAAGCCGTCCGCGACGGTAGGGTCTCCTCCGTTCAATCTGATTGTCGCGCAGCCAATGACTGCGGCATTGAAGAATATCGAAATGAAGAAGGCTACGAAGTAGAAGACAGCGAAGAACACGTAGAATACCCATTGGTTAGCCGTGGAGCTTAGGCCGTCGAAACCCCACGCGAAGAACGCCCCTACAAAGAAACTGGCCAGAATGAGTAGTGTTATCAGTCCGGACAAGAGCGGGAATATCAAAATCTCTTTGTCCTTCCGTATGACCCTCAAGCTCATCTTGGCTAGCTTCCAGCCTCGTCCGATGCGTCCCATAATCCTAGCCCCTACAACTCCGAGTTCGGATTAATGTGCCACTAGATAAAATCGCTTGAGGAAATTCTCGCTATGCGCACTGAGGATGTCCTCGCTCACAACCTGGACAGGTCATCGTCCTCTTCAGGCTTCTTTCGAGCGGGCTTCTGCGGCTCTCTGTACTTCCTGCGAGGTCTGTCATCCCGTTCCTCTTCAATCTCCTCTTCAGGTTCTTCCTCGGGTTCACGGCTTCGGGAACGGCTCCTATCTCCTGCCTCCTCCACCGCGTGCAGAGGCGTGTTGCACCTCGGGCATCTGTCCGATCCTCTGATGCATTCCTTGCATAGTACCGCCTTGCACTTGCTGCACCTGGCGACTGCAATGCCTCCATGGAACAGACATCTGCGTCCGACCAGGTCCGATTGCACTTCCTGGGGCGCTCGCTCGGATTCCTTCGCAGGCCGTTCCCTCGATGGCTTCGGACGCATTCTCTCCCTGGGCACCTCAGTCTCGCGGCTGTATCTCTGGGCTGCCCTTGGCTCACGCTCTTCCTCGTATCTCTCCTCGGGCTGTGCCTCTTCCCGGCGTCTCTCTCTCCTTCGCTCTGATGGGCGGGAAGGCTCCTCCATCAAGGGCATCTCGCGCCTGGCCGCGCGCTCGTCATATGGGGAATAGTGTCCGTAGCTCTCGCTGACGATAGATCTCAGCGCTACGGTCGGCGTGGCGAACCCCGCCCCTTCGAAAGTCTGCAGGATCGTGACTATCTGTCTCGCCCAGTACGCCCCGATGCCGAGATTCCTTATCAGCCCGAGAACGTTCTTCTGGTCGTTCGGCAGCTCGAGCGCTTGTCTGAGGAGTGCCTCGGTCTGTGGATCGGTCGATTTCGTGCTGAATTCGTGTTCTTCGACGGCCTGTATGTAGCTTAGGATCTTCTTGGCGCTCGAAATCCTGATGTCAGGGAAGTTGACCGTGATGTCGCACAGCCTCAGACCGTGCTCCGCAAGGTCGCGCTTGTCCATCGTGTTCACGAGGACCTCCCTGGACATCTTCTCGTACCTGTCAGATTCCTCTCGTGTGGTACCGGTGAGGCTGATGTTCTCCTTGCCGCTCAGGAATTCGAGGACGTCCCCAAGGAACGCATACGGGATCCCGCAAACCTTGAACGCCTCCTCCTTTGTAACGGGCCTGCCGTGGCCGTATTCGAACTCGAGAACGGAGCGCGCATAATCTTCGATCTTGTTCTTGCGTATGTCTTCCTCGGCCTGCTTCCTGCCCTCCGAGGCGGCCTCGAAGTACGGATCGATGCTGAGCGCATGGTCGAAGCATCGCAGGGCGGGTTCCGCCCGGCCGAGGGTCAGCAGGACTTGCCCCTTGCTCTTCCAAGCCTCCTTGTCGTTCGAGTCCAGACCGATCGCCCGGTCGTATGATCCCACTGCCTCTTCGAGAAGGCCCTGCTTTTCCATGGCAAACCCTTTGCTCATCCATATCTTCGGGCTGCTGCTGTCGAGGTCGAGCGCTTTGTCGAAGCAGGCGTTCGCGTCCAGGAATCTTCCGATCTCAAGGTGCAACAGGCCGAGCCTGTACCATGCCGGTTGGTCCCCGGGATCGGCCTCCAGGGCTTTCATGTACGATCTCACTGCTTCCTCTTTGTCGCCCATCGCTTCGAAACCCTTCGCCCTGCTCTTCCAGACATCCTTGTCGTTCGAGCCGAGCTTGATCGCCTCGTCGAATGCTCCGAGCGCTTCAGAGACCCTGTTGAGTTTCAGCAGTGCCATGCCCATGTACTTGAAGGTGGACGCATCCTTGGGGGCTAGCGTCCGCGCCTCGTTGAAGGACCCAATGCTGTCGTCGAACCTGCCGAGGCTGGCAAGCGCTCTGCCTAGGTTCGTGTGGAACTCGGCAACATTGGGCAATATCTTGATCGCTTTTTTGAAATCCGCAAGCGATTCCTCGAACCTTCGGAGCTCGAGGTACGCCTTTCCCCTGTTGTTCAGCACGAATGGCTGATTGGAGTCTTGTTTGATCGCGTAGTCGAACGCTTCCGCTGCCTGAGCGGGGTTGCCCGCGCCCAACAGCAGGAGCCCCTTCCTGTTCCAGAGAAAGATGTCCTTCGGGTCGAGAGTGAGGGCAATTTCGTAACTCCTGATGGCCTCATCCGCCCTCCCCAGCTTCTCCAGCGCATTAGCCCTGTCCGCCAACGCGTTCTTGTTCTTCGGACTGAGGCGCAGGATGTGGTCAGCAACAGCGACCACAGGCTCCGGGTCATCGAGTGCAATCAGCGCCATCTTCTTCAGCTCAAGCGTGTCGAGGTTGTCTGCATCGTGTTCGAGGGCCTTGTTGAAGCAGACGAGCGCCTCGTTCGTTCGTTTCAGGAACAGCGCAGCGCTGCCCTTGTCGATCAGAGCGTCTCTGTCCTTGGGGGCCAACTGGAGGATCTCGTTGCAGACCGCGACGACCTCCTCGTTCCTCTTCAGTGATTTCAGCAGATGTTTCTTCGAGTTCAGAACCGCCAAGTTCCTCGGCGACAGTCTGAGGGCTTCGTCGTAAGCCCTGAGAGCGTCATCCGGTTTGCCAAGCTTCGTTAGCAGTGCGCCTTCCTTGACTCTGAACTCTGGCATCGTGGCCTTAAGCTTGATGGCCTGTTGAACCGAGGAGAGCGCGTCTTGGCTACGGTCGAGCCAGTCAAGCGCCACTGCCCTCTGGAACCACCCATCAGCCTCTTTCGGGTCCAACTGGAGCGCATGCTCGTACGCCATCAGGCCCTGTTCGTACCGCTTCAGTTCGATGAACGTCCGACCGAGTCTAGAGAAGCTCGCATGGTCCTTCGAATCGATTTCCACCGCTTTCGAGTAGGCAGCTACAGCCTCTTCGTAGTCCTTCGCATTGAAGCTGGCGTCGCCCCTGATCTTCCACAAGGCATGATTCGTCGGGGCCACCTGTATACCCTGCTTCGAGTAGTCCATGGCTTCTTTTGCCTTGCCAGATCTGAGGAAGAGTGCAGCCATGTTGAAAAAGATCTCCGGGTTCTTGGGATCGTGCTTCAACGCGATCCTGTACGCCGCCTGGCTTTCCTCGAACTTGTCCGCTCTGTCCAAGGCGACAGCCTTGTCGAAGTGTGCGACCTTGTTGTTCTCGTCGATGGCGATTATCCTGTCGCAGGTGTGCACCACCTGGTCGTCCTTCTGCAATCTCTTGTACGCATCCTTCAAGCTTTCGAGCAACGGCAGCGGGTCCGGCGCGGTCCTCAGAGCCTTCTCGAAGGTCTTGATGGCTTCCTGCGCGCGGTCGGATTTCAGCTGCGCGACTCCCTTGTCGTGCATGGTTGCGTAGTCGTTCGGGTCGACCTCGAGGATCCTTGCAGACCACGCGATGACGTCGCCGTGCCTGGCCAACATGATCAGGCACTCCTTCTTCAGGAGCATCGCCTCTTTTTGTTTCGGCGCAAGGTTGAGAGCAGCATCTGAGAAGGTCAGCGCCTCATCGTATCTCTTCAATGCGAACAGCGCCTTCGCCTTGTCCAAGAGAGAATCGTGGTCCCGAGGGTTGACCAGGAGTATCTTGTCGCAGACGTCGATCAGGTCCGAGTAGCGCGCGATCTTCAGCAGAGTTTTCTTCTTGTTGTTGAGGACGTTGATGTCGTTTGGGTCGATCCTCAACGCTTGGTTGAAGGATTCCAGAGCCTTGTCGTGCAGATCGAGCTCCTCCTGAACTACCCCGAGCTCGTTCCAGACGACCTTGTTCCCCCGGTCGATCTCAGAGGCCCTCGTGAACTTGTCCAGCGCCTCGTCGCGCATGCCCTGCTTGTGCAGGATCCTGCCGAGGTTGTCCAGGCAGTAGACGTCGTTTGGGTCAATCTTGAGGGCGGAGTTGAGAGCATCAATCGCCTGCTTGCTCTTCCCTGCGGAGTTGAGCGCAGCCGCCATGCCTATCCACAAATCCTTGTCCTTTGGCTCTATGTCGATTCCCGACTGGAACGTGCCCGCGGCCTCGTCGTACCTCTGCAACTTGCTCAGCGTCGATCCTTTCTTCTTGATCAAATCTAGGTCGTTGGGCGAATGCGCGAGTATTTTGTCAAGATGGCGGATGCCAAGAGGGTTGATTGCGAGTGCGCGCTTGTAGCTCTCGATTGCGCCGACGAAGTCCCCAACTGCATCTTGCGCCTCTCCAAGCGCTGACCACAGGCTTTCTGCGTCAGGCGAAACCGCAACTGCGTTCCTTAGCGATGCGAGAGCCTGCTCGGTCATGCCAAGCCTGAGCGCCGAACGACCTTCCACGCCCATCGCCGCTGCGTTCTTCGGATCCAGCTGAAGAGCGACCTTAGCTGCGTCCTGCGCCATTTGCGCCCTGTCGTGGGCAAGGTAGCTATCGCCAAGCTGGGTGAACACCTTGGAGAAGTCCAGTCTCATCTTTCCTATGAAAAGCATATTCTCCTTGAGAAGCGCACTGATCTTCTCGAGTTCCGCGAGAGCATCATTCGATCTTCCGCTCCTGTCGAGCGAATCGGCTCTTGCCAGCTCTTTCTTGGATCTCTCCAGAAGCTTCTTCTCTTTGTTCAAGAGGGTGTCAAGTAGGCCCAAAGCAGTCCACCTGGCTGATTGCGACTCTATACGCTTGGCTTGATAAAAGAGTTTCCAGCATTTCGTCTGACCATTTGCGGTATGGATTCAGAAGCGCGAGTATCTCGTCCGACGAGGATTTCGCATAGATTGACTGCTCGATGCGATGTCCAACGAATCCAGCTATAGAAATCTCTACGAGATTTCTCGTAAGTGATCCGTCCCATAGTCAGACGATTCTGGCCGAAGACTGCGTCATTCAGGGAATGTATAAATATGTGTGAGCGATATACGGTGAAACAGCTGACAAATCGTCAGACAAAACCGTTTAGGATGGGATGCAATGAAGCACAGGGACGCGTTGAAGGCAGCAGTCCGAAATGTCCAAGCGATACAGTGGGCGAAAACCCACACACTTCAGGACCTCGAGGATCTCGTGAACGAGATGTCGAGCCTTGGAGAAGATGTCACGGACATCTCACAGCTCCTGAATGATCTGTCTGAGATAGATCGGAGTCTGCAGGCCGATATGAGCGTCTCTCTAGAGCCCGAGGCGAGTGAAATCGCAGGATAGGTGTTTGAAATGGTACGACTGAGGAGAGCCAAGCCAAAGAAAATGATGGAAGACGAGGAATTCACCGACAGCTACACGAGATCGAAGGTTGCCGGTTTCCACCCGCACTGCTTCGTCCAGCCACTAGCACTGGCGGAGTCGAGGCAGTTCGACGAAATGTATGCCTTGGCGCACACCCCTGTGCTCGGAGAGAACGAGAACGAGGCTTAGACCGATTGCAGAATTGCGAGAAGGGCTAAACTGAAACTCCACGGAACGAAAGTGCAGGTGCCGGGATTTGAACCCGGGCCGTTGGCTTTCGTCCCTCTCCAATTTTATATTCTTTTCTGGAAGAGTTGGAAGGCCAAAATCCTAACCAGCTAGATTACACCTGCTCGTTGTTGGGAAGCACGTTCCTTGATAAATACGTGTTTGTCAAAGCAGCGGGCGTTATTCGGAAGAAAGATCAGTGAGATTGGTCTACACCATCTCTTAACTGCTGGCAAAATGACAGGCGTCCGAAAGCAGGAAGCCATTATATTTCTCTTCGGACATACGGGCGCCAGTAGCCTTTTGGCTTGGGGGGAAGAGACAACATGTTCAAGCGAACAATGCAGGCCGCCCTATTCGTCATGGCGGTCGCAATTGTTGTGGTGCCATTCTCCTGCCAGAACGCAAGTTCTGCAGGAAGCAGGGAGAAGACGACTGCCTACAACTTGTATTTCGGAGACCTTCATACTCACACAGGATACTCCGATGGACAAGGTACGCCGTGGGACGCGTTCGCAGCCGCGAAGAAGGCCGGCGCGGATTTCATGGCCACAACCGATCACGTTCACTACCCGTACGGCCAGATTATGATGACGCCGGAGCTTTGGGCCGACACATTGCTCGCTGCCAAGACCCTTACTTCCAAGGACTTCGTCGCAATGGCAGGCTATGAGTTGTGGTTGCCCTGGGCGGGAGAGGTCAACGTATACAACACGACCGAGATTTACGACGAGACTGGGAATCCTGGCGGACATGGTTACAACAACGGCCTACAAGAGAGCATTCATGAAGCTTTGCCGTCCCTATATGACTGGCTGGCGCAGACAGGAGCTCTTGGCCAGTGGAATCACCCCACATACTATTCCGGACCTTACGATATGGGTTTCAATGAATCGCCGATGTCGAACTTCTTCGACTTCGCCTACTATACTGCGGCTCGCGACCAAGGCATGTGCGTCCTTGAGAATCTCGAGAAAGCGTATTACGAATTGAGCTACATCTGGGCGCTTGACGCAGGCTGGCACGTTATGCCCGCGGCCAACTCCGACACACACTCCGCGAACTGGATCTCGGGCTCCGAGGTCAGGACAGTCTTGCTTGCTCCCAGCTTGAGCCCCGAGAATCTCTACGCGGCCATGAGGGCTAGTAGGGGCTACGCGACGCAGGACAAGAACCTGCAGATCTCCTATACGCTCAACGGAGCTGTCATGGGATCTATCCTGTCCCCCACGGGCTCATACAAGGTCTCAGTCCAGATATCGGATCCCGACGGCGCGGTTGACGCAATCAAGCTTGTCGAGATTGTATCCGACCATGGAGTGGTTGTGACGAGCACGAAGTTCGACAGCGCGAAAGTCCAATGGACGACGACGCTGACATCGGACAGCGCCCACTACTTCTACTTGAGAGTGACCACTGCGTCGAATCTCTCAGGGGAGGAGGGCGTGACGGCTTGGACCGCCCCTGTCTGGACCGGAAGTTGATTTCGTCAAGGACGCGCTTGGTGCGGCAATAGTACCCTCTTGGCATAGGGATGCGCATTCACCAGCCTAGTGCGAGGTCGAGACAACTTCTCTACCGTGGCAGAGAGCCTTGGGCCCATCTGATCGCGGAAGCGTTGAAGATGACCATCGACCAGCTCTTCATCTTCGACGATTGACAGAGGACTAGAAGCAGTGATGGTGGGGTAGGCCGGATTTGAACCGACGGTCACGTGGTCCCGAACCACGGATCATACCAAGCTAGACCACTACCCCATGGTGTCGGGGCGATTGGGGATAGATGGGCCTTTGTATTTATCCGTAATGCACGTCCCCTCGCTGTGGATTTGCAGACTCGTTGCTAGCTGAATTACGGCCCGATTTCGAGAGAAGAATAATCTCACGGCTCGTGCGAAATCTTGACACGCAAACCTTCATTTCGCCCTAGCCAGACGCAATCGTCTTTTGCCGATAACGAGATACGACAAATATAAATATCGACAATCGTCTCCTAACCGCATGCGGGACCAGGTTAGAGAGAAGATCGCTGGCGAAATCTGCCTTTCTGAAGAGCCGGGAAAGACGATTCGGAAGTGGAGGGAGCAGTTCGATATTTCTCAGCAAGAACTCTCCAAGCACCTCGGCGTTTCGCCATCAGTCATAAGCGATTACGAGGCGGGCAGGAGGAAATCACCCGGCATCGTCACGGTCAGGAAGATTGTGGATGCGTTCCTGGACATCGACGAGAAGACGGGTGGAACGATCCTAAAGCAATACTCTCTCGCGGCCAAGACCGATTCTATCATCTCGATCAAGGAATTCGCCGTCGAGATCCTTGCGTCGGATCTTGTCAACAAGATCAAAGGCGAGAGCCTGACACCTGCAATATCGCTCGACAAGCACATCCACGGCTACACCGTGATCGACAGCCTCAGAGCGATCACATCGCTGAGTTCCTTCGACTATCTCAAGATCTACGGATGGAGCAGCCAGAGAGCGCTAATCTTCACCGGCGTTACTTTCGGCAGATCCCCCATGATTGCGATCAGAGCCCATCCGCTCAAGCCTGCGATGGTTGTTTACCAGAAGCCCGAGCAGGTCGACGAACTCGCGATTCGTCTCGCCGAGCTCGAGGGAATCCCACTCATACGTACCCAGATGGCAATTGGAGACCTCGTTGAGGGCCTTCAATCACTTGGATGAGAAGTGTTAGGGGATGTCTGCATGAAAGTCGGAATCGTGAGTTACGGAGCGTATGTGCCACGCTACAGGATAACGCCCGAAGAGATCGGGAAGGTCTGGGGAGTCGACGGCAAGTCCATGAGCAAAGGACTCATGATCAACTGCAAATCGGTCCCGTCACCTGATGAGGACACTATCACGATCGCTGTCGAGGCTGCTAGAAACATGATGAGGCGGTGCGAGGTGAATCCTCAGGACATCGGAGCATTGTATGTCGGCTCGGAGTCTCACCCCTACGCGGTCAAGCCGAGCGGAACCATCGTCGCCGAGGCCATCGAAGCGTCTCCCCATCTCACTGTTGCCGACTACGAGTTCGCGTGCAAGGCGGGGACTGCAGGGATCCAGACGTGCATGGGGCTCGTCGGATCGGAGATGGTGAAGTACGGAGTGGCGATAGGGGCCGACACCTCGCAGGGCGCGCCCGGCGACGCTCTGGAATACTCAGCATCTGCCGGCGGAGCTGCATTCCTGATCGGCGCGGAGAAGATGATCGCGACGATAGATCGCACATACTCCTACACGACCGATACCCCCGACTTCTGGAGAAGGGAGGGTGAGATGTACCCCCGTCACGGCGGCAGATTCACTGGAGAACCAGCATACTTCAAACACGTCCTGAACGGCGCCAAAGGCCTGATGGAAAGGACAGGCTCCACGGCAAAGGACTACACCTACGCAGTATTCCACCAGCCGAACGGCAAGTTCCCAACGAGGGTGGCAAAGCAGCTCGGGTTCACGGACCCTCAGATCAAGACTGGCTTGCTCGCCCCGCTCATTGGCAACACGTATTCCGGAGCGGTTCCGCTAGGACTCGCGGCGATTCTCGACGAGGCGAAGGCGGGGGACAGGATCTTCGCAGTCGCATATGGCTCGGGCGCGGGATCAGACGCGTTCGACATTCATGTCACTGACGAGATCGAGAAATATGCGAGACACAAGGCTCCAACGATCAAGGAGCTCAACACGAACCTAAAGTTCCTCGACTACGCGATCTATGCGAAGTTCAGGGGCAAGATAATCCTGGGGAGTGAGTGACGATGAGGCGCGTGGCGATAATTGGCGTTGGCGACACGGAGTTCGGTGAGCTGTGGGACTACTCTTTCAGGGACATCGGCATCCAGGCAGGGCTCGCCGCAGTCGCGGATGCGAACATCACTGCCGACAAGATAGATGCACTGTATGTGGGCAACATGTCTGCTGGCAGGTTCATCGAGCAGGAGCACATCGGCGCCTTGATAGCAGACTATGCGGGCCTTGCGCGAGATCACGTCCCGGCAACCAGGGTCGAGGCCGCGGGCGCCTCCGGTGGCTTGGCTCTGAGACAGGGATTCCTTGCCGTCGCGTCCGGCCTTCATGACATCGTGGTGGTCGGAGGCGCCGAGAAGATGACCGACGTTAGCGATGTTGAGTCCGCGATGATTCAATCATCGGCTGCGGACCAGGAATGGGAGACAGTCCTGGGAGCGACCTTCCCAGCTCTGCACGCTCTGATCGCCCACAGGCACATGCATCAGCACGGGACTACGAGAGAACAGCTAGCCGATGTCGCAGTCAAGAACCACAAGAATGGATCTCTCAACCCGAAAGCCCAGTTCCAGAGGGAGATCACCAGAGAGACGGTCATGTCTTCTCCGCTCGTCTCCTCACCGCTCAGAGTGTTTGACTGTGCCCCGAGCTCGGATGGGGCGGCAGCGGTCGTCTTGTGCCCGTTGGAGGCTGCAAAGAAGTACACAGAGATTCCGATAGAGATAATCGGCACCGGCCAGGCAAGCGACTCCCTATCCTTGCATGACCGAAAGGACATATGCACGATGGAGGCGACGAAGGTCGCCGCCAAGCGAGCGTTCGAGATGGCGAACCTGACTCAGAAGGATGTTGATGTCGCTGAGGTGCACGACAACTTCACAATAAGCGAGATCCTGGCCATCGAAGACCTCGGATTCTTCAAGAAGGGCGAGGGCGGCAGGGCCACGGAGGCTGGCCTGACCTCTTTGACCGGCGAGGTCGCGGTGAACTCATCCGGAGGCCTCAAGGCCCGAGGGGACCCGATCGGGGCGACCGGTCTGGCCCAAGCAGTCGAGATAGTCGCTCAGCTGAGGGGAAAGGCGGACAAGAGACAGGTCAAAGACGCCACTGTCGGGCTCACTCATAATGTCGGTGGAACCGGTGCGACGGTCGTCGTTCACCTGTTCAGGAGGGGTTGAGATGGCAACTGCACCGAGATTCTGGAGGGAGAACCCGAGCAGGTACAATCTGGTCGGCATAAAATGCAACAGTTGCGGTCGTCACTTCTTCCCCCCGAGAGCAATATGCCCAGTCTGCCACAGGAAGAGCGTCGGCAAGATAGAGAGGATCAAGCTCAAGGGCGAGGGCAAGATATTCTCGCTCACGGAGGTTCAGGAAGGGCTTGAGGAACTCTCGATGCAAAAGCCTTACGTCGTGGCCATGGTCGAGATGGAGGAGGGCGTCAGGGTGACCGGCCAGGTGATCGACTGCGAGGCGTGTGACCTCAAGATCGGCACTCCCGTCCGGGTGACATTGAGGAAGCTCAGCGATGAGGGACCTTCCGGCGTCATACACTACGGGTACAAGTTCGTCCCAGTCAAAGAGAAGGCCCCATGAGGCATTGCTCCACTAGTTTGAGATATCGCTAGTATCATACGCGTGTTGGATGATGGCGGTCATGCCATGACAGACGGAAAGCCCACAGGACATGTTGGGATCGACGGCAACAGCCTAACCATCGAACAGGTCACCCGCGTGGCGCGAGAGATGGTCAGAGTCGATTTGACCATAGGCGCTAAAGACCGAATGCTGACCTCTCGCAGAGCGCTCGAGAAGCTTGTGGAGGACGGACGCACGATCTATGCCGTCAACACAGGGGTCGGGGAGCTCGTCGATGTGAAGATCCCGCGCGAGGAGCTCAAGAACCTTCAGGTCAATCTTCTCCGAAGCCACGCATGTGGAGTCGGCGACCTATATCCGACTGAGATTGTCAGAGCGATGATGCTCCTGAGGGCGAACGCTCTTGCCAAAGGCTACTCGGGCGTGAGGCCGGACGTAGTGGACATGCTGGTCAACATGCTCAACAAGAAGGTCCATCCGAGCGTTCCTCATCAAGGATCCGTCGGCGCAAGCGGCGATCTCGTCATGCTAGCGCATCTTGGCCTTGCGATGATAGGAGAGGGGGAAGCGGAGGCTGGTCATGGATATGAGCCTGGAGTCCGCGCACTTAGACGGAAGAAGCTCTCTCCATTGTCCTTGGAGCCAAAAGAAGCGATCTCGTTGATCAACGGAACGCAGGCGATGGGAGCTGTCGGGGTCCTTGCCGCGAAGGACGCTGCCGTCCTAGCGGACAACGCTCAGCTGGCCGCGGCGATGTCCGTGGAGGCGTTGAAGGGCACTTCATCGGCATTCGACATGAGGATCTCGCAGGTGAGACCCCACAAGGGTCAGTTGCGCGTATCTCGGAACATGCTTTCCCTGCTGAAAGGGAGCGAGATAATGGTCTCGCACCATGACTGTCCCAAGGTCCAGGACGCCTATTCGCTCAGATGTATCCCGCAAGTCATCGGCGCTAGCTTGGAAGCAATCTGGTATGCGGAGGACGTTCTGGAGGTCGAGATGAACTCCGCGACCGACAATCCCCTATTCTTCCCCGAGGACCGAATTGTAGTTTCCGGGGGCAACTTCCACGGACAGCCAGTAGCGCTGTCCATGGACTTCTTGGGTCTGGCGGTTCACGAGCTGGGGAGCTTCTCGGAGAGGCGGACCGCGCGCATGGTGGATGAAAAGCTGAGCGGACTGCCTCCGTTCTTGACCAGGCATGGCGGGGTCTGTTCAGGGCTCATGGTCCCCCAATATGTCGCGGCATCCCTCGTCTCCGAGAACAAGGTCCTGGTGCACCCGGCTTCGGCCGATTCTATTCCCACAAGCGCAAACCAGGAGGATCACAACAGCATGGGCACGATCGCTGCCTGGAAAGCGCGGCAAATCGTCGAGAATTCCAGGCGGGTCATCGCCATCGAGTTTATCGCGGCTGCCCAAGGCCTCGATTTCATCCACCTTAGCTCTAGCCCTGCGGTCGAGAAAGTCAAGACCGTCCTTCGAAAGGAGGTCCCGCCGCTGGAGGAGGACAGATCCCTCGCCGGTGAGATCGAGAAGGTAGCTCAGATGATATCCACGGGAATATTCGTCAGTGCCGCGGAGAGCGCATGCGATTTCCAGCGGACCTGACAGGGAATAGCTTGAATTGTGGTGTCGTACTTAGGGGAGAAGTCCGGAGGTATCTCGTTGGAGAATCTCGCTGAAACGACGATCGACTACATGCTCAGGCTGGGTGCGGAATTCGCTGACCTCAGGCTTGAGGCATCCACTGGCACGAACATCGTGATAATGGATGGCAAGACGAAGACACTGACCGCGCAGCAGGAATCCGGCTGCGGAATCAGGGCCTTCGCCGGAGGGGCTTGGGGATTCTCATCCACGAACTCGACGACAGCCGCATCTATGAAGGCAGCGGCTTCTTCGGCAGTGAGGATGGCGAAAGTCGCCAAGGCAAGGGCGAAGCATTCCTTCAAGATCATCGGCGCACCCGCTGTCAGGAAATCAGAGGAATACAGGTGCAAGCGGAAACCGACCGACGTGCCAATCGAAGACAAACTGGTATTCGCGCTACATCAGGACAAGTCCATGCGTACGCTCGATTCAAGGATCACGAGCACGAATTCCCGCTATGACGACCTGGAGGTGGATCGGATAGTGGCAAACTCATTCGGTACGCTGGCCAGGACCAAAGAGAGATGGGTTCTTGGCGCTTGCTCCGCATATGCGAAATCCGACGGCGTTCTCCAGAGAGGGCACGCTTCCGTTGGAAGCGTGGGCGGCTACGAATTGATGAGTAGTGGGGGCGCTGTTCGATTGGGAGAAGAGGCAGCGGCTCAGGCACTACGGCTCCTCGATTCCAAGCCCGTTCCAGCAGGCAAATTCACGTGCATACTGGACAGCAAGATGACTGGTACGATGGCTCATGAGGCGTTCGGGCATGCATGTGAAGCGGACGCAATACTCGCAGGCGCGTCAGTTCTTGAAGGACGCCTGGGGAAGAAGGTCGCAGACGAGGGCATCACCCTCGTGGACGATCCCACGATAAAGAGTACGTTCGGATACTTTTCATTGGACTGGGAAGGCGTGAAAGCGAAGAAGCACGTCCTGATAGAGCGCGGCATCCTGAAGGAGTTCCTGCACAACCTCGAGTCAAGCGGTCGCATGGGCGTGAAGCCCAATGGATCTTCCAGGTCCCAGGGATACGACAGCCCCCCGATCATAAGAATGAGCAACACCTACATCGGGCCAGGCGATTGGGGGAAGGATGAACTCATCGAGGAGCTGAAGCATGGTCTTCTGATTCAGGGCAGTCAATACGGGTATGTCGAACCCGCTAAAGGGCAGTTCATGTTCAAGTGCGATGAGGCTTATGATATCAAGAACGGAGAGGTCGGACAGAGGTACAGAGATGCTTCTCTCTCAGGCGTGATCCTCGAGGTCTTGAACAATGTCCAGGGCATAGGCAAGGACTTCTCCCTGGGCGAGCCTGGCTATTGCGGCAAGAATGGGCAGTCCGTAAGGGTGTCTGACGGCGGTCCACACATATGCGTGGCCGATGTGGTCGTTGGAGGCCTCGCTTGAGGGTGATTCCATGGTAGACATGATCCAGCTTGCGGAACGAACTGTGAAACATGCGGTGAAGCTCGGGGCATCCTGCTGTGATGTCCTCGTCACCGAGTCGCGCTACTCATCAGCTGAGATAGAGAAAGGATCTATGAAGCAGGCCAGCAGCGTTCTCGACCCTGGTGTGGCCATCAGAGCGTTCAAGAACGGATGTTCAGGTTTCTCGTCATGCACGGGTCACGACCCCCGCGCGATTAAGACCGCTGCGGAACTGGCGGTCTCTCTTTCGAAGTCCGGGACTCCTGACCCAGAATTCAAGGATCTTCCGGGGTCAGCCCGCCCGACCAGGGTTGGCGGACTGTTCGACAAGCGGATTTCGGGGCTCCAGCCAGCGGACATCGTCACGATGGCCATCGAGCTTTCGGACATTGCGGGAGATGACAAGAGGATTACGTCCGTCAATGCGAATGTGAGCGTGGGCGAGACCGGGCTGGCGCTCGCCAACAGCAACGGGTTCAGCTCCTCGCAGAGAATGTCCTTCTGCGAGATGGGTGCCGAGTCGGTAGCGAGGTCGGGCGCTGCAATGTTCTCTGGCTTTGACGCTGGGTCAAGCCGCAAGCTCGAGAAGTCGATGATCGCGAAGGTCGGCCGGAACTCAATGGAACACGCGATACTTGGTCTTCGTCAAACCAAGATCCGGACCGGCGACTATCCTGTCGTCGTCGATCCGCTGGCCGCCGGTTTCATATTGTCGACGGCCATCGGGAGCGGCGTGAACGCTGAGAGTATTCAGCGCAAGAGGAGCTACCTTGCTGGCAAACTGGGCTCGAGGCTGGCACCGCGATCTTTCACAATTCACGATGATCCCCGGATCGAGTGGGCGACTGGCAGCTACTCATTCGACGGAGAGGGTACGCCTTCGAGGCTCACGCCGATAATCGAAAAGGGAGTCCTGAAATCATACCTGTACGATAGCTACACCGCAGGGAAGGATTCGGTACCGAGTACCGGCAGCTCCTCTCGCGGAGGGGCGATCTGGAGTTACAGAAGGCCTCCGTCGATATCGAGCTCCAACCTGGTCGTCAAGAAGGGCGATTCGTCATTCGCAGAGATGATTGGAGAAACGCGGAAAGGCGTCTACCTGAGGCTCACATATGACTATCCCAACTTGGCCTCGGGAGAGTTCTCAGGCCTGATGATGGAAAGCTACACGATTGAGCACGGGGAGCTCGGGCCGTCCATTCGCCAGTCGACCATGGGGATAGGCCTGCTCGACCTGCTGGGACGTATTGACATGATTGGTAAGGAACCGCGAGACGCGTTCGGGGTACGGACTCCGGCATTGCGCATATCGAGCGCCAAGATTGGCGGGTCTAGCTAGAACTCGTACTTCTGACCACATATTGGGCACTGGTTCGTTCTCTTCGCGCAGGACAGGTGCAACTGACCTCCGCACCTGCACATGACTATGTCGAATCCGGGCTTGATCCTGCCCTGGCAGGAGATACACCGAGCAGTGTCGGTGGCCCTTCCCAGTTTGAATGGAGGACCCGCGGAGAAGACGTTGACGACATCTTCGATCTCAGAAGCCTGTATCCTGCCGTCCAGTTGCCTCTTGCTTGTGATTCGTACTTTGACAGGGACACTCCCGCTCCGCTTCGGGATGAGGTTGACAATCATCGTTGCCTCTGCGTTGGGTTTCAGTGATGCTACCCCCTCTGCGGTCATCACATCGAAATCGCCCACGACCTCGAGCGTGACGTCCTTTGCCAGCGCTCTTCCAGTATTCTTGAGTGTCACAGTCAGCTCACTCTTGGCCCCCTCCTGGAGCCCGACGCCGGAGACCGAGCCGGATATGTCTGGGGAATAGGCCTCCATTAGCTCCTTGGCAGTGTCGAGGGCCTCTGCGACGAGTTCGATGGCGGAATCGTAGTCCTTGTCCTTCTCTATCTCGGCCATCGCGATCAGTCTCTCAGGCTCTCTCTTGGATAGTCCGTACCTTCCGAGGTTCTCCATTGCGCTCTCAGCTGCTATGGAGATGTCGGTGTATTTCTTGTGGACGTCTTCGAGACCGCTTATCTTCTGGTCGGCTTCCATGAGCGTCTGGAACGCTTTTGCGATGTCTCCGTGCGTTTCAGCTGCCCGCGCAACATTCACCATTGCCTCTACTGGCTTGACCGAAGCCCCGAATCGTCTGAGGGTCTCTATCTTGCCCTGCACTTCTTCGACGAGCTTCGACAGCTTCTTAGAGATGAGTTGGAGGCAGCTTTCCCTGCATGCCATCGCCTGCTGATGCGCATAGTCCCAGAGCTTCTCCTGGTAAGATGTGTTGGCGACCTCAAGGAGATCCTCGCATGGTTTTGTGTTGATCCCCATCGACTTCGCTTTTGCTATCATCTGGCGGTTCTGGTCCATGACGTCCTTGAGCGAACTCTCAAAGAGCGATGCCTCCATCGCAGCAGCTCTTCTCACAGCGTCTCTGGATTTTGCGAATTCTTGTGACGAAAGGAATCCCTGCGCCATGTCAAGGATATCATCGCATTCAGAAGTGTCGATGCCTATCTTCTTCAGCCTGTCGATCCGTTCCCTCGCTGCGCTCAGCTCGATTCTCGAGCTGTCGAGGTTCTCCGCAACGAGGTGGAGCTCGTCTCCACTTTCTATGGCCGCGGTCATCGCGTCCACGTACTTTCCCTGTTTCAGCAGCAATTCTGCCTTCTCAACGAGGCCGCTCACATGCTCGCTCCTCGTCCCCTCGGCAGTGGATTCATCCAGTTTCCTTCTTGCCAGTTCCACGGCTCGGGTGCTGATGTCCTTCTGTAGCTCGGCCCTTTCCATTTCGATCTCGCATTTCATTGCGAGCTTGAGTGCATCCTGGTACCTTCCTTCCTTGAACGACTTGACGCCGTCGGCAACACAGCTTTCTGCCGTTCCAAGGTGCATGCCCTCGGAAGCGGACTTCTCGAGCTTGTCCTTGAACTTCTCGAGGGATTCCCAGATGCGGGTCTTCGATACCTCGGATGACGTTTCGGAAGACTTCCTCGCCAGCTCGAGCGCAATTGCATATTGATGCCTCGTCAGCGCTTCGATAGCTTGCTCCAGAAGTTCCCTGGCCTTGTCGACATTTATGTCCAGGGTCTCCGCATCCTTGAGGTTGTTTCTAGCAACTCTTATCTCGAGGGCGGCCTGCGAACTGAGGTTCTTGACTTGATTGATGTCCTCCCTAGCGGAGCTGATGCATCGCAGCGCTTCCGCGTAGTCCCCTGCTTTTGCGAGCCCCGCAGCCTTCTCCGAGAGCTTCTCAGGTCCGAGTGTATCTACGCCGACATTCCTTGCATCTGTCAGAAGTCTCTGGAGATTCCTGATCATCTCAGCGATGCTCGAGGCTATGAGTGTCCTCGTGTCCTGGTCACACTGCTTCGCGACTGCAAGCGCCTCGTCGTAACTCTTGGTCTTCATCATCTCCTTGGCTCTGGCAAGGAGTTTGATGACTGGCGCCACGTCCATCCCGTTAGTCTCTGCGAGGTCAATGTTCTCTTTTGAGCTCAATATGAACTTGGCGGCCAGGTACATCCCAAGGTTCTTCTCGGTCTCGGCCGTGACCTCGTCCAGGAGCCGTTCCGCCTCGTCCAGCTGACCGGTGGAGAAGGCGTTTCTCGCAGTGTCCAGCTTACCGACTGCGGCGGTAACGTTCGTCTTGGTACGCCCAGCTTCCGAGATGAGCTCCTCTGCCCTGCGAACTTTGCCCTTGACACTGTCATATCTCGTTATCTGGGCTTGAAGCGTCGTTCTTGCATTTCTGATGATTGAGAATGCTCCGCTGAAGTCCTGGTTCTCTGTCTTCGTCCTTGCTTCCTTCAGCAGATCCTTCGCATCTTCGATGTCTATTCCTATGGTCTTCGCTTCCTCCAAACTGTCCTTGACGGATGAAAACTCCATCTGGATCAGTTTAGTCATCATGTCGTCCGCATTCTGGACGATTTCCCTCGCCCTGGCTGTAGCGTCCTCGTAGACTCTCTTGGAGAGTGCCTCGTTCGCGCGCGTGAGCAGCACCTCGAGATCGGAGACATCTCCCTCCATGGTCCTGACAGAATCGATCTTCGAGATTGCCAGGGCTATGATCCTGTCGCATTCGACCTGGCCTATTGTCTCTATCCTGTGCGTGACCTGCTTGATCAGGCCCTGCGCTTCCTCGAACTCGAACGACGCGACGTGTTGGCGTGCCTGCGTGATGGTCTCTCCGACTTCATCGAGACCTCCCACGCCTGCGTAGCCCTTGACGAACTGATCGATACTCTGGAGTTTGTCACTCATGACTCTCGTCATTGCGGAATCGGCAGCTTCTTTGCTGGATCTCGCGAGGTTGACAGCCTCCACGATGTTCTCCTTGCCCAGGCTCTCCATGGCTCTCTGGAGGGTCCCCTCGGCCTCGGTCACATCGGCGCCAATCTCCTTGCCAAGCTTGACAACCCTGTCAGCGGCGTTGACTGCTTCCATCGCACGGTCGTTGGTCAACTTCTTCACGCTGTTGATGCCTCGTTCCGTCGCCTCCGCTGTTCTCTCGTAGTCTTGGCTCTCGAAATGCTTTCTCGCTTCTGCAAGCGTGTTCTTCACTTCTGTCGTATCGGCGCCCATGTCGGCAGCGAACTTGGCTGCCTTTGCCAGCTCGACGACGTGGTCCCTCGCCTTGTAGAACTTCTCGAGGGCGGTGTCAATCTCCTTCCTGCTCTGCTCCGCATAGCTGATGGCGTCCTCGAACTTGCCTAGCTTGAGGTTGTCTCTTGATGTGTTGAGAAGCAGGATCGCCTTGGTCATGTCCACGCCGACCTTCTTCGCAAGGACGAATCGATCACGGGCCTGCGTGATAACGTCCAGGACGGAATCGAACTCCGCCTTGTGAACGCGCTCGTGGGCTGTGTTCAGCGCGTGGAGCGCCTCGATATACTTCTTGTCCTTCAGCGCACTCTGAGCTTGATCCAGGAACTGCTGGGGGACAGTTGCGTCCTCCTTGGCGTTCTTCATCTTCTTGATGGTCTCTCTCAGCTCTCTGGCTCTCTCCTGGAATCGCGCGGAGATCGCGCTCTCGCCTTCGGCCTCCGCTTTTCTTGCGTAGGAGAGCGACTCTTTGAACTTCATCACCGCGAGGGAGGCGGTTGCCCTCTCTGTGTGCCCTTTCACGCGGGACATCTCGACCCCAAGCTCAGTCCCAGCTGACATTAGCTCCTCAGCCCGAGAAATGACTGCGTTGATCTGGGACTTCAGATCCTCCCCGGCCCCATCGAGCACTTCCTTGATTTGGGTCATGCAGGATTCATATTCCTGCGCTTCGAGTGCGGTCTTCGCTCGAGACAGTCCGTCCTCGAAGATGGAAACATCATCCCCCACCTCCTTGGCTTGCATGACCGTCTCCTGAGCCTGGGAGAACAGCTGTGAGAAAGTCTCGTGAAGCGCCCTTTCTGCGGCATCGAATGCCTCTCTGGCCAACTTCATGGCGCTTTCGAGGTCATCGTTCAGGGCCCGTTCTTTGCTCCTCTCCAGGAGCTCTCTCGCACTCTTCGACTCGCTTCCGGAGCCTTGAATGAGCGTTAGAATGGCATCGACCGAATCCCCTACTTCCCCAACCTTGTGCATGTAGGCCGTTTTCGCCTCATCTCTCGCTTTCCTGACGTGCGCCAAAGCGGTCTGATAGTCCTTCGACGCCATTGAAGCCTCAAAATCCCGCTGAAGCTTCTCGACGGATGAAAGGTCCACATCGCTTTCTTTGCAGAACTTCAGAAACAGATCTAGAGCGCTATTCTCCTTCTCAGCGAGGTCTCTGTTCTTCTGTGCTTCTTTTGTCTTCTCCTCAAGCTGCTTGGCTAGTTGGAGCTGCTTGAGGTAACTTCCCGCCAAGATGTACCAAGCTCCGCCTGTCGATAGCTCTGAATTCCACTAGCTACTGACAGAACTGTAACGAGTTATCATTTTTCTATGCTCATATAAATGTATCGTTAGCTGTATCAGAACTGATACGGGGTTCGCAGGGGCATCATTGCTGTGCCAGCTTCCCGAGTCTTCCCAGGGCATCAGTGGTGAGATCGCTGACCCGTCTGTCGTAGGACGCAAGTCTCTCCTTGGCAGACTCAACAAACTCAGAGTCTCGGATATCCTTGAGGTTGATACGGACGTTCATCGACGCGCCCTTGAATCCCGCCTCGGCCAACAGGACTGCGACACCGACGTCTGACGAAGCGCTTTTGGTCCCTAGTTCGGCCACCCCAATCGAAGCCTCGAGGACCTCGGCGCATTTGGTGGCTGTATTCATTGGAATTTCAGCCGCAAACTTGAGTGCGTTCTGCACGGCGCGTATGCTCTCCTTGTTCTCACTCTCGCGATTCTTCCTCATCGCTTCCACAACGAGGTCGTATGCTCGTGCATCTTCTCTGGAGAGGTCGATGAGCTCATCTCTCCTCTTAGACAGTTGCCCCTTCAGCGCCTCGAGCCTCTCTTTGTTGGGCTCGTGACGCTTGCTCTTCGCAGTGATTCCGCAGACCATCATCAAGAGGGAGGCTGCCATGGCACCCGCGGCAGCGGAAGCAGTACCTCCTCCAGGTGAGGGCGCCTCCGAAGACAGCTCGAGGCAGAACGATCTTAGCGCCTCGACATTTTTCAGCCCCATATTCTCTTCTCCAGAACCTGGCTGCTCCCGAACCCACTAATCTTCAGGAACTTGGTGGCAAGATCGCAGACGGCATCAAGAGGGATCAGGCCGATGATCTCGCTCCCCGCGATTTCCACGTTTCTTTCTTTCGCTTCTCTTACGATTGCTTCGTACACCTCTGAGATTGGAGTCACGGTGTAGTCTGTCAGGTTCATGGAGACCTGAACCATGCCTCTAGCCTCGAGCGCGAACCCCAGCGCCTTGACCTTGGGCAGTCCGCCGTTGCTTGCTCTAATCTTCTTCGCTATCTCCTTGGCGATCTTGACGTCGGATGATTTGAGGTCGACGTTGAATGCGATCAACGGCATTCTCGCGCCAACAGCGACCGCCCCGGCCGTAGGGTGCAACATCCTTGGGCCGTAGTCAGGATATCTCGTTTCGTCCGAGAGCACAGCTTCTCGCAGGCCTTCGAATTCCCCTCTGCGAACATTCTCGAGGTTCGTTCTCTCCGGCCTTCTCGCGGCGGATTCATAGAGATAGACTGGGATCTTCAGCTCCTTGGCGATCCTCGCACCCACCTTGTTTGCGATCTGAACGCAGTCCTCGACCGTGACTCCGGATATTGGTATGAAAGGCAGCACGTCCAAGGCGCCCATACGAGGATGCTGCCCTTTGTGCTTGTTGAGATCGATGAGTTCAGATGCAGCCCTGGCCCCTCTGAAAGCGCCCTCTTGGATGTTCTCTCGGTTTCCCGTGAAAGTGACAACCGACCTGTTGTGGTCTGGATCCATCTCGACATCTAGGATTTTGATTCCGGGGACAGATCGAATCGAATACACGATTCGGTCCACGACCTCCTTCCTCCGCCCCTCGCTGAAATTCGGGACGCACTCTACTACAGTAGGCATCTAGACCAGACCGGCCAAGTGCATCGGCTTAACCTCTAATTATACCTATATCCGACCGCGGTAGGAGTCTTGCTGCTTCATTTCTTCAATATGTCAACAGCCGCAACCCTCTCGAGAACAAGTTCCAAGGGGGAATTATCGCCGATGGTCGAGAGCTCCGTCTTCGTCACGCCGAACTGCAGCAATCGATCAGCAGTCAGGCCCGTCGCATCATCCAGCTCTCGCCATGTATTTTCTGGTTCCAGCGGCCCGCCTGCGAGCTGGGCCACGACCAGCTCCTCGGTCTGGTCGCTGACGGACATCTTCTTTATCGCGGTGCTGAGCTGTCTCTCTGCGGACGCATAGAGGAGAGTCTCCATTGCCAGCGAGTCGGACGAGTTCGTACCGTCTTCGATGGCCCGCTCCGCATGATACAAAGCGCTTCGCAGATGGTCCATCCCGAATATCATGTCCGCTTTCGCAACCAACACTTGGGTGTTCGTGAGGTCTTTGCCAGCGAGAATCTTGTCCATCAGGGTCTTCGCCTGGCCCCTCTCTGTCCTGACGGTCCAAGCGCGAAGAAGCTTGGTCGTATCCTCCATTGATCTCACCATCTGTCTACCACGATCCGTACATGTAATGGACTAGCTACTATGATAGTCCTTCAGCGACTTTTGCTCCTCGTCGGTCTCGACTGGCATTCCGGGCTCCGTCTGCCCCAGTTGGGATTTGATCGACCTCGCTATGGCCTCCCCTATCGTGGGGATCTGCTTGAGCCTGTCGTAGCTAGTGGTTCGTAGGTCCTCGATGCCCTTGAGACCCCTGTCATGGAGCGCGCGCGCTCTGATCCTTCCGACTCCTCTCAGCCTGACCAGCTCGAGCAGGTCAGTCTTGATGCCATACCTGATCCGGGTCCTGAGCTCTCTGGTTTCGTCAATGGCATCCTCATTGAACAGCTCAGCCAGACGGGCTATTGCATGAACGAGCCACTCCGCGATCTCCATCTTGTTCCTGATGTCGCCCGGGCCGACACTGAACGAATGAGCGATGTCGTTCTCATGTATCTCCGAGATCCAGTCATTCACTATCTTGGCAGTCTTGATCTCGGCCAGGAATATCTCGTACCTCGCCAGGTCCGAGGGCGGGGCGATGAGGAGCCGGTCGTTCATCTCGCTCTGGAAATCCTCAATCCACGAATAGTCCGACTGGCGCAGGTAGAGCAGCTTCATGTCTGGAATGGCGCAGATCGCGTGCAGAAGGCCGAATTCCTTTCCAGGCTTGTAGTTGCCAAGGGCATCTCGCATTATCGTCGCGGACTTAGGATCGATGTATAGGTCGCTCACATGCCTGCCGAAAAGGGTCGCTCGGAGCGAAGCACCTTCTTGGACCATGCCCTCTCTCTGCAGGAACTCGACGACTTGGGCGATCATGTCGCCTAGGTAGGCAGCATCTGTCTGGTGTGCTAGGAATGTCTTGTCGAAGAACGCGATGAGCTCGTCCAAGGATGAGGTGGCCTTCGTGGCTATGAGCGCCAGAACATGCGACCGAATCGCTGGCTCGGCTCCCAGCTTCGAGAAGATGTTCTCGTTCTCTCCCAGAAGGTATGTCTCGAGGAGCATCTCCTTCTCCTCTTCGTCCTTCGCGATGAGTATCGCCTCTCCATAGGAGTCGAACTTCGGTCTGCCGGCTCTCCCGCACATCTGCTTGACCTCGAGCACTGGAATGTTGTAGTAGCCGATGTTCGAATCAAACCTGCGAACGTCTCTCACAATCACGGTCCTAGCTGGCAGGTTTATCCCAGCAGCCAGGGTGGGGGTCGCGACGATGCACCTAAGCAAGCCTTTCTTGAAGCTCGATTCCACGAGTTTCCTCTGGGAATTGGTGAGACCAGCGTGGTGAAATGCGCAACCGTTCTTCAGACTCTTGCCGAGCCTGCTGCCCATCGTTGTCGGCTCGTCCTGCTCACCAACGAGCCTCTTTGCCAGTTTTGCTAGTTCAGCTGACTGGTACCCTTCGGAGGATTTGACCGTCGGACCGAGTCCAAGCGCGACGGACTCGCTAGATTTGCGTGTATTCACAAACACTAGGCATTGACCGCCAGAGGAAAGCGCGTTCCTGACCAGGCTCTGCATCGCTTCTC
>JBGQAM010000005.1:0-41387 GCA_041494275.1 Thermoplasmata archaeon | reverse complement strand
GAACTGAGAGGGAACATCATCAAGGCTTTCATAGTGCTGACGCCTGGATTCAGCGACTCCCCGCAGCTCAAGGAAGAAATCCAGAAATTCGTCAAAACCAAGCTGGCTGGGCACGCGTTCCCGAGAGAGATCGAGGTCGTGAAGACGCTCCCGAAGACCAGGAGCGGCAAGATCATGAGGAGACTGCTCAGAGCCAGAGAACTAGGCCTTCCGATTGGAGATACCTCGACGCTTGAGGATTAGAAACACCAATACCCTTTTCTAGGAGGGGGGCATCCCCCTCCAACAATCACACTTTACATCTGTTAGAGGTGGCTCCAGACATGAACGCGACCATGGACCAAAAGCAGAGGTTGGTTGATGGGAACTCGATGTTCAAGAGTACGGTAGACCCCATGCTTCTGGCGCGCTTGGCCACGAAGCAGGAACCATTCGTGGCCATCCTCACCTGCTCTGACTCACGCGTTTCTCCTATCAAGATATTCAACTTGTCCTTGGGCGACGCGTTCGTCGTCCGGGTCGCAGGGAACAGCGCTTCCGATCCTTCGGTTCTTGGCAGCCTAGAGTACGCTGTTGAGCACCTTCATGTGGGATCGCTCCTCGTCCTCGGGCACACGGGCTGTGGAGCGGTTCAGGCAGTCATTGATGGATCTGGCAATGAGAACCTCAGGCCGGTCTTGAGGGACATCGAGAGGGCGAGAGCCAAGGTGTCCATGGATTTGATCAACAACCAGAACGCGATCGCCGAGAGCAATGTCCGGTTGCAGCTTCGGCTGATCGAGGACAATAACACGATCATTCATGACGCGGTATCAGACGGCAAGCTGGCACTGTACGGTGCGATGTACGATATGGAGACCGGACTGGTCAGGTTCGTCTGAAGAGCAGAATCAGAACAGCACTAAGGGAGAGATAATATGGGAGAAGCAAAGGAAGAGAAGCTGCCTAACAGGTGGACAAGGGTAATTGGAGCAATCCTCATACAAATGGCACTGGGGTCGATCTATGCGTGGTCCATATTCAACAAGCCTCTGGCTGCCGACCTCGGAGAACCTTCGAAATCGCTTCAGGTGTTGGGAATTTTCGCTACAAGCCTGGCGGGGTTCGGCTTGTTCGTGACTGTTGGAGGCAAGCTCCAGGACAGGAGCGGACCTAAGAACATAGCCATGCTTTCCGGCGTGGTATACGCACTGGGGTACATCATCTCGTCCCAGTTCACAGACAGCATAGCGATGATGTACCTAGGCTACGGCGTTCTTGGTGCGGGCGTTGGCATAGGCTACAGTTGTGCGTTGTCATGTTGCGTCAAGTGGTTTCCCGACAAGCGTGGCCTCGTTTCAGGACTCGCAGTCGCGGGATTCGGCGCGGGCACGTTCGTGTTCGCTCAGGTAGGTCAGTTCATCATGGATTCTGGCAGCACACAGGCAGCCGGACTCAGCAGCGCCTACCTTTACTTGGGCCTGATCTTCCTTGCCATGGTAATCGGGGGCGCGCAGCTCTTGTGCGACCCGCCGACTGGCTTCTGTCCCGCTGGCTGGTCACCCCCGAAGACGGGCTCTGGCAGCACTGCGAAGAAGCAGTACTCGCCAAGAGAGATGGTGCGCACAAAGAGCTTCATATTCCTGTGGCTGATGTTCGTGCTATCGGCGACCTGCGGCCTCATGATGATCGGCAACGTTTCGAACCTCGGTCAGAACTTCGAGGACATCTACGCCAATGCTAACCCCCTGTTCAACTCAGCGACTCAGAACGTCATGGTGACCGCTCAGGTGGCCACTATCACGGGCGTCCTTGCGATCTTCAACGGGGCCGGCAGGATCGTCTGGGGGTTGGTCTCCGACAAGATTGGCCGGATGAAGACGATGAAGCTGATGTTTCTGGTTCAGGCAGTCATCCTTTTCTCCGCGGCGGCATTCGTCATGAGCAAGCCGGTCAACGAGACCACAGTCTTCATAGGCGTCACGGCTATCGTATCGCTCGAGGGATTCTGTTTCGGAGGCAACTTTGCCCTCTTCCCGCCGACGACGACGGAGTACTTTGGCACGAAGAACCTTGGCACCAACTACGGCATAGTGTTCACCTCTTACGCAGTCGGAGGAGTGCTCGGTGGCCTTATGCCTGGCATCATCAAGGGCGGGTTCGAGTGGGTGTTCATTGCGACGGCATTGGGGTCCTTGGTGGCGTTCGGTATCGCATTGATCACAAAGAATCCGGCGGACTCGGGACCAGCAGCCGACGCGACCAAAGCGTAGGCGATGCGGACAAAACTGGCGCGGCAAACCCCTTACCTAAACCCATTCCTTCGTTTTCATCCGTGCTACAATGGGCGTACGGTGCTCTGGCATAGCCGATAACCATACGAAAGCTTTTATCAGGTTCAGCCATAACCCGATGCCAAGGTATCTGTAATGCTGAAAGAGTGCAACGAACACGGGTATTTTAGAGCCGAAATGTGCCCTGTGTGTGGCGCCGAAGGCCGGTTCCTGATGAACACTGAGGAGCTCGATAGGCTCAGCAGAACGATGGCAGGCGTCCTGAGGCATTTCCCTGAGAGATTCGAACTAAGGATGGACAGCCACGGATTCGTCAGCCTCAGGGATTTCGTGAACGCGCTTCAGAGCAAGCAGCGGAGATACCACTGGGTCAGGCCTCATCACATAGTGGCGATCATTGAGACAGACAGCAAGGGCAGGTACGAGTACAGGGATGGCATGATCAGGGCAACGTACGCCCATTCGTTCCAGGTGGATTTGGATCTGCCCTCTGGCGGAACCCCCGACAAGCTCTACTATCCGACGACGAAAGAGGAGGTCGACATCGTGCTCGAGGTCGGCCTGAAACCCTCAGATAGGAAGATGGTCCACCTGAGCAGGGGGGTCGGAGACGCCGTCAACGCGGGAAGAGTGAGGACCCCCGATCCTGTCATTCTGGAGGTCGATTCGAGAGGCGCTACCGAGGACGGGATCGTCATCCAGAAGGCCGGCAGGACAGTCTTTCTGACCTCGGATGTCCCCCCGAAGTACCTGACTAGGATGGAAGTGGACCTGTCAGAGTTCCCTCCTGAGAAGCCTGTGACCGAGAAGAAGGAGGAGAGAAAGGAAGATGGGGACGACGAGGCCCCGATCGTCCAGGAACTCCCGCCCGAGGAGTGAACTCTGCTCTGTACATTCGCACACCACCAGCTGAACCCTTAATTACCAGCCTATCACCTTCGACATCTAGATGTTCACGCGGGCCGACCAGCTTTTGATCGAGACGAAGGAGGACAAGTTCCCTCTTCACGCTCTCGAATTCCATTGGGACGAGTTCGAGCCGCACCTAGAGTGCTACGATATTCCCGAAAAGGCTATTGCGGAGTTCGACCTCGAAGATGTCAGGTTCTCGGTCAGCAAGAAGAGAACTTGCATCGGCTACTGGGACGGAGACAGATACATCCCCTGTCCGAAGCAGACTGCGGTAGACAGGTTCGGCCAATGCGCGGCGTGCGCTGGCGAGTCCTTCATTCCGTTCCAGGAATGCATATTCGAGCCTCGGTGCAACGGGGAGATATGCGACTTGGATTTCTGCCGAAGAGAACACGTGCTCTACGTCGCTTTCTATGATACACGTATGAAGATAGGGATGAGCTCCTCACGGAGGGTCGATAAGCGGTTGATCGAGCAGGGCGCGGACGCCTACTCCATAATCGGCAAGTTCGGCACCCGCAAGAAGGCCAGGGATTCGGAGAAGGACATCTCCGCCAGATTGGGGATACCGCAGTCGCACAGGCAGGAGACCCTTCTGCGCAATCTCGTAAGGCCAGTCGATGATCGCGGGATCGAGGGCCGATACGAGGCCTTGAAGATTACCATCGGCGAAGCGTATCAGCTCAATCCAGAGCCCTTGAAATGGCTCAGGGGCTATCCGATCGACCTACCGCTCAAGGGGATTCCAAAGCTGCTCGAATCGTGGGGCAGCCACAAAGGCGAGCTGGTCGGCATCAAGGGCAAATGGCTCGTCTTCGAGTCCGAAGGACTCAAGGCGCTCAGCCTGGCGGACATGCCTTCCAGGTTCCTGGCTCGAACCGTCGCGTGACGGACTGGCATTGGCCAAAAACAGAAATAGGATTCCAGCATTGGTGATGCCTAGGTGGAACAATGAGAATCACGAGTCTAGGCCATTCTGCGTTCCTGTTGGAGGGGAGGGACAAGATCCTGATAGATCCGTTCCTCACGGGGAACCCACTGGCATCAACAACCGCTGACAAGGTGGACTGCGACATCATCTGCGTCACCCACGGACACGGTGATCACCTCGGCGATGCGGTCGATATCGCTCGTAGAACCGGGGCGGTCGTCGCGTCCATCATTGAGATGTCCACTTGGCTGGAGAAGACCGGGGTCAAGAGCGTTGGGTTCAACATGGGCGGGACGGCGACCATAAGGAAGACCAAGATAACGATGGTCCCAGCGTTCCATTCGTCCAGCATCGGCGCCCCGGGGCTCGAGTTCTCAGCCGCCATGGCTGTGGGCATGGTCATCGATTCTGGGAAGGTAGTCTACCACGCGGGCGACACCTGCGTCTTTGGGGACATGAAGTTGATCGGCGAACTGTACAAACCAGATGTCGCGTTGCTCCCGATCGGTGGGTTCTTCACGATGGATCCGAGACAGGCCGCTATGGCGACCGGATTGATCAACCCGAAGATTGCGATCCCGATGCACTATGGAACATGGCCTCCGATCGAGCAGGACCCAAAGGAATTCGAGAAGCTCGCGAAGAAGACCTCAAAGGCCAAGATAGTCATACTGAAGCCAGGCGAGCATCTGGAAGTCTGATCACGGATGACAAACACACTGACCCCAGCCGACATCAGGCAGCGGCACGGTTCTCTATTCTCTAAGAGGCTCATCACGTTGGTCGACGAGAAGGCCGGAAGGGCGAAGATCATAGAGGAGTGCTGCGCTCAGGGGCCAGTCGAATGGGACGCGGTGAACAGACTCAGAGCCAGAGGCGTGGTCGAACATGTCGAGGTCGTGGGCACCACGCTGATCATGGACACCAGGATCGGCGAGGGCGACGTGCATTTCGGTCCCGCTTCACGGGACACGGGTGGTCAGGCGCTGAAGTCGCTGATCGTGAAGAACGGCAAGGTTGAGACGACATGGATCGGCCTCGCAGGCGCCAGCGTCGGGGTCGGTGCATGCCTCCCCCAAGCAGAGGGCGTCGAGAAAGCGGAGTACCTCAGCGACGAGCTTGTTGGCGGCAGCAAGAGAGTCGAGATAAGGATCACCACTCCTGCCCAGAGGAGGCTCGTGATCGGCATAGACGACACCGACACAAAGGAGAAGGGCGCCACGTGGGTGCTCGGACTCAAGCTCGGAAGGGAGATGCCGCACGGAATCCTCCTTTCTCACAAGATAGTCCAGCTCAATCCTCACGCGCCCCAAAAGACGACCAATTGCGCTTCAACTGGCGTGGCTTTTGCCGTTCTGCCTGAGGCTTCGAAGAAGACAGTCGACTGGGCCAAGGACTACGTCGCGAAGGGCACATTCTCCGACCAGACGGCAATGGCGGTCTATGAAGGCCTTGACATCCCGAAGAAGCTAGTGAAATACGGCGCGAACGCCAAAGAGACGATTCTGGCTATACACGACGCGGAACATGTGGCGAAGGAGTGCGGCGTCCATATCCACGAGATAACGGGAAGGCGCGGGTCAATAGGTGCCGTAGCGGCCATCGGCTGCTTCGACCTAGGACTATACAGCGCTGGCTTGCCAGAGGACTTCAAACACATATAGGTTTAAATCACGCCCTCGCATTTGAGGCGAACAATGGTCAGAGCCCATGACAACTGATCTCACAAGAGCCATCTCATCAACCGCATACAACACCTACGAGAAGCGTCTTCTGAAGGAGGTCGCGACGATGCCCGTCCCACATCATGTCGCGATAATCATGGACGGGAACAGGCGCTACGCCAAGGAGTTCGGCCTGCTGGTCTCCGAGGGGCACGAGAAAGGCCGGGAGAAGCTCGAGAACATCCTCGAGTGGTGCATGGACATCGGCGTCAAGATGCTCACGGTGTACGCGTTCTCCACGGAGAACGTCGACCGGGATAAGCAAGAGGTCGAGGACCTCATGCGAATGTTTGTCCAGAACTTCCGAAGGCTTGCAGAGGACGAACGAGTCCACAAGCACAAGATCAGGGTGAAGGTCCTGGGTCAGAGGGACCTGCTCCCGAAGGACCTCAGAGAGGCAGTCCAGTACGCTGAGGACCGGACCAAGGACTACAACGAGTACTTCTTCAACATAGCAGTCGGCTACGGCGGAAGGGAGGAGATACTGCACGCGATTCGAGACGTCGCGCAGGCAGTGAAGGACGGCAAGCTGAAAGTGGACGACATCTCCGAAAAGACCTTCTCAGAATACCTGTACACCAAGGATATGCCTGACCCCGACCTGATCCTGAGAACAAGCGGCGAAGAGCGCATTTCCAACTTCCTTCTGTGGCAGCTCGCCTATTCCGAGCTGTACTTCTCAGATGTCTACTGGCCGGGTTTCAGGAAGATCGACTTCTTGAGGGCTGTCAGAGCCTACCAGCTAAGGAAGCGACGGTACGGAACATAGGCACTTTTCGGCATGTTTCTTAGCGTCTATCGTCAATCGTTAGACAAAATGGATACGAATTGAGCGCTTGTGAACCACGTTTTTGAATGGATTCCGTTAGCTTGAAGTAGGGCCTGCTTATTGGAGGTCCGGTATTGCGATGACATCAGCACCTTCGACGGAAACGCCATGCGAGATTTACGAAAGATGGAAGGGACTCGACCTCAAAATGCTCCCTATCGACAGGACGGACATCAGGATCCTGTGCGAGCTGAGGGAGAACGCGCGGATGAGCAACTCGGAGATCGCGAAGAAGCTGAGTGTCACGGAGGCGACGGTCAGGCGGAGGATCAAGAACCTGATCGAGAAGGGCATAATCCTTCGGTTCTCCATACACATCGACTACAGGCTAATCGAGAACACCGTCAAGGCGTACATCCATGTCAAGACCGTCACGGACAAGCTTGACAAGGTCGTGCAGCACCTGACCAATCACAACAGGGTTGTCGCGGTCTATAGAGTGACTGGTGAGTACGACCTGCTCGTTGTCGCGTTGTTCGTGGGCATGACCGAGCTTCAGGAGTTCATCGACACATTCCTGAAGATGGACGGCATCAAGGAGACAGACACGCAGATAGTCATGAGCGCCCACAAGGGCGTTCCGTGGACCGGCATCTGAAGGGAACCTGTCGCCCATCGGCGGAACTTACTTGCCCCTCCACGAGCAATCCCATGCTCCTGAGCGTGGTCGGGATTGCCTGAACTGAAGCGCACACTCGGTCTGTTCGATGCATCGGCGATAGGCGTCGGGGCCATCATCGGAGGAGGGATCTTTGTGGTCACGGGCCTGGCCGCTGGCCGCGCGGGCCCTGGGCTCCTGTTCTCCCTGCTGATCAGTGCTGTTGTGGCGTTCTTCACCGCGCTCAGCTTTTCGGAAATCGCGGCGCAGAGGCCGCGCGAAGGAGGCGGCTATGACTATGCACATGAGCTGGTTTCCCCGCTGGCCGGGTTCGTGGCCGGCTGGCTCTGGCTGGTGTCGAACGTCGTGGTAGGCGTGGCCGTGAGCATCGGGTTCGCGAGCTACTTCTCTGCCCTGGTGAACCTGCCTGTCCGCCTCATAGCACCTATTGCGTGCATAGGAGTGACTGTGGTCAATTCACTCGGGACGCGCGGTTCCGCCACGATGAACAACGGGTTGGTCCTAGTGAAGCTCTCGATCCTGGTATTCTTCGTCGTGTTCGGCCTGTTTGGTGTCAAATCGACGAATTTCTCGCCGCTATTCCCCAACGGCCCTGCCGGTGTGATGCAAGCTTCTGCGATCATATTCTTCGCCTTTTCCGGCTTCGCCCGCATTACCATACTCTCCGAGGAGGTCAAGGATCCTGAGCGAAACGTCCCCAGGGCGATCATGATTGCCCTCGCAGTGTCCACGGTCGTGTACCTGCTGGTTGGATATGTCGCGGTCGGACTCGCCGGATATCACGAACTCGCGAACTCTGGCTCCCCCCTGGCCGATGCTGCCGCGATTGAGAGCAAGGGAGCCGCAAACATCGTATCTCTCGGGGCCCTCGCAGCCACTCTGAGCGTGCTCTTGACCACTCTGCTGGGACTCTCAAGGGTCTCCTACTCGATGGCCAGGAACCGCGACTTGCCGGGCTTCTTCGGGACCATTCGAGGAGGGCGAGGCGTTCCGTTGAATTCTGTAATAGTGCTAGGGCTGGCGATGGCTCTTATGGCCGCCTTCACGGACCTTATGAAAGCGGTCGCGATATCCAACTTCGCGGCTCTGATATACTATTCGCTTGGGAACTACGCGGCGTTCAGACTCGAAAAACCTAAGTACCCCAAGATAGTGCCTGTGGTCGGCCTGGCGTCATGCATTGTGCTTCTGCTGTTTCTAAGCTCGGACGCATGGATGATCGGGATCGGCGCCCTGTGCATCGGCCTCGTGTACTACTACTTCGGTCGCAACCGTTTCGAAGGGTTGAGAAAAGACAAGGGCTGACCAATCAGGTCGCTTGTAGTGCTATCTGCACGACATCCATCGTCTTGATGTCAAGGCCGGCTTTCTTCGCACCGGCATTGAGGTTGACTTGACAGAACGGGCACGATGTCGCGATTAATTCGGCACCTGCGTTGACGAACTGCTTCACCCTCTCGGCCGCTATGTCCTCGGCCATGTCATTAAAGGCGGATTTGAAACCGCCGCCAGCTCCGCAACACACTGAATCCTCTCGCTCCTCCTTGATCTGTATGAGCTGGAGTCCCGGGATCGCCTTGAGCACGTTCCTGGGCGCGTCATAGACCTTAGCGTGCCTG
Organism: Thermoplasmata archaeon; assembly: GCA_041494275.1. Taxonomy (GTDB): domain Archaea; phylum Thermoplasmatota; class Thermoplasmata; order UBA10834; family UBA10834; genus COMBO-56-21. Next base: position 32,480 of record JBGQAM010000005.1, on the reverse strand, counting down.
CCAAGATGGCACGGGTCGTGGTACGCGACCTTCTTCTTGAACTCCTTCGTGAACTTGAGCTTCCCTTCCTTGATCAGCTTTTCGAGGTACTCGGATATGTGGAACAGCTTGTAGCCGGGCTTTCCAGTCAGTTTCGGATAGTCGGTCTTCATTGTGTTGTAACATCCAGCGCATGCAGTCACCATGACCTTCCAGCCGCGCTTGTCCATCTCTCTTACATTGTGGGGTGCGAGCTCGTCCCTGACAGGCCCTTTCTGACCCGTTCTCAAAAGCGGAGAACCGCAGCACCATTCGTCTTCTCCAAGGATGTTGAACTTCACTCCTGCCTTGTCGAGTAGCCTCGCGGTCGCAACGGCCAGAGGTTGCAGCCTATATGCCTCCGTGCAGCCAGTGAAGAATATCACATCAGGATTCGGCGAGAGCTTGATGTCCGCAGGCAGCCAAGCGGCTCTTTTCTCTTTTGGTTCGTCGTAGGGGTTCCGCTTCTGGACGACTCTCTCCTTGATCTTCCGTTGAGCCTCAGGTGGCCCGTAGCCTTCGGAGATCAGCCATTCCTTGACTTCCTCCCAGAGCTGCGGGAACTCTATCTCGACGTGGCACTTGTGCTCGCATGCCGCGCACGATGTGCATTGGAAGACGCGTTCTGCGAACTGGGGCGTGATCTTGGTCTCCCTTCGGAGCAGCCTGTCCATCGGGGTTCTTCCCGCCATCTGCTTGAGGTAGAAGACTTTGCCTCTTGGCGAGGAGGATTCCCACCCGATGACTCCGTGAACCGGGCATACGTCTTTGCAGTATCCGCATTGCAGGCAGGCGTACAAGTCCTTCTCAATCTCGTTGATCTTTCTCATGAGAGTCACCGCAAGATCGTCTACAGTCAGTCCTATGGTCTGACGCCTCATCCCAACAAGGCGCCGGTCCGGTCCAGCTCCCCTTGTTGTTGGTGATAGCTTCAATATTGATATACTTAGCGAAGTGCCCCTGAGAACAAGGTATCTGGCCTACCTGCTTCTGCTTCGCCTTTTCGCAAGTCCCTTCTTAGGCCTGAGACGGATTTCAACTTCTTTCCCTGGTTCGTATCCCTTGAGGCTTCCGAGCATGCCGCGGACGGTATCGTGAACGATGCTCGAGACGAACTTGCCAGCTGCGATCCTCCTTCCGTCGACGAATATCCTGACATCCAGGTCGGACAGCTCCCTGCAGTCAAGCAGCCTCCTCTTGCCCCTCACGATCTCCTCGGCAAGACCCCTGCAATCGAGTCCGCATTTCCCGCAGTCTAGGCCTGGCAGTTCCGCCAGGACCCTCTCGACCGCGACCTCCTTCTCTACGTATTCCACGAGCTTCGACAGCTTCGGGTTCTTAAGCACGGTCCCTTTTCTGGGTTTGACCTTTCCGATGGCTACCTTCTGGAACGAACCCTCCTTGAATCCTTCGACTATGAGGACGTCTGGGCTGTACTCGCGGATCACCATCGCCGCGATCTCGTCTGCCGATGTCCTCGAGTGCTTGATGATGCTGGTCTCGGTCCCCGAAGAGAACACGACGGGGTCGCTTCCAGCCATCCAATGCCTCCAAGTGTCCTTCCCCTCGCAGTCTATGGTCTTGTCGTGCGGAGTGTGCTTGATGGATGAGACGCTGTAGCCCTTGCTGACCAAAGCGCTGACCAGCTGCTCGACGAGCTTAGTCTTCCCCGCGTCTTGGTAACCGTAGATGCCGATGATCATCCGCCCTCTCCGAGACCCGATACAAGTCATGGGGGATAAAAACTGATGGTGGTCTTCACCTTCTTCTCAGCAATGAACCGACCATTCGCGGGATACTGGCATAGATCGTGTCCTGCGTCCAGTCCAGCTCCCCCTTCTCGCAGACCGTTGACTCGCTCAGGTTGGCAGCGGCCTCTCTCAGCGCGTCCATCTCCCCTTCCGTGGCACTGTGCTTGCCCACGATGGAGTCTATCTTCTTGGAGAGCTCTCGCGCGGCCCGAATCCGGCTCTCCGTCCTGTCAGCCACATCCTCCGGGACAAGGCCCATCCTCTTCTTGATAGAGTTCAAGCCAAGGCCTGACGAATAGGATGCCTCGACGATTGCTGCCCTCGTCATCCACCTTGTCTCGTAGTTGAGGACATATCTCCAACTCGGCATCGTGGCCAGCTTGATGTGGTCCTCCAGGGTGGATGCGAATAATCTGTAGCCCAGCTTGTCGGGGTTCTCGAATGCGTTTCCTCCCGGGTCGATGAATGGTGCCAGCGGACTGATGAAAGGAAACAGTCTTTTGCCCTTGAACTTCTCGTAGAGCTTCTCGGCATACCTCACGGTCTCGTCGACTGACTCGGGAGTCTGGAGTGGCAGGCCGATCATGTAGAACATGTCGAACCGGCCACACCCGGCGTCCAAGAAGGCCTCAGCCGACTTCTCGAGCGCCGCATTCGTGTACGGTTTTCCCTGAGCCTTCCGCACCGTCTCGTCGTGCGTCTCCGGCGACATCTGGACGCTGAAGCTATCGACGCTCTTGGCGACCTCCTCCGCAAACGCTTTGTCCGCTGGCGTGAACAGCTCGATCACTACATCGTTCTTGACCTTCCGAGCCTTCAGCTCAGAGAGGAACCTGGAGGCGTATTGTCTACCCGGCTGTCGAACATCGCCGACTATGAATGTGGCGCCTTTCACGTACTCCTCAGCCCTGGCCACATCGTCGGCGAGCATCTCTGGCGATCTGTAGGCAGGCTTGTCCCTCCCGAAGTTCCTCGAGAACGAGTCGCACGAGCCCGCGCAGTTCACGCAGTTGTGGGTGCAGCCTCTGACCGAGACAGCGATGGACATGGGGTTGCTCTTCCAATTCTTGTACGGCAAGTGGCCTTCCAAGTCCCTGTACCTAAGGACCTTCCTGACCATCAGACCGTAGTCGATCTCGACGTCGTCGAGGTTCTCCGGCACGTGCGACAGCGGATTGACCGTGATTCCCTTGCCGCTCCTCCAGGTCAGATTGGGAACGCCGTCTAGAGGTCTCCTCGACGACAGGGCGTCCATCAACATCTGCATGGGTTTCTCGGTCGAATCCCCTCTCATGACGAAGTCGACCTCAGGGTGCTTTGCGAGAAGCTCCTCGTGGTAGTAGGTCGAGCTAAATCCGCCCATAACGATTGGCCTATCGGGATGCTGCCGCTTCACGATCTTGGCTAGTTCCAGCGCCCCTTGGACATGGGGCATCCAGTGCAGGTCAATTCCGAAGACACTGGCGTCGATAGATTTCACAAACCTCTCAGGCTCGAACCTCTTCGATGCGAGCATTCTCGTGGCGATATTGACGATTCTGACAGAGTAGCCATTGGATTCGAGATGCGAGGCTATGGTCGTGAAGCCGATGGGGTACATCTCGAACACTGGAGTCGATGGGATGAGGTCACTCACAGGCCCCAGGAGGAGCGTCCGCTTGCGGAAGTCCATGACGCTCGGAGGGTGCAGGAGGACTAGGTCCGGTGCCGCCATCGGGCGATAACAGTAAAGCCAGCCTATAAAAGCCTATTCAATTACACAACAATGGGTTGGACGGCGTTCAGGCATTGGCATGACGGCATGGAGGAGTACTCTTAAGTCAGGAAACACATTCTTCTCCGGGGTCATCAATGAAAGCTGCCAAGTGGTTAGTCGGTGCAATAGTGCTGGCAGTGCTTATCACAGCATTGCCTTCGAATGCTTCAGCGGAAATGCGCACAATCACGCCTGGGGGGTCCTTCACCAAGAACCTGAATGTCGACTCCGGGCAAATCATGCCATATCAGTGGAGCTGCGACGTGACTCTTCACTTCACGGTAACCGACCCAGATGGGATAGTCCTGACCGAGGAGGACAGCAATTTTGGCTTTGACGTGATGACGGCGTCGAAGTCCGGGACATACCAATTCACCTGGGAGAATACTGGAAGCACAGTTGCGAATCTAAACCTCATCAACTTCTTCTCGGATGTCGAGCATGGAATATCCAATTTCATGTGGGGCATGCTCATCGCGGTGATTGTGATCATCGCCGTCATAATCGTGATTGTTTTGGTGGTCATGAGCGGTGACAAGCAGAAGACGCAGCCAGTCCAGCAATTCGGACCCATGGCACCGCCAATGGCCCCCGTGGCAGGTAATTGCCCTATGTGTGGAACCCCGGTCGATTCTCAGGGCATGTTCTGCGCAAAATGCGGTGCCAAGCTTAGATAGTCAACGCCCGCCAAACCTCTTCCATTTCCTATTACTACTGAAATGGACAGGCCATGCCGTCGAGTTACGACATTGCCCTCCTAGAACTGCGCGTACTGACCTGAAAAACGCTTTATACCTTGCAGGGAATCTCCGAACAATGCTAGCAGAGGACTACATGGGAGTCGCAGTTTTTGCGATTATAGCCCTGCTTGTTCCAACACTTGTCTTCCTTCTCACTAGATACATACGAACTGACAAGAAAGACCCTCGGGGCATGACGACCTACGAGTGCGGTGAGGTACCGGTTGGCGACGCCCAGATACAGTTCCATTTCCAGTACTACATGTACGCGATCATCTTCGTCGCATTCGATCTCGTTGCGGTTTTCGTCTTGATGTGGTCGCTAGTCTTCACCGATCTGAGCCAGCTCGGGAAGCTCTATATGCTCATGTTCTTGGGCATACTCCTCGTGGGCGTCACATACGCTTTGAAGAAGGAGGAGATAGTCTGGATCTGAAGAGTCAGCCAAACGATCCGTCCTTGGGGAATGTTATCGCCTTCCGCTCGAAGGATTTCGTCAAGTGGGCCGACGGAGTCCTCGAGGGCGTCCTGAGGCGTTCCCCCATCGGCAGCGGCGTGGACTACCTTACTAGGGACTTCTTCAACTGGGCGACTAGGAACTCAATCTATCCGTTGCACTTCGGCATCATGTGTTGTGCCCTGGAGATGGCCGTCGCATCCGCTCCGAGATTCGATGCTCAGCGGTTCGGGGTCATCTACCGGTCGACGCCCCGGCAGTGTGACGTTCTTCTTGTGAACGGACCAGTAAGCAAGAAGCTCAAGCCAGCGCTGAGACGGCTCTACGACCAGATGCCAGGCCCAAAGTGGGTCATTGCCATGGGCGAATGCGCGATCTCAGGCGGGCCGTTCTACAACAGCTACAGCGTTGTGCCTGGAGTCGACCAGTTCATTCCGGTCGATATCTACATTCCTGGATGTCCGGCGAGGCCAGAAGCCCTGATTGACGGGTTCATCAAACTCCAGAAGATGATCAAGGAGAGCAAGAAAGGACTGCTGACGGGCAAGTGAGGGAAGGAAGAGAACATGGGTGAGAGGGGGACCAGATTTCTGCCTGAGGGTATGGAGAAACCCGCTAGCAGGATCGACGACGTGCCTGAGGAGAAGGTCATCCGCTCACTCCTTGACAGCTTCCCGGCGACCGTCACCGACTTCAAGAGGATCGGAAAAGGCGTCGTCCGCGCGAGGATCGAGCGCCGGGACCTCTACAGGTGCTGTAAGTTCCTCAGAGATCAGCTGGGGTTCGAGCACCTCTCGATGATATCCGCTGTCGAGTACGAGAAGAGGTTCGAGATAGTCTACCACATCTCGTGCTATGGCTCATGCCTGCTGCTCGAGTTGATTACGAGCACTCCCAAAGACGATCCGAGCGTTGACTCAGTCACGTCCATCTGGGGCGGGGCGAACTGGCAGGAGCGAGAATCGTACGACCTGATGGGCATCAAGTTCAACAACCATCCGAAGCTGGAGCGCATCCTCCTGCCGAAGGATATCCTCTATCACCCTCTCAGGAAGGACTTCAAAGGGGGTGGCTGAACGGCCGAGATGTGGATCAACATGGGCCCGCAGCACCCGATGACGCATGGCCTGTGGAACCTTAGGATCAAGGTCGACGGCGAGACGATCGTCGACGCGGAACCGGAGGTCGGATACCTCCACAGAGGTATCGAGAAGCTGTGCGAGAACCGCACCTACACGCAAATCATACCGATTGCGGACAGGCTCTGCTACGGGTCGTCGCTGACTTGGAGCCATCTTTACTGTCTGACCGTCGAGGATCTCATGGGCCTCGAGGTGCCGCCTAGGGCGGAATATATCAGGGTTGCATCCATCGAGATGCAGAGGATCGCCTCGCACCTGATGTGGCTCGCGGCATATGCTGCCGACCTAGGCGCTATGATCGGATTCATCTATACGATGAGGGACAGAGAGGTCTTCATCGACCTTCTCCAGGCGCTCACGGGTTCTAGGATCACGTACAACTTCCCGAGGATTGGTGGCGTCGCGCATGACATACCGCCCAACTTCGAGAGAGATACAATGCGCGCTTGCGACTACATGGAGAAGAAGCTGAAGGAGTACGAGGACCTGTTCGACGGTTCAAAGGTCTTCATGATGAGGAACCAAGGCGTGGGCATTCTCCGGAAGGAGGATGCGATGAACCTCGGAGTGACCGGGCCTCCTCTGCGGGGATCCGGTGTCAAGTACGACCTGAGGAAGGACATGCCGTACTCGGTCTATCCCGAGATGGATTTCGAGGTTGCGACTCATCCCGACTGTGACTGCTATGCTAGATATCGCGTGAGAATGGACGAGATGTACGAGAGCTGCAAGATTATCCGCCAGGCGGTCCAGAAGATGCCCAAGGGCAAATGGAGGATAGTCGCTCCGAGGAACGCTCCTACGGGGACGGGCCTTGGTCGGGTCGAGGACCCCAGAGGCGAGGGGATGATGTACGTCGTCGGTGACGGCACCGACAAACCCTACCGGCTCAAGATAAGGAGCCCGATCTTCGTCACCGTCTCGGCTGCCAAGAAGATGCTAGTCGGATACAAGGTCGCAGATGTGGTCGCCATCATGGGCGGGCTCGACATGTGCATCGGGGAGACGGATAGGTGAAACCATGAACCTGTTCCAATTCTGCTACGGAATCATACACTGGCTCGTGGATCTCATCAACCATCTCTGGTACTGGTTGGGGGATGTTCTTCCCTGGTGGTTTGGCGATTTCTTCAACGCGGCGGGAGACCTCGCTGCATCCCATGGAAACATTGTCGTATTCACGATCCTGCTCGAAGTGCTGGTCATCCTCATAATCGCAGTCGTGAACGTGCTGAACTTCATCTGGATAGACAGGAAGTTCATGGGACGGATGTTCGACTTCTATGGTCCGTACTACGTGGGCTTCAGGATCGGAGGCTGGCTCCAGAACATCGCGGACGGGATCAAGCTGTTCGTCAAGGAGATTATCACCCCCGCGAAGGCGGACAAGATAGGCTTCTATCTCGGGCCGGTCATATTCGTCTCATCGTCGTTCTTGGCGCTCTCAACGATCCCTCTCGGAAGGAACTTCGGGATCGCAACCAACCCCACGGGGGTTGGCGTTCCTGCAAGCGCACTGATAGCCTTCGCGTTCTTCGCAATGGCGCCGTTCGCAATACTCATATCTGGCTGGTCATCCAACAACAAGTACACCCTGATCGGCGGGATGAGGTCCGCGGCCCAGATGATGAGCTACGAGATACCCATGCTGCTGACGGTCGCAAGCGTGTTTCTGCTCGCTGGCAGCTTCGACTTTATGGACATCGTCTCCGCCCAGCGCGACATCTGGTTCGCGATTCCACTCGCCCTCGGATTCGTGATATTCCTTGTGTGCCTGGTCGCTGAAGTCGAGATACAGCCCTTTGACCTCCCCGAGGCAGAGGCGGAGCTGGTCGAGGGCTGGACAACGGAGTACTCCGGCATGAGGTTCGGGTTCTTCATGATGACGAGCTACCTCCGGGGGTACATAGGCGGCGCTCTCGCGACCGCTCTGTTCCTTGGCGGCTGGCACGGTCCAACGCTGATCCCTGAACCGATATGGTTCCTGATCAAGGCCTACATCGTGTTCGTAGTAATAGAGTGGATGAGATGGTCTACTCCGAGAGTCAGAGTCGACCAGCTTCTCAACATCGGATGGAACCGGCTGATGCCTCTCGCCATGCTCAACCTCCTGATCGCTGCCTCGATGAAGACGATGGGGTGGTTCTGATGGCGCCGAAGAAGAAGCAGAGCACATTCGGTTTTGTCCTCAGGCCGATGAAGCGGACAGGCGCGCAAGTCTGGAGATCTCTGATCGTTGGCAAGCCAAACACAGTTCTCTACCCATACCAGAAGCTCGACCTTCCGCCGACCTACCGCGGCAAGCACACATTGGACTTCAAGCGATGCATCGGCTGCGGCAATTGCGTCCAGATATGTCCGAACGATTGCATGTGGATGGAGAAGCTAGAAGACCCGGAACTCGGAAAGATAGAGCGCCCAGGCGTTGACATGGGCAGATGTCTCTTCTGCGGTTTCTGCGTCGAGGTCTGCCCGACCGTTGCCATCCATGAGACTGTCGAATTTGAGCTTGCCGACGGAGACCGGGAGAAGATCAAGTTCGGTCCGAAGGAGCTCAGGGACGATGCATACTCTGACAAGATCGTCGAAGAGAGACTGAAGCGTTCCGTGCCTGTCCTCGATTTGGACAAGTGCACCGGTTGTGAGAAATGCGCGGGGGAGTGCCCGGAGATATGCATAGCCATGATGCCCATTGAGTCGGTTGGCAAATCGAAGCCGGAGATAGCGCTTCCCAAGTGCACTGCGTGCGGGGAATGCGTCGTCGTATGCCATGAAAAGGCTCTCACTATGAAGGATATGTACGAATCATACTTCGACATGCCCGAGCCGAAGTTCATTCTCAAGAACTGCACTGGGTGCAGCGCCTGCGCGAAGGCCTGTCCCGCGGATGCTATCTACATGATGGATATGCCGGGGACTGAGAAGACCCTAAAGGATGGCAAGAAGAGCAAGCCCAAGAAGCGCGCGGTGTTCGTTTTCGAGAAGTGTGTCGGCTGCGGCAAGTGCTTCAGAGCGTGCAAGTTCAATTCGATCGAGATGCCGGGGGTGAAGAAGTGACCTGGGAAATGTTCTTGTTCCTGTTCTTGGCCGCTTCAGCTCTGATATCAGCGTTGCTCGTCATCGTCTCGAAGGATGTAGTCCATAGCGTTATCGCACTGGCGACATGCTTCATCTCTATCGCTGCCTTGTTCATCATGTTGAGCGCTGAGTTCGTGGCGATCGTTCAGATTCTTGTCTATGTTGGTGCCGTCGTCGTGGTCATACTCTTCGGAATAATGCTCACGAGGCGTGAAATCATGGAGAGTGAGAAGCGATGAACGTCGTCATCGTTCGCGGCCTCGCGGTCCTTGCCATGGCCATGCTGTTCATCGGAGCCATCACCTCAGTCTCATGGCCGAAGGGCGACATGGACCAGACTTCAAACCAAGATGTCGGAAGGACGTTGTTCGGGATGACCACAGACTCTGGCTATGGTATCATCGTCCTGCTGATCGGACTGTTGCTCCTCGTTGCACTGCTCGGTGGTATTTTCCTTGCGAAGGAGGAGAAGGAATGATCCCCATCCAGTATTGGCTGATCTTCAGCTCGTTATTGCTCGCCATAGGAGCCTACGGCGTGCTCACAAGGAAGAACGCCATCGTCGTGCTCATGTCGATCGAGGTCATGCTCAACGCCGCGAACATCAACTTGGTTGCATTCAGCTCATACCACACGACCCTGCACGGCTCCGCTGATGCGTCAGGCCAAGTGTTCGCCCTGTTCTCAATCGCCATCGCGGCAGCCGAGGTAGCAGTCGGGCTCGCGATTCTGCTGTCGGTCTATAGAAGATATCAGACTATTGATGTTGACAAAATCAACATCCTGAGGTGGTAAGATGTTGGAGTGGGCGTGGCTTATTCCGGTCTTCCCCTTCCTCGCGTTCATCTTGATCGGTCTCCTGCCAAAGAGGACTCTTGGTTGGGAGAACGGCGCAGGCTACGCGATTGCTGGAGCGGGCGGCGCTCTCATCTTGTCGTTTCTGGTAATCTGGGACGTCATCAATGGTCATACCCTGACAGTGGGCGCTCCTCGGAGCACATGGCTGGTCATCGGCAGCTTCCATGTCGAGTTCGGCATTTGGATCGACCAGCTAACTGCCGTCATGTTGCTGGTGATATCTGTCGTGGGCACGCTCGTCGTAGTCTACTCGGGCGCGTACATGCACGAGGAAGGTGTGGGCAGGAGGCGGTACTACGCCGAGATCATGCTCTTCATATCCGTCATGTACGGCCTCGTGATTGCGGATAACTACCTCCAGATGTTCATATTCTGGGAGCTCGTCGGTCTGTGCTCCTACCTCCTGATAGGCTTCTGGTACGAGAAACCGTCAGCTGCCAGCGCTGCGAAGAGGGCGTTCATCGTGACTCGCGTGGGCGATATCATGTTCATGGCGGGCCTGATCATCCTCTTCAAGTACGTTGGTGTGCTGGACTTCTCTGCGCTTTTCGGGCAGGGCGCGAACAGCATCGTGTCCCGTGGAGTGATACCTCAAGACATGCTCACGCTGTCGACTGCCCTCATATTCGGGGGCGCCATAGGCAAGAGCGCTCAGTTTCCGCTCCACGAATGGCTTCCTGACGCGATGGAAGGTCCGACAACGGTCTCCGCGCTCATCCATGCAGCCACGATGGTCAAGGCAGGCGTGTACCTCACCGCGAGGACATATCCGTTGCTGGTTCAGACCCCGGAAAGCCTGCTGTTCGTCGCCGTGATCGGCGGAGTGACGGCTTTGATTGCGGCCACGTGCGCCTTGGCCGCGAACGACATCAAGCGCGTTCTGGCCTACAGCACCATCAGCCAGCTCGGATACATGATCCTGGGACTCGGGGCAGGCGGCTACCTAGTCATCCACGCGCACTCGGGGGGTGGGTACGCTGCGGCGATGTTCCATCTCATGAACCACGGATTCTTCAAAGCACTGCTGTTCCTATGCGCTGGCAGCGTCATACACGCCGTCGGAACCAACGACATGAGGAGCATGGGCGGATTGAGGAAGCACATGCCGATAACCTCGATCACGATGCTCATCGGTTCGCTTGCGATTGCTGGCATGCCGCCTCTTTCGGGATTCTGGAGCAAGGACGAAGTGCTGGCCGGAGTCTACGAGGGCGGCGAGTTCGATCCGGTCTTCTTCGTGCTATGGTTCCTCGGCATCGCGACAGCATTCCTCACAGCGTTCTACATGTTCAGGATGTGGTTCATGACCTTCGCGGGGGAGCCGCGAACAGCTTATCACGCGCACGAGTCTCCGAAGCTCATGAGCGTACCGTTGATGATCCTTGCTGGATTGGCCGTAGTTTCAGGATTCGCGCTGTTCATCGGGGATGGATTCAAATCGTTTGTAGAGGGCTCGATCTCTGGATTGGGCATCGGAACGGCGGGCGAGGGAGCAATCGAGATCGCGAAGACTGTCTTCACGGATCCGCTGACGTATGTCACGCTCGGCCTTGCTGCGGCCGGCATCCTCCTGGCCTACAGAATATACTTCGTGCCTGGGTTCGACAGATCAGTATTCGCTAGAGGTGTCCCCGGCACGATACAGAGGGCGCTTGAGAACAGATGGTACATCAGCAAGTTCTACGACGACTTCGCATACAAGGTCTGGTACGGGTTCTCGCTGGTGGCTGATAAATTCGACAGATACGTCATAGATGGCATCGTGAATGGATTCGCGTATCTCGGCGCGAACACGGGAGCGACTATCAGGAGGGCTCAGAGCGGCAATGTGCAGAGGTACACTGGGTTTGTTGTGCTCGGGATCATCCTGCTTCTTGTGTTCGTCGTCTACGTTTTCCCGTGGGGAGGATGGTAGTCATGTTCGAGGGCATCCCTATAATCTCGATCATCATACTGATGCCGCTGATCGGCGCGGTAGTCACATTCCTCCTGGGCAAGCGGGAGCAATACGCCAAGTACGTCGCGCTTGGCTTCTCCCTGGTCTCGCTGGTCCTGTCCGTCTTGATCACGCTCGCCTACGCCATCGAGCCGGGTGCGACCTCAACTGGATATCATAGTGGAAATGGCTTCTTCAACTACCAGTTCTACGAGTCTTACTCATGGATCCAGTCCCTTGGGATCAACTACATGGTGGGACTTGACGGCATCAGCCTCCCGCTGTTCCTTCTGACGACACTTCTCAGCACCCTTTCGATCCTGTTCTCCTGGGACACGAAGCTCAGGCCTAAGGAGTACTTCGGGCTGATGCTGATCCTCGAGGTCGGCGTCCTGGGCGTGTTCACCTCTCTCGACTACTTCGTGTTCTACGTGTTCTGGGAGGTCGTCCTGATACCGATGTACTTCATGATCGGCGTCTGGGGAGGACCCAGGAAGGACTATGCGGCGATCAAGTTCTTCATATACACCCACATCGCGAGCCTCGCCCTGCTCGTATCCATTATGGCGATGTATTTCCAGGCTGGCGTCGGTTCCTTCGGGATGGAGGACATTTGGCGTGCGGGCCAGACCGAATTCACGAAGGGCTTCCAGCTGATCGTCTTCGGTGCGGCCTTCTTCGGGTTCGGCGTCAAGGTGCCCATGGTACCGTTCCATACGTGGTTGCCCGACGCGCATGTCGAAGCGCCAACTGCAGGCAGCGTTCTTCTGGCTGGCCTGCTGCTCAAAATGGGCGGATACGGTATCATCAGAGTTGCCATTCCCAGTCTTCCCGATGGCGCGGAAGCGATGCAGATAGTCATCGCGGTGATCGCCGTTGTGAGCATCTTGTACGGCGCGATGTTGTGCCTGGCCCAAAAGGACCTCAAGAAGATGGTCGCGTATTCCTCGATAAGCCACATGGGATTCGTCCTGCTGGGTTTCGCTACCTTCACGGAGCTCGGGATCGTGGCGGGCGTCTTCCAGATGTTCGCCCACGGGCTCGTGACAGCAGTCTTGTTCATGATGTGCGGCGTGGTCCAGCACAAGTGCGGCACAAGGATGATACCCAGCCTAGGTGGCCTGTCCAAGAAGATGCCCATCGCTGCGACGATGATGACGATTGGATTCCTGGCGTCGCTAGGACTGCCGGGTCTCGTGAGCTTCGCAGCCGAGTTCATGGTCTTTGCCAGCATGTTCCAGATATGGTCCATGTGGCTCTTCCTTCCGATACTCAGCGTGGCCATCACAGCCGGCTACTATCTGTGGGCCTTGCAGAAGTCCATGTTCGGCCCGTTGACCGACAAGATCGACACTACCCATGTGCACGATGTCAGCTGGTACGAGGGAGTGCCTGTCGGAGCTCTGATCGCTCTGATCGCGATCTTCGGGGTCTTTCCGCTGGCGGTCTTCCAGTACATCGGACCTGCAGTCAAGGTGGTAACCGCTTTGCTAGGAGGCGGATGACATGGACATCTGGAACAACCTGAACTGGTTCATGCCGCAGCTTCTGCTGATTGTGTTCGCGCTTGTCATGCCCGCCCTGGACTACATCTTCAAAGACAAGAGGATACTCGCGTGGGTTGCGCTGATCCCGCTGCTGACCATCGGCGCCCTCACAGTTGCATGGCTGTTCGCTGGCACTTGGACGCCACCTGCGAGCGGGACGCCGCTGTTGGAGATCAATGTGTTCTCTGGCCTGTTCCTGCTGGTGTTCGTCGCCGTGGGCATCATTGTGGTACTGAGTTCGCCCGACTTCATCAGGAATGACAAGAACCAGGGCGAGTACTATGCGCTCGTTCTACTGGCGATCATTGGCATGTCGGTTGTTGCAGAGTCCGCGGACCTGATCGCGCTCTTCGTGGGGCTCGAGATCGCGGGCATCTCCTCGTTTGCGCTATCCGGTTTCCGAAAGACCGAGAAAAGGTCCGCTGAGGCGGCAACGAAGTACTTTATCGTCGGTGGGTTCAGCTCCGCGCTGACGCTGTTTGCGATATCGTTGTTCTACGGTGTTGCGGGAACGACCAACATCAGCGGCATAGGTGCAGTCCTTGCCGGTCCATCTCCACAATGGATAATGGATTCCGACCCTGTGGTCCTTCTCGCCGCAGTGCTCCTTCTGGCGGGTCTGGGGTTCAAGATCGCCATGGTCTTATTCCACATGTGGGCACCGGACGTGTATGAGGGCGCTCCGACGCCTGTGTCTGGCCTGCTGGCAGCCGCTTCCAAGAAGATGGGGTTTGCGGCCCTGTTCAAAGTGTTCCTGATAGGCATCCTCGTCACCAAGGCTCAGTGGGAGGAGGCAGTTGCGATATTGGCGATCCTGACCATGACCGTGGGCAACCTCATTGCGGTGTCGCAGACCAACATCAAGAGGATGCTCGCATACTCCTCCATCGCACAGGCAGGGTACATATTGATCGCTCTGCCCGTTGCGACTCAATACGCGGTCGCGGGAGGCGTGTTCCACATCCTAACGCACGCCTTCATGAAGTCAGGGGCGTTCATGGTCGTCGCTGCGATGGGCGCAGTGGCGATCGGTGAGAAACTGGACGATTTCAAGGGACTGAGCAGGCGTTCTCCGTTCCTTGCATTCTCGATGACCTTGTTTCTGCTTTCATTGGCGGGAATCCCGCCGCTCGCCGGCTTCGCTAGCAAGTTCGTCCTGTTCTCATCTGCGGTCTACTCATCGCTGGAGCCCGGCCAGTCATGGCTGATATGGCTTGCGATTGCGGGCGTGCTGAACAGCGCTCTCTCGTTATACTATTACGCGCGCGTGATCAAGAACATGTACATGGAGAAGGGCCCTGAGGAGAAGGTCACAGTTCCTCCGATGATGTTCGCAGGAATCGCCTTTGCCGTCGTCATGGTCGTGTTGATCGGAGTGTTCCCCGATCCGTTCGTGTCTGTATGCAAGGATGCGGCGTCCGCCTTCACGGGTTTGCTCTCCGGATGGCCCTGATTCGCGTATACCACTTCTGGTTTTGTCAGGCATAGCCAGACACGCGGATTCTGCGAAGGCCAGCAGGCATTACAATTAAGTATGAAATGGTCAATATGCGCAGTGCATGACCACATCGCCGTGGGACTTCGGCATCCAGAAGGAGCTGGGGATGGTCGATGAGAAGCTCCGTGAAATGGTGAAGTCCCAGGAACAAGTCCTGACTGATGCATCACTCCATGTCATAGAGGCAGGGGGTAAGAGGCTCAGACCCACAGTGACCATCCTTGCTTACAAGGCATTGGGCGGAAGCGATGTTCGCAAGATTGTGGACATCGCCGCTGGGTTCGAGCTCATACATTCCGCAACTCTCATCCACGACGACATCAACGATGGAGGCTCGACTCGACGCGGTCGTGAGACCGTGTACAAGAAGTTCGGCCTTCACGACGCCATCGTGACCGGGGACTTCCTGTTCGCTAAGGCCTTCCAGCTCGGAGGGACTTTCGACAAGACGGTGGTAGAAACAACTGCCGACGCCTGTGCCGCCCTTGCCGAGGGCGAGATCCTCCAGAACCGGTACCGGCACAAGAAGGACCTGACGATAGACACATATCTTCAGGTGGCAGAGAGGAAGACCGCTCAGCCAATCAAGGCGGGCGCTATGGTCGGCGGATACCTTGCTGGAGGCTCCTCAGAAGAAATCGCCTCTCTTGGAAAGTACGGTCTCGACCTTGGGATTGCGTTCCAGATCGTCGACGACATACTGGATTTCACGGGGGACGAGAAGAAGACGGGGAAGATGGTCGGGAACGACCTCAAAGAGGGGAACCTCACTCTTCCGTCGCTACTTGCCATCAAGGGTTCGGATGACGCAAAGAAGGCGATTCTGGGAGTGATTTCTCAAGAAGACCCTCCTGTCGAGTCTGTCAGAGGATGTGCCAAGATGGTCGTAAAGTCTGGCGCAATCGAAAAGGCCCGAGGAATGGGCGAGTACTACGGCATGGAAGCCCTCGGTCACCTGGGTTGCCTCCCCGATACCTCATACAGTAAGGCGTTAAGAGCCGTGGTCGCGAAGGTTCTCGAAAGAGATTCGTAGGTGTGTGTTTGATGGATCCAGAAGGCATGTCTAACAGGGAATGGCACGATGTCATGGACGCAATGGAGGATGTTGGCCCTTACTATGAACGCGTCAATTGGCTTATCACGTTCGGCATGGTCGATAGGTGGAGGAAGCGAGTCGCATCCTTCGCAGGACCGGACGATGTCGTGCTTGAGATTGGCTCCGGACCCGGCAATTTCACGAAGCACCTTCGGTCGAAGACTGTTTTCGCGCTCGAGCCCTCCGGCGAACTGTCCGCCATCTCAAAGGAGATCCTTGACCCTGAGCGAGTGATGCTGTTCAAGGGCGTTGGCGAGCAGATACCGTTGGCCGATTCATCCGTCGACAAAGTCTTCTGCGTGTTCTCATTTAGGGACTTCTTCGACAGGAAGGCGGGCGCTGATGAGATGATCCGCGTGCTAAGGGATGGCGGAGAGGTATTCATCGTGGACATGGCAAAACCTCCGCCTGGGCCTCTGGCGAAGATGCTCGAGCTCCATGTCAGGCACATGGTTCCGCCTCTCACACGCCTGGCTGTGCCTTCGGTTGCTCGCGAGAGATGGAGCAGGGACCCTTACAGGACGTTTGTCGATACGTACGAGGCCTACGGTTCGACGAAGGTCTACGAGGACCTGCTCGAGAGGACTGGTTTCGATAATGTCTCGACCGAGTACCTTGAGCTCAAAGGCGCGACGATGACCAGGGGGAAGAAACCGCGGAAGTCGACGTGCTGATAGTGGGCGCAGGGCCGGCTGGCAGCACAACGGCGAGATACTGCGCTGGAAAGGATCTCGATGTCCTTCTGATTGACAGGCGTAGAGAGATTGGATATCCTGTGCAGTGCGGGGAGTACCTTCCCGACGCGAAAGAAATGTACTCGATGTTCCCGAAAACAATGGATCTCGAGGAGTTGTTTCGGCTGGAGAGCACCTGCGTCGCAGGCGAATCAGACAATATCGATCTCATATCCCCCAAGGGCAAAGTCTACAGATGCGATTTCGCAGGGCGAACGCTGGACAGGCGGGTCTTCGACAAGCACCTTGTGAACCTCGCAGTCGAAGCGGGCGCGCGTCTCGAGACGAAGACTTCGCTTCTCTCGATGGGAGGCGGAGTCGCTAAGACCACGATGGGCGACATCAAGGCCAAGGTGATCGTGGGTGCCGATGGCCCGAACTCGAGGACCGCGCGACAGGCAGGGTTGAGGAACCCCGAGGAGAGATACCCTGCGGTCACAGGCCAGACAACAGTCAAGTTCGAACCGACTATCAGGATGTACTTCGGTGGTCTCGCCCCAGGAGGCTACGCTTGGGTGATCCCCAAGCGGAACGGAGCGAACGTCGGGGTGGGGTGCAATCCAAAGCTCATCAATGAACGTCCAAGAGTCCTGTTCGACAGGTTCGTGGCAAAGCTGGGCATTCAGCACAGCGACGTCACAATGGGCTTTGTCCCTCAGTCAGGCCCCCTTGATCGGACTGTCATCGACAATACTCTCCTGGTCGGGGACGCGGCTGGTCATGTCATGCCGACCAATGGTGGCGGAATCCCGCTTGCCATGATTGCTGGAAGGATTGCGGGCCAGACCGTACGGGAGCACCTCAAGAACGGGGTGTCCTTGATGGAATACGAGAAACGATGGAAGGCAGTCTTAGGAAAGCCCCTGGCGAATTCCCTGTGGACCAGGAAGCTCGGCGACTCCTTTTTTCCCACCGATAGGCGCACCGAGTTCGCTATGGCGGTGCTAGGAAGACGCGGACTGGCCAGGGCGATCAGATGCAAGAGAGTCTTCTACCTATTCTGACTCTGGACATAGCGATAAACCAGTGTGCATCTGCATCTAGGGGATGCCATTCGCATCCAGACCTTGAGCGAAATGAAAACAATGGTAAGGGGTTTATGGGGACCTACTAGTTGCTCAGTCCAGTGATACGACGAAGCTCTCCATCAGGGTTGTGTCTCCGACGATTGCCTTTATCGTGATGGTCGAGGTCGGTGAGCCCGGTCCAGCTGGATAGGGCTTGGTGTTCAGGTTGTAGATGTACATCATTGCTGTGGTGTCGTACCTGAAGCTGTTCCCTGAATTGGAGTTGCCGCTGGCGGTACCTGCCGCGCCGTTGACCCAAATGGTCGCCTGCGCGTCGCTGACAATATTGCCGTTCTGGTCCGTTAGCGTGAACTTCACCGGAATCGTGGCTCCGCCGTAGAAGTCCGTCCTAATGGAAATTGGGCTCAATGCGGTGAGCGTGTAGCCGTTCGCCGTCGTCGATGCCACAGGCGTGTTTCCCTTAGCGGCGTTCGTCGTAGAGGTCGCCGAGACTGGTGCGACAACACTTGCCGCAACTATAGCCAGCATTGCCAGCGATGTCACAATTGCCGCGACCAATCCTATTGCCGATTTTCTCCCTCTCGACATTCGTTACTCCTCCTTTCTAGGAGTGTGGTAGGCACCACATCGTTGTCTTAATTGCCGCCGAACATGTCGGGGCACGTTCCTGAACGCTGAAATTGATATATAGCGGCGAAATGCGGGGATGTCGGCAGCGATTCATTCGCCTCACAGATCCAGTTGGCAAGGAGATACAGCCAGTGCTCGCGCGCCGTCGCGACTGCTGGACATTCCTAAGCCAACTCCAATTGGTTGTTCGCCAGTAATGCTTAAGTCAGGGAAAGGATACTTGCGAACAGGTAGATAGAGATGAAATTCCGTACAATGGATTTCTCGCAGGATTGGCGCAAGCTCAACGACAGGTTCTTTGCAACCATACGGATCCACAAAGGAGACCTGAAATTCTCGCCTGACGAGCGAGTAGAGATAACGAGTCCAAAGAGGAAGTTCAACGCTCACGTCCTCCTCGCGGTGGACTATAAATTGCGCGATATCCCTATGGGCTTCCTAGAATACGACCTCGAGGCCAAACCTGGCGAGACGCGCCAGGACCTGTACAACAAGCTGGGAAAGCGCTACAAGTTCTCCCAGCAGCCCAGGGAATCCGACGTCGTGACGCTCTATTTCGTCGAGAAGCTCTAGAGACGCTACCTCTTCTTTCTTCTCGTTCTTGTCTCAGTGCCGCATACGTCGCAGACTCTGACATCTGCGGGAAACAGTTTTCCACAACCCTTGCATTTCGCTTGCCATTCGAAGACTTCTGCTATTCCTTTCTGGTCAAAGCCCCTAGCGGGGATTCCCATCACTCTGGCGAGGTTCTGTATCGAGTAGTCGTCCGTGATGAGTTCATAGCCCAGGTCGAGAGCGAGCGCCAAGAGTTCCTTGTCCGCTTCCGAAAGCCTCCTTGAGTCTCCCGTTTTCTCCGACTCTTCGCTCACTTTCCGCAGAGATCTTTCGCTCGGCGAGGACACCCTTACCCTCGTGGCCATGAGGAGCTCGAGCCTTGCGGACATGCCTTCCTTGTCCAGTTCCCGGACGACGCCCGGAGTAATGACGCATTCGAACCCTTGAGGCAGATCCTTACCATAGTAGAGGACGGAAGTGTCGAGGACATATCCTTTCATTGGATTTCGACTGCTCCTTTGAACTCGTCATCGGCCAGTCTCTCAAGGTCGATCTTTGTCTCCTCGTCAACTGCCTGCGCTATCTTGGCATATGTCGAGGGCTTCTTGGGCACGATCGTGCAGCATAGACCTGGCATTATCGAAATGGCGTATGTCCCTATTCTCTTGGCCACCTTCTCGATCTCGACCTTGTCGAAGCCTATGAGCGGACGGAGCACGGGCAGTGCGGTCGCTCTCTCCTCCACGTTGATGTTCGCAAGCGTTTGTGACGCGACCTGACCAAGCGATTCTCCGGTGACTAGGAAACCAGCACCGTACTTCGCAGCGATTCTCTCTGCCACTCTCAGCATCATGCGCCGGCAGAGGACGCATTCCATGTTCCTGCGACAGCTTTTGGCGAACTCTGCCTGTGCCTTCCCGTGGGGGACAAGTATCTTGATCGACTTCATCCCAAGAGCCTCGTCGACCTTCCTCATCAGGTCCGTGGCCTTCCCAACCTCCTGGTCGCTAGTGAATGGCCGGTTGTCGAAATGGACCATTATCAGTTCCAGCCCCTGCCTGCCCATCATATAGGCAGCAACGGGCGAGTCGATTCCGCCTGAGAGCAGTGCGACGCCGCGCACTCAATCACCGATGTATTTCGAGAAGATCGTCTTCGCCTTTGAGATGTCCGTGGTTCCGCCGACGATCGTGCGACCGTCGGGGAAGACCGTGATGTCTACGCCCTTCGCACTGAACTTCAGGACTCCATCTACGATGTTGGAGGAGCCGGATTTCGAGAGTTGTCTGCGCAGGTCAGCGAGCCCACCCCTCAAGGGTTTGACGGGGATTATCTGAACTGCATTCCTGCCGCAGAGAGACGCCACCAGCTTCCTTTCTTTGGCTTGCAGGTATGGGAAGTTGCGCTTGGCGCAGCAGTCGCATCCCGGATTCTTCTTCACCTTGATCTTCTGGAGCTCCCCTTGCCAGATGTCCAGCACCATTAGCTCTCTGTTGGGCACCTTGCCGACCATTATCTTGAACGCCTCAGTCACTTCTAGAGAGGCTACCATCGACGGCAGCGTGTTGATGATTCCCACTGTGTCACATGTGGGAAGCTGACCTGGCTGTGGGAGCGAAGGGAAAACGCATCTCAAGCAAGGTCCGTCAGGCACGATAGGCATGACCATGCCCGTCACCCCTACCGCTCCTGCGTATACCCAGGGAATGCCAACCTTCACGCACGCGTCATTGACGAGGAATCGAGTGTCCATGTTGTCCGTGGCATCGAGCACGACGGTCGCGCCAGTGAGTATGCGCTGAACGTTCGCGTGACTTATGTCCGCGGTTTCTCCGTGAATCTCGATGTCCGAATTGATCTCCTTCAGCCTCTCCTCTGCGACCTTTGCCTTTGGCCTCCCGACGTCCTTCTCAGCGAAGAGTGCCTGCCTCTGGAGGTTCGAGATGTCGATTATGTCGCGGTCAACGACATGCACTTGGCCCACTCCCGCCCTTACCAAGAAGGATAACGCATAAGTGCCTAGGGCTCCGCAACCTATGACGACCGCCCTGCTCTTGCCGAGCATCTTCTGCCCCTCGCGACCTATCTCAGGGAGCAGGATCTGCCTTGAGTATCTGTTCTCTTTCACTGAGATGGAATAGGTACTGGCATTATTAATCTCTTGTAGGTTCTGCTCGTGCCTACCTGAACCTGAACGCCATGTCGAACCTGTCCCTCATGGCTTTGACCTGGCTCTTCAAATTCTTACCCTTGGCCACCTCTACGAACAGATCCGCCAGTGCGGGAAGGTCCTTCTCCTTGAAGCCGAGCCGGGTGATCTCCGATGTACCCAACCTTCCGCCGGAGTCGATGATGAGATTCGACTTCTCCATTCTGATTGAGAAGTCGTTGATTCCAAGACCGTAGATTGCCTTCAGCTCCTTGACGTCCATCAAGAGCTGGTGAGATCTCGAGAATCCCAGATCCTCGTACATGATCGGGAAGCCGCGATCCTTGAGCTCTCTCCCAAACCTCTGAGAATTCCTAATGACCTGCTTCGCGTACTGCGGTCCGAACTTCTTCATCTCGAGCAGCGCTTGGCCTAGTGACGCCACCCGGTTCCAGTGTACGTTGTCAACTATCCTCCAGGTCAGGTTCTTCCTGATGGCAGCGTCGTGCTCCTCGCTGTCTGTCAAGATGATTCCGCCTTGAGGCCCGAAGAAGCTCTTGTGCGTGGAGCCGTACAGTATCTCCGCTCCCTCCTTCAGAGGTTTCTGGAACTCGCCGCCTGCGATGAGGCCCAGAACGTGAGAGCCGTCGTAAACAAGAGTCGTGCCTGTCCTCCCGCACGCCTCCCTTATCGGTGCCATGTCGTACGGGAACAGGATCAGCGAGGCCCCTAGAATGACAAGTCTGGGCCTTTCCTTCCTTATCTGGTCCGCCGCGGCCTGTGTGTCCAGATTGAAATTGCCGGCATCGAACGGCAGCTTACTTGCTCTCAGGCCGAATATGTCCGGCATGTAGGCAGGACCGTATCCGTCGTAGCCGCCGTCCTCCGTAGCCAGGGCGCACATCAAATCGTTCTTCTTTGTTGTTGAGACGATGGTTATCATGGCTGCGATGTGACCGGACAACGGTTGAACGCACGCGAACTTCGACTTGAAGACTTCCCGTGCCACCTCCTCAGCCTTCAGCTCCACGTCAGTGGTTATCCTCGTGCCTCGGTAGGAGTTCTCCAAGAACTCCCCGGCATACTCGGCGTTGAAGGGCAAGGTGTACCGGTTTACGAAGTCTGAAGACAGGAGTGCCCTGGCCTGCGGGCTAGTCATGTTCTCGGAGGGTAGCAGGTTGATGGAGTCCTCCACCCGCCATTTCTCCTGAGCCCTCATGCTGTCCAAGAAATAGGTGTTCTTCATGCTCTTTCCCTGCGGGGAAAATGCGCCCTTCGTCTTAAAGTCAGTTGTAGATGTTGAACTTGTTGTCAGTCCCGGGATATGAAGGGAACTCGGGCTCTTCGTCCTCGAGGTCCTCTTCCATGACAACGTTCACGAGAACGTTCACAATCTCTCTCAGCTGCTTCAGATCCTCCCTGAGACGAGCGATCTCAGCGAGGAGTTCTTTGTCACTGTCGGACAATGCCTCCCCTTCTGCATCTGCCTATCATCAACGGCGCTATTTGGTACTTGTGCTACGACTACTCGACGAAGCTCCGGTAGTCGTCCGCCAGCTTCCTGTTCTCGGACCTATCGCACTTCTCGCAGTACAGCGAGCGCCCCTTCTTTTCCAACGGGCTTCTGCACCTTCCGCAAAGCGCTCTGACGACGCCGAAGTGCGGTCCTGCGGTAGACAGCTGAACGGACGGATCCGCCTGGATGACCGTCGCCCGGATGATGTCCCCTGGTCTCATCACATCGCCAGAATCCTCGACGTACGAGCTGGACAACTTCGACACGTGTATAGATGCGAGAGTCTCGCTCGAGACTGCCCTGTCCCTGCCTTCCTGGGCTACGATGTTCACAATTGCCATCGCGGGCTTCGTGTCCGTGATCTCCCCTAGGATCACGTCCCCCTCGGACAGCACGACCGGCGGGTTGTCGAGCACGACCTTCGCGAGCTTCTCCTTCGGATCGAGGTCAAGCTCCCCTACCGCGCTAGCGTAGATCTTGCCATCCTGCTCATAAGTGCCCTCACCTGACATGTATTCCTCGGCTATGGCGACCTCTTCGCCCGGAAGGACTTTGCGACCAGTTTGCGCCAGTACAATCACCTATCTCTCAAACCTCAAAAGTACTACTGAAATCGTCTCGGTAGCCTTTCTGTGGAATTCGAATGCATATGGTATCTCGAATTTATACTTTTTCACAGCGTCGCATCGGCCACCGAGGGACCTGGCCAGCTTCTCCAGGAAGTGCTCACTCCCGTCATTATGAATGGAATACACCCTCGGGGCGATCTCCAGGGCCTTCTTGACGAATGCGCGGTC
Source organism: Thermoplasmata archaeon (assembly GCA_041494275.1). Lineage (GTDB taxonomy): Archaea > Thermoplasmatota > Thermoplasmata > UBA10834 > UBA10834 > COMBO-56-21. The sequence goes on along the minus strand of JBGQAM010000005.1, from coordinate 9,194 downwards.
TGCGTGACTCGTCTGGGCGCCGAAGGGCGGGTTTTGCAGGACGGTATCTGCCTTTGCCTTGACATCGTCGATGTGCTTTGTTGTGAAACCGATATCGAGGGAGAGTGAATCGGCGTTCTCCCGGGCTACCTTGACAGCTTTGGGGTCGATGTCGATTCCCGCAACTGACTCGGCTCCCAAGAGCTTCGCGCCTATCGCAAATACGCCGTTGCCACAGCCTAGGTCAATAACCCGTCTTCCCATGATGTCTCCGGCCGTGTAGGCCTCCCAAAGCACGTCCGTTGCGATGTTTGCTGGAGTGGCGTACTGCTCGAGAGTAGCGCTCCTGCTGGACAACGGTTTGAGCTTCTGAAGTGCTATCTCAAGCCTCCGCTTTCTGATTTGTACCATTCAAACGACCGAACCACGTCTCTCTGGAATAAACATGACGGCTCAGCGCGCCTCGTCGATCATCTTCCAGCGTCTGAGCTTGTTGACTTCAGATATGTCTCTTCCATGGACATCCCTTTCCACATCGGACAAGTACTCGATTGCCATCAGAAGGGAATCCTTGGAAGGTGAGTTCACATTCACCTTCGCCTTCGTGAACTCTCTCTCGACGACTTCCATTGCTCTTGATGTGTCGCCGTATTGTTCGCAGAAGTCGCTGACGACATCGTCCACTGCGGCTGCGAGCGACTCAGGCGTGAGTTCAGAGCTCTTCTTGTCACCAAGTTCGCCGGCAAGCATCATCTCTCCGATCTTCTTGAAAGCTGTAGCAACGTTCTCTCCCGTCCTCGCACTGCAGATGGCCACTGGCATCTCGGCTCTTCCTGAGATGGCCGTCAGGGACAGAGCCCCTGGGGAGTTGGGACCAGCGATGTCCGACTTGTTCCCGACGAACAGGACCGGAGCCCCTTGGCAGGTCTCCCAGACCTCCGGGAGCCAGAACTCCTCCGCGGACTTGATCGTCTCAGGCCTGCTTAGGTCGCTGACCAACACTACACCGTGCGCTCCGGTCAGCCCCTGGGTCCTCATCTTCTTGTAGTCTTTTTGACCCAGGATGTCCCACATCATGATAGTGAGGTAGACGGTCTTGTCGGGGAGGTGGTACTCGATGTCCCTCTTGCTGACCTTCGCGCCGATTGTTGCGATGTACTTGTCCTCGAACACATCGACGACGAATCTCCTGATCAAGGATGTCTTCCCGACTGCAGAATCGCCAACCAGAGCCACCTTTTTGATGTAGCGCTTTGATTTGATTATGCTCACATGCACCACGGCCTAGAACGGTACGGTTCTGGATCACATGCCAGGAATGTCGCATGGGATGACACAATATATAATCCTTTCAGATTCGGGCCTTTGGTTGGGCTAGCCAGTCAGGTCGGGTTTCAGACTGCATGTGTTCCGCACTGACTGCGCATGCAATCGAGCGCTGGAACTACAAAGCAAAAGCTCATTACTGCTTAGCTGATAATCCTCAGGAAATTGCATGGAGAGCTCACCCCCAACCGTCGTCTCGCCTTCCAAGAAGAACCTGGAGAACTACGCGAATACCTACATGGGCGCCTATCTCAACACTGTGAAGAAGGAAAGGCCGGAGCATCCGCCTCTCCTTGCGCGGAACCAGTTCCACGAGATCGAGGTCTGTCTGATGCCGAACCATTGTTTCGCGATGCTGTTCGAGAAGGCGGAGAAGATGGAAGTGTTGGTCAAGGAGTGCGGGTGGGACTACGTCGAGGGTAAGGTCCTCTCAGGCGTGGATCATCTCGTCACCGTATATGCTCACGAGGGCGTCACCGTTGCAGACGCGATTTCCAGGGGCAAGCGCGACGCCGTTAGGGACATAAGGTCGCTCGAAGACTCCGACATATCCAAGGCGGTCATCCAGCTCGAGAAGATACTGGATGGCATGACGCGCGTGGGTCAGGGCAACAAGAGTGCTTTCAAGCTTGGCGAGCAGGAGCTGGCAAGGCTAGAGCCCATCAAAGATGCGATTCTCAACGCTGGACCAGGAGTGGACATGTTGGCCATGGTCGATGCCATGAAGAACTACCCTGGCGCTCCAACCCAGTCTAGCATTGGCGAGAAGGAGAGGGAGATGCTCCAGAGTCTAGTGAACGACCTCGGAGACCTCTCTGACATAGTACGGAGAGCGGAGATCCAGGACAAGAAGTTGGAAGAGTTGGAGCAGTCTCTCAAGAAGACTCTTACAGAGATCAACAGAACAGCGGATGAGAGGATCGCGAAGGGCTTGGCCGTGATTTTGGCAGCATCCGACCGGAAGATAGACAAAGGCTTTGCCGCGATGGCGGGCCAATCGAAGCACCCTTCAGACCTTCAGCTTCCTCACGATCTAGAGCTCCGGCTCACGAACATGGAGAAATCAGTCCAAGCAGCTCAGATGCAGCTCAAAGGGATTGACGAGAAGGGCCCTCCGAGATTTGAGATATCGAAGGATCTAGAGGCACGGCTCGAACACCTTGACAGAACAGCCGTGGCTCTCCAGACTCAGGTTCAGGAAAGACTGAAAGAACCGCCGAAGAATTCGGTAAACGAGGAGCTGGTGCTCGCGATAGCCGCGATGAAAGAGGACATAGCGAGGACCAACAACCGGATCATCAAGATCGAAGAGTTCCTCACGCAGATGCAGAGCACTCAGTCCCCGAAGGTCAGGGTGCTCAAACAGAAGTGATCATTTCTGCCAGATTCCCTTGAGGCCGAAGAGAGCCGCGGCATTCATCTTATGAAGAAGTGGATTTGACCTCGTCGACCGGGACACCTCCGGCTTCCTGAGCAGTTCGTGCCGTAGTTCCTCGAGCGAAGAGCATTCGGCAACCCGGGTCGCACCGTTCCCGATCTCAAGTACCATGTGCGCGTCGGAGGATGCGATTCCCGGTTTGCCGAGGTCCTTTGCGAACTGGGCGGAGATGCAGTTGGCCCCCGCGCTTATCGTGGCGTTGAAGATCTCGAGTCCGTCCGTGAGGGAAATGTCCTCCCTCCTAATCCTGGACGAGACGCCCGGATGAGGGACAATCGCCAGCCCTCCCTGACTGTGGATGGCATCCACCGCCTCCGCAAAGATGTTCGTCTTGACGTCTTCACGGACGAAGAGCGCGAGAAGGTCTCCCCTCTCGGTCTTCAGCTCTGCGCCAGGAACTACGAGCAACTCCTTTGGGGCAATCTTCGAAGTTGCCAGCCAACCCTTCCACGAGCTATGGTCAGTCACGGCGACCGCTCCAAGCCCCAACTCCAGAGCGCGCTTGACGATCTGCCCGGGCTTCGAACGACTGTCTGGAGAGTATTGCGAATGAATATGCAAATCAATCTCCAAATTGTGACCTCCCTGCCTCTGCGCATCGATCAGTTGGGATCAGACCGAGGCGACTCATGTCATTGAGTGGGCCTAACCGGATTTGAACCGGTGATCTGCGCTGTGTGAGAGCGCCGTCATAACCGCTAGACCATAGGCCCGTTGTCGCGGGGCGATGAACACCACATTGGTTTAATAGTCTTTTGGAGACCGTTTCTTACCCGATTCTTTTATGACCTCAATCTCATTCAAGGACCGAATCTAGGATGATAGTCAAGACCGCAAAGGGCATGAAGGACTTCAGGGCCCTCTGGATGGATGGAGTAGTTGTGAAGGCGATAGACCAGCGCATTCTTCCGAACCAGTTCAAGATAGTCTCGATAAGGTCAGTCAAGGAGATGGCCAACGCCATCTCCGACATGACCATCCGAGGTGCGCCGTCGATAGGCGCAGCCGGAGCCTACGGGATGGCCCTCGCGTGGCTGAAGAAGGAGGACTTGACCAAGGCGTCGATGTCTCTCATAAGGACTCGGCCGACCGCTCATGACCTCTCCTATGCTGTGAATCTGATGCTCAACAAGTGCGACGAAGACCTGGTCAAGGTTGCTGACCAGTATGCGGACGACATCGTCTCGATGTGCAAGAAGATTGGCGAGAATGGCTCGAAGCTCATCAAGGACGGGGACAAGATCCTCACTCACTGCAACGCTGGGGCGCTCGCGACAGTGGACTTCGGGACCGCACTTGCGCCGATAAGGGTGGCTCACAGGTCAGGCAAAAGGGTATTCGTGTATGTGGATGAGACCCGACCGCGCCTCCAGGGAGCCAGGTTGACCGCCTGGGAGCTCATCAACGAAGGTATTGATCACGCAATCATATCAGACAACGCCGCAGGCCACTACATGAAAGACTCAGTGGACCTCGTAATCGTTGGGGCGGACAGGATCGCGCGGAACGGGGACTTTGCCAACAAGATAGGCACATACTCAAAGGCAGTGCTCGCAAAGGAAAACTGGGTCCCGTTCTATGTTGCTGCGCCGGTGAGCACATTCGACCGGAACATCAAGACGGGCAAGGAGATTGTCATTGAGGAGCGGTCCGAGGACGAAGTGTTGATGGTCGGGGACTGCAGAATCGCTCCAAGAGGTTCGAAGGCTCTCAACCCGGCATTCGACGTCACGCCCGCGCGCTATGTTCGGGGTTTCGTCACTGAGAAAGGGATTTTTGCACCAGGAAAATTCGGCGAGCTCAGAAGATAGAGGTTGCCTTTGCTCAAGAATGCCCCCCGGCAGGCTTTTTACCCAAGTTCAGGATACAGTCCGAGATGATCCTAGTAACCAAGTGGTTCGGCGCATTCCTCTGCGACGAGGGAAAGGTCAGAAGGGCCTCCCTGTTCCCAAAGAATCCGGATGAGATTGCCGCCAGGCTTGATGGGATTAGGAAAGGCGAGGTTCTCGCGGAGGAGCTGACCCTTGCGTCCTCAGCAAAACAGGTTACGGACCGAAGGCTGGCAGAGTACGGCAAGAAGGTCAAGTTCGACTCTTCGTTCATAAAACCAGAGGACTACGGATTTTCACTTGACCTATACAGAGAGGCGACCATCGCGCTGGCCAAGCACGCCGTGAGGACCAGCATCGGACCGGATGTCCATCTGGGCCAAGCCGTGCGGGCCTACGATGATCTTCTCTCGACGACGAATCTCCTGTCCGAGAGGCTTCACGAGTGGTATGGACTTCACTTCCCCGAACTTGAGAACGTTATCAGCGGGGAGTCCTATGTCAAAGCTGTGTCAGAGCACGGTACAAGGGACAAGGTGATGTCGGCATTGAACCTGAAGATGGATTCGATTGGTTCTGATATCGCAGTCGAGGACCTCAATTCGATCACGACGCTATCGGCGGCCTTGAGGGAATCGCTTTCTGCGAGGGACCGCATCGAGAAGTACATCGAACTGAGAATGCGAGAGGTCGCCCCGAACATCACAGCGTTGGCCGGGCCGATCGTAGGCGCGCGGCTGATCATGTACGCCGGCAGTCTCTCAAGGCTCGCATCGTTCCCATCTGGCACCGTCCAGCTCCTGGGGGCCGAGAAGGCGATGTTCCGACATCTGAAGGAAGGCAGCAAGCCGCCAAAGCACGGGATCCTATTCACCCACCCGTCCGTGCACAACGCTCCTGGATGGCAGAGAGGGGCGATCGCGCGCGCCTTGGCGGCGAAGATATGTCTAGCTGCGAGGGCGGACGTCTATTCGCATAACGATATCTCAGGCATTCTCAAGGCTCAGGTGGAGAAGAGGATAGCAGAGATCAAGAAGCAGCATCCATCTCCGCCGAAGCGCACTTCTGGCAGGAACCGGAAGGGACCACACTGACGGTAAGTATTTTAGTAGTCCACGATTATCGGTGCCCAGCGAAGTGATATTCATGGCGACGGAGCAGGCGGAAGTCAGGGAGCTGAAAGAGGGTCGGTACATGGTCATAGACGACGAACCGTGCAAGATCGTGAGCATCACTACTTCCAAACCTGGGAAGCACGGAGAAGCCAAGGCGAGGATCGAGGCGATAGGAATATTCGACGGGAACAAGAAAAGCGTTGTCTATCCCGTGAAGCACAAGGTGCAGGTTCCGATCATCGACAAGCGACAGGCGCAGATCGTCGCCATCATGGGTGCAGAGGTGCAGCTCATGGACCTCGAGACATACGAGATGTTCCACCTGCCTATCACCGACGACGTCAAGGACGATTTGAAGCCTGGCTCGGAAATATTGTATCTGATTACCATGGACAGAAAGAAGATCACAAGGGTGTAAGGATGCCAATCCGCGGCATGCTGAGATACGCGGATGCAATGTCTTCCTTTGAAGACTCAAAGTTCGTCATCGTAGGCGTACCATTCGACAAGACCACGACATACAGGAGCGGCACTAGGTTCGCTCCGACCACGGTCAGAGAGACTTCGCAGACATTCGAGAAGGAGAATTTCGAACACGGGATAACGTTCGATGACATCGCCGTCCACGACGCAGGCGATCTATATGAGGAAGGTTCGGTGGACGACATGGTCGAGTCCGTGAACGAAGAGGCCAGGCGGATCGTCTCTGCCGGCAAGTTCCCGATGTTCATCGGTGGAGAGCACTCGATATCGCCGCCTGTCGTCAGGGCGTTCGAAGACATCGCAGTCATCACGATCGATGCCCACCTCGATTTCAGGGACGAGTATCAGGGTCTCAAGAACAGCCACGCTTGCGCGCACAGGCGCATTGTTGACCATGTGGGGAAAGGAAATGCGTTCGCATTCGGCGTCCGCTCAATATCAGCTGATGAGAAGGTCGACGAGGCGTTGTACGCAGATGCGTTCAGGATCCACAAGGAAGGCACTGAGAAGGTCTTCGATGAGATGCTGGCCAAACTGAAAAGGAAACGCATCTATCTATCCCTGGACATTGACGGGATAGACCCGTCCTACGCCCCCGGCACGGGCACGCCCGAGCCATTCGGACTGACCCCTTGGGACGTCCGCTACGTGATCAACAGATTGGGTGACCGTTTGGTGGGGTTCGATGTCGTCGAGATATGCCCCCCGTATGACAACGGTAACACATCGATACTCGGTGCTAGGATGATGCGCGAGGTCATGGCCGTAAAATGGAAATCGATGCAGCCTAGGAAGTAACAGTCAACCTCGAATGATCTTCTCAACGCGCTTCTTGTATTCTTCCGCCAGCTGTTCGGCCTTCGCCTTCGTTTTTGATTCGGAGTAGATCCTGAATATCGGTTCGGTGCCAGAAGGCCTGAGCAAGACCCAGCCCTCGTCGAAGAATATCTTTACGCCGTCAGTCGTGTCGATCCTCCTGCCTTCCGCGGATGAAGACAGCTCAGTCAATACTCTCTGCTTACTCTCGTCGGGGCATGCGGTCTTCACTTTGCACTGACTGTACTGAGGGATGCGGTCGTTCACTTCCGAGAGCTTTCCCTCCTTGGCGACTATTTCGAGCATCTTGGCGGCCGCCATCGCTCCGTCCCTGCAATACTGGAACTCAGCAAAGATGAGACCTCCGTTCTCCTCTCCCCCGAAAGCACCTCCCTTATCCATCATCGCTCTCGCGACAATCGGGGACCCGACCTTAGTGTAGATGACCGATCCTCCAGCCATCCTGACTGCGTCCTCGATGCACATGGAACCGCCGACAGTTGTGACCACGAGCCTTCCTTTCTTCTGGGAGCAGACGTACTTTGCCACAATGGCCAAGCTCCTGTCCCCGTAGAGGTATCTCCCGTTCTCATCGACGAATATGGTTCGGTCCGCATCTCCGTCGTGGACGAAACCGAAGTCAAATTTCCCGGACTTCACCAACTCGACCAAGTCCTTCGTGTTCTCGGGTGTAGGTTCACTGTTGTGCCCCGGGAACGCACCGTTGGGGTCCGCGTTGAGTGTGACATATCTCACGCCCAGCCTCTCCAGCAACCGCGGAGTCACTAAGCTTGCTGCGCCGTTGCTGCAATCGACGGCAACTCTGAGATTGGCCCTTCTGATAGCTGGAACATCAACCTTCGAGATGATCCCGCCGATGTATCGCTCGACGGCCGTCGCGTGAGCTGCGAGCCTTCCGATTCTGGTCCAGTCCGATCTGACGAAGCTGCCTTCGTGATAGATCTTCTCGATGGATTCCTCATTCTCTCTATCCATTTCAGTGCCGTCATTGTCGATTGCCTTGACTCCGTTGAATTCGGGAGGATTGTGGGAGGCTGTGATGACCACTCCCCCCGCGACCTTGCCGGTCTTCACTGCATACTGCAGCGTCGGAGTAGGTATGATGCCGCAATCCAGCACGTTGCAGCCTGTAGCCATAAGACCGGACGCACATGCCGATTTGATCATTTCGTTGGACGTCCGCGCGTCGGTTCCAATCATGACTGGGCCTTTCATGAACGTGCCAATCGCCATGCCGAGTCTCATCGCGAATAAAGGGTCCATTTCCCTCGAATTCACGACTCCTCTGACGCCGTTCGTTCCAAACAACCTCGGTGTCTTCCCTTCCTCAGCCATCGAACCACTGATGCTCGAATCCCAAATAAAAGCTTGTTGTCCGTTTGCGGAAGACCGCCTATCTACCGGCCATTGAAGTCGATTTCGGACCTCACAGTACAGCCTGCGTGTCGCATCCACAAGAGTTTATAATCGCATTGAATTATCTCGGTTCAAGGGGGAGCACATAGGATGGGCTTCAAAGAGTGGATCATACCGCAGTCGAAGCACTTTTTCGACATGCTGGAGCAGCAGGCGGACATAGTATTGGAGGGTTCGGAAGCGCTGCTCGACATGGTCAAGAACTTCGACAATGTCGCCCAGAAGCGGGACAAGATCAAGGATATTGAGCACAAGGGCGACGAGATGGTGCACACGATTGCGGAGGCGTTGACGAAGACATTTGTCCTGCCGATCGACCAGGAGGACATATCCAAGCTCACATCGAGACTCGATGACATCCTCGACTATGTCGAGGCTGCGTCTCATCGGATGTGGTCGTACGAGATCAAGTCGATCCCACCCGACATGATCAAGCTCACTGAGGTGATCGTCACCTCTTCAAGGGAGGTCAACCACGCCGTCAAAGACCTCAAGAACTTCAAGAAGAAGAACGAGATACTCAATCACTGTATCGAGATAAACAGGCTGGAGAACACGGGAGACGACATAACGCATGTGGCGGTCGCCGAGCTATTCAAGAAGTACAATGCCGTGGACATCATCAAGCTAAAGGAGATATACGAATACTTGGAAGAGGCGACAGACAAGTGCGAGGATGCAGCCGACGTGATAAAAGACGTCTTCATGAAGAACTCATAGAGGCATTCTGATGGAGTTGTTCAGCCTCGCGGCAGTGACAATCGCACTAGT
>JBGQAM010000049.1:0-12747 GCA_041494275.1 Thermoplasmata archaeon | reverse complement strand
GATTCGTCCTGGGCGTTGAACTTGCCCTTCGCCCAGCCCTCCGAGATGTAGTACATTTCCCTGAGGGTCGAGCTCTTCTCATCCTTGATCATGTCCTCGATGAACTCGAGCATGTACATAGTCCGGAGAAGCATCTGCGCGCCCGTCAACTTCTTCGCTGACCTCGCTCCCATAGCCTTGCCGTACTTCCAGACAGCGGATTTCGAATCGAACCGGATGTTGCTCTTCGTCCTGAGCGGTATCATCATCTTCGGGATCTTGCCGTCGTCGAGCTGGTCATACACGCTTCCGGCGATCTCGGTGAGCTTCTCGACTGCCCTTTGGTGGCGTTCCTCATTCTTCATTGTTGATCACTTCCGCCCCTTCGTCGTAGTCGACCTCGCCTTCCTCGCCCTCTTCGCCGGGCTCGGCCTCGCCCTCCTCCGTGATCTTGAGATGCTCCAGATCCCAGTCGCCAGGTAGCACTTCCGCGCCTATGATGGATGCTGCGTCGATGCCGCTAACGTAGATCTCGTTGTCGTCATACTGCTCGGGTGGTACGCCGTGAAGGTCGAATGTAAGCTCGAACACCTCCGTAGATGCAATGCGTTTGACATCCCAGGTAAGCTTGTTCGTTTCTCGTATCTCGAGCGGTTTCTCTTTCAGAGTCTTCTGGTCTATCTTGTCGTACGGGACGAGCATGTGCAGGTGGAAGCTCTGCGTCTTTGGTGTGTAGTTGTAGATCTTCACTGAGATGTGCTGTCTGGTCTTCTCGGACTTTATGCTGTCTTCTATCCAGACGACGTTCATGATCTTGGTTATGGTTCCGGCCAGTTTTGGAATTGGCTTTCCCACGATCTTCGCGCTCTTCTCGGCTATCATCGGGATTATGTCCTGGACGATCTCGAACTTCACCTTCGTCTTGCTCCTCTTCGCGGCTTTGTTCAGATGTGTCTTCAGTCTCCTCGCGCACGCCTTCAGAGCAAGTTCGATCTCCTCTTTGATCTCCGGTATGTTCGCAATCGCTTCCTTGGATTCCGAAGTGAAAGGTATCTTGGTTGACGCGACATGCACGAGCACGATGGCAGGACCGAACGGGATCCCTTGGCCTCCGCGCTGTTCAAGGCCGTACCTTCTCCAATCGACTGCCTCGATGGCCTGTGTTATCGCGCAAGCGCCCTGCTGGTACATCAACGGCACGCGGTTCGCGAATCTCAGAATCTGGATCGTCTCCTCTCTGTTCAGCTCTCCGCCATAGACGATTCCGACCTCGACTATGAACGGATTGCCCGCGTACACTTTCGGCTCCCTCGTTATTGGAGGGGCGTAGAACTCTGCCTTCAGCGAACCGAGGACATTCTTGAGGCCCTTCCGGATGAGAGTCTCGCCGATGGGCGAGAGACAGTCGGTCTCGGGCGCCATTATCTTGACTTTCTTGATGGCTTCGAGTATCGCTCCCGCCTGTTCGAGGGCGAGGCGGTCTGGTCTAAGGTCTGGTGGCACTCCCGCGAGCTCGCAGATCTCCCTCGCGACTCTGTACGATATTCTCGAGAATTCGGAGTTGAGGAAGCTCGTCATCTTGAGGGACTCCGTGTACTTCGCCATGCTGAGCAACTCGCCCAGCTCGACGCCCTCAGGATGCGGCTTGACCTCCTTCGTCGGCGGCGGAACGGTCTCGGATGCGCGTTCGAAAACGATGGTGTTCCCCTCGGGCGGGACGAATGTGATCTTGGCGTGCGGGTTGACGATCGCTACGCCCTTCAGGTACTCGAATATGGATTGCTTGCCTCCGATGTATTTTCCCCTGACATACACCTGGAAGCTCGTGCCATGCGCCCTGTCCCAGATGACGAAATCCTCTTTGATAATGTCCGGTCTGTTCTTCTTCGTGTCAAGGATCAGCTCGCACTCGTACGCGACGTCCTCGTCCGATATCTTCGACTTGACTTTCGTCGCCTTGCCCGTTGTCAGCTGGCCGTACATCACGACCGCGGAGACACCTATGCCTTGCTGTCCTCTCTTCTGAGACCTCGTATGGAATCTCGACCCATAGAGAAGCCTGGCGAACACGTTGGGCACTTGCTTCTTCACTATGCCTGGGCCGTTGTCCTCAACCGTCACCCTGTACTCGCTGTTGTCGATCTTCTCCACGCGCACCAAGAGCTCCGGGAGAACAGACGCCTCCTCGCAGGCGTCCAGACTGTTGTCCACGGGCTCCTTGACTGAAGTGATGAGCGCCCGCGTCAGCGAGTCGAAGCCCAGTATTTGCTTGTTCTTCTCGAAGAACTCCGAAACTGAGATCTCCTTCTGCTTCTTCGCCAATTCGTGCGCTATCGATGACAAATGTCTGCGCCTCCGCGAGGAACGCAAAAGCGCGGCGTTTCCGAGTGCATCCCAGATTGTCGAAATGGATTACCTAGATAAATATGTGTTGCGAGGCCAGGTGCGACTGGCATACCCTAGTCGAACTTCTCGCCGCACTTCGGGCAGACCTTTGCCTCTGCGGGAACGTCGGCGCCGCACTCGGAACACACGAAGTCCTCTCCCTTCTCAAGTCCCATCGCTTTCGCAAGGCTCGGGACCTTTGAGTCCTCCTTCGGGATGTCCTTCGTCTCCTTCTCCTTCTCAGCGATTGCCTTCTCGTAAGATTCGACCCTCATCTTCCGAGCCCGTCTAGTCCACCAGATCATCAGAAGCAGGAGTGCGTAGATGGGGTAGAAGCTCACGAAAACCTGCACAATGCCCACTGGAATGATAGGAGCCGCGACAGCGTAGGAGTCCTTGTATATCGGGCCGTTCAAGGCGTATTCCGCCCCTCCCCTGTGCTCCGTGGCAACTATCCAGTCATCGCTGACATTCGCCCAGAATATGAACTGGTTGACCGGCTTGGAGATGGTGGTGGTGTAGTAGTAGCTGGCTGTCTTGTTGTCCGCCGAATCAATCTTTACCATCGTGTAGTTGTGCGATCTAGCGGTCGGGAAGCTGATGCTGGCTATCGCGATGCTGACATTCTTGATGGGCCATGTTGTGCTATTGTCCGGCAGGTTGAACGTGACAGTGAAGTTGAAAACGGTCGAGCTCGTTCCGAAGAGCGGCGTGACCATTCCGTTTGCCATTATCGGTACCGTGACATTGTTGGAAACCACCGTCTCGGTGCTCGTCGCCATTGCGGGGTCAATGTGCTGGTAGTAGTCCATGTAGTAGAACGCCCAGATGCCGCTGAAGACGAGAGCTGCGGCAGCGCCGATTATCAGAAGCTTCTTGACGCCCTTTACCCCGAACTGCCACATGATCCCGAGCAGCACAACAGGTGCGATGAGTCCTGATAGGCAGAAGGTGCCTGCATACATCAGGACGAGAGCATAAACACCAGCGGCAATCGCGATGCCCGTTGGGATGACAAGGGGCGTCTTCGAGAACTTGGCCAGGAGCTCCTTCAGATACTTCATCATGCGCTGGGCTGGCGTTTCCATATCGTGAGGCAACTTGCTCATCGGATAAATACCTATTTCCCCGTGCCATGTTGCCGCAACAGCAGTTAAATACCCGATTTCCCCATCGAAGGCCCTTCCCTCAGGGGGTTCCAGCGTTGAAGACCGCGGTCATAGCGATCGGAGGCAATGCAATACTGCGCTCCGGGGAGAAACCCACCCAGGAGAACCAGATGCGCAACGTCGCCGTCACCTGCAGAGGACTCGCGGACCTGATCGAGAAGGGCTACGACATCGTCATAACGCACGGGAACGGCCCGCAGGTAGGGGACATACTTCTCAGGAACGAGATTGCCAAGGGCGAGATCCCTCCGATGGGCATGGACGTGTGCGATGCCGAGAGCCAGGGTCAGATAGGTTATATGATGCAGCAGGCGCTGTCATCCGAGTTCGTCGAGCGTGGCATGGACAAGGTCGCTGTCTCGCTCATCACTCAAGTATTGGTTTCCGAGAACGATCCAGCATTCAAGAACCCAACAAAGCCGATAGGCAAGTACTACACCGCGGCCGAGGCCAAGCATCTCCAGAAAGAGAAGGGATGGACGATGGTGCTAGACAAGAAGCGGGGCGGATATCGAAGGGTGGTCCCTTCCCCGGATCCGATCGGCATCGTCGAGAGCAAGCCCGTCAGGCGACTAGTGTTCGGCGGGGAACATCAAGCCGAGGTCGTCATCGCCTGCGGCGGAGGCGGCATCCCTGTCGTGAGGCGCGGGAACAGATATGTCGGCGTCGAGGCCGTTGTCGACAAGGACCTCGCGGCCGCCATGCTGGCAACAAGCATCAAGGAGCGGCTGTTCGTCATCGCCACAGACGTGGAAAATGTGTTCCTCGACTTCGGAACCATCAGTCAGCGACCATTCATGCGCTCAACGCTCTCGGAGGTCAAGAGGCTCCACGATTCCGGGCAATTCCCGCCTGGCAGCATGGGCCCGAAGATACTCGCGGCCATCAGGTTCCTGCAGGGAGGCGGCGAGGAGGTCGTGATTTGCGCCACCGAGAAGCTAGTGCAGTCGCTCGAGCAGGGCGCTGGAACTCATATCTACAGAGACGACAAAAAGGCTTGAACCCATGGCCAACATCGAGGAGCAGATCAAGGAGATCGAGGACGAGCTCGGTCGGACGATGTACAACAAGAAGACCCAGCATCACATCGGCAAGCTGAAGGCCAAGATGGCCAGACTCAAGGACGATCTCGAGGTCAGGCGGTCGAAGGGGCCGAAGTATGTCGGGTACTCGGTCCGCAAGTCAGGGCACGCGACCGTCGCGTTGGTCGGGTTCCCCAGCACCGGGAAATCGACTCTCCTGAACAAGATCACGAACGCTCAGAGCGAGGTCGCGGCGTATAAGTTCACGACTCTGACGGTCGTCCCTGGTGTGATGGAGTACAGGGGCGCTAAGATCCAGGTCCTCGACCTCCCGGGTCTGATCAAGGACGCGTCCAAGGGCAAAGGCCGAGGGCGAGAAGTCCTCTCAGTCGTTCGTTCTGCCGACCTCATCATACTCATGATCGATGTCTTCGAGACCAACATCCAGGTCCTCGTCGACGAGCTTAGGACTGCGAACCTCCGTCTGAACCAGAGGCCTCCGGACATAGTCATCTCTAAGAAGACTCGAGGCGGCATAACTGTCAACTTCACTTCGAAGCAGTCAACACTTGACGAGGACCTCGTCCGCGACATGATGAACGAGTACGGCTACATCAACGCGGACATCGTGATCCGCGAGGACATCGTCGAGGACGAGCTGATCGATTACATCTCGGGCAACAGGCTGTTCCTCCCTGCGATCGCGGTCATCAACAAGACGGACCTCGTGACCGACGCCTATCTCAAGCAGATCCAGAAGCGCATGAAGAACTGGAAGCTCGTGCCCATCGCAGCGGAGAAGGATAAAGGCCTCGCCGAGCTGAAGGAGGCGCTCTACGAAGCGCTCAGGTTCATAAACATATACATGAAGCCCCAGGGCCAGGACGCCGATATGGTCGAGCCTCTCGTCATCAAGGACGGCTCTGACATAGGCATGATATGCGACTCCATACACCGGGACTTCAGGAAGAACTTCAGGTACGCCCAGATATGGGGAAAGAGCGCGCGGTTCCCTGGTCAGATTGTGGGCCTCGACCACAAGGTCTCCGACCAGGACATTGTCACGATCATAGTGAAGCGTTGAAAACTAGAGATTAAAGGGTTTGATTGATGAAGAAGACAGGCTTTTCGTCGCCTAGGCCTTCTTCATCAGCTTCATGAACCCGCCGCCCTCATGGATCTCTAGACCCTTTGAGGCGACGATCTGCTCGAACTCGGGCCAGTCGATGACTTCGACCCTTGGGCTTCCGCCACGGGTGAACTCGACCTCGGTTGTCCCTCTTACCTTTCCAGGCCTGAGGTTCTTCTCGGTCGCGATCTCCTTTGCCCTGTCGAGAGATATTGGCTTCATTGGCACGTGCATCCCTCCGTGTTGCCGGATTCCTTCCGACAGTCAGTAGATGCTCGTCGGACATATATATACCTTTACTGGCCTATGGAAATCACCATGCTGGCTAGTCGTCAGACGCACACCTGGCCACTCAGAACAGCCATAGCAGCATTATCGTCGATACGAACAGGGTTGCCATGGCTATCGGGAAGCCTACGAGCGTGAACTTCCAGAAACTGATCTGGACTCCCATCCCCTCGGCCTTCTCCGCCACGATGACATTTGCCGCCGCCCCCAAGATGGTCGCGTTGCCTGCCAGCGTCGAGCTCGCCGCAAGGGCGAGCCAGAGATCTGTCTGGGAGATCGGGATCATCTCGCTCAGGAGCATCACCGCGGGCACATTGCTGACGAGGTTCGACAGGAATGCGCTCAAAGCCGTCAGCCACTCCAGACTAGGTATGCTTCCGTCGTGGAATCCTGGAAATCCGCTCCTGATCTCGTCCAGCAGCGTGGAGTCCTTGACGCCCTCTATCACGATGAACAGGCCGACGAAGAAGAGAATGATCGACCAATCGACTCCGGCCAACATCTCCTTCGCCTTCACATGTGTTATCAGAGGCACGACGAAGAGTGCCGCGACCCCTCCTAGGAACGCGACCACGGCTATCGGAGTGCCGAGCACATGGCTCAGGATGAACGCGAGGAATGTCAGGGCCGTGATGCCGATGAGCGCATAGAGCCCGACTCTTCTATCCTTGAGCTTCTTGATTCCAGAGGTCGTCGCAGCGTCCCCTTTCACCAGCTCGTCCTCGAACGCCTTCCACCCATCCTTCAGGATCTTCCTTCTGAACTCCTGGGCCGACCCCTTCTCTATGTCCTTCCGATAGAACACAAACATCATCGCGATCGCAACGAGCATGCAGACGATCGAGACAGGGACAAGTCTTGCGGAGAAATCCACGAATGATATGCCTGCCGTGGTAGCGATGAAGGCGTTCTGAGGGTTGCCTACGACCGTCGCCACACTGCCGATATTGGCTGCCAACGCCTCGGCAACGAGATATGGAACAGGATTCGATTTCAGGAGCCTGCATGTCCGGATGATTATCGGAGTGAACAGCAGAACAACGGTGTCGTTGAGAACAAGCGCTGAGAGCGCTCCGGTCACGACCATCGTCAGCACTAGGAATGTGAACTGATCCTTCGAGTACTTGATCATCCTGAGCGACACCCATTCGAAGAAGCCGCAAAGCTCCAAACCGGCAACGAGGATCATCATCCCTACGAGCAGAATGATGATGTCCAGATGGATCGCGCCGATGGCCTTCTCAGGGGCGACGACGCCAAGAGCGATCATCAGGGCAGCGCCGACGAGCGCGGCAGCCGGTCTGTCTATCTTGACCTTCGGGAACCGCCTGATGGATATCAGGGCGTAGGTCACCAGGAAGATTGCGAGCGCGATTAGAAGCGTTCCCATCTGACGGTAGGAATCACCATGCGAAATATGAATGTGAGCATGAAGTCAACTTCCAAAAGCATTAAGAAACGGTTGGCCCTTCAAGCGGATGATGATTCAGAGGCCAAGGGGTACCAGGGATTTCGGGCCGGCCGAGATGGCTAAGCGCCGAAGGGTCGAGACGGCCATGCGGGAGGCGTGCGCCCGGTTCGGGTTCGGAGAGGTGCTCACGCCGACCTTCGAGCACGCGGAGCTGTTCACCCTCAGGTCCGGGCAGGGCATCATCGACGAGATGTACGCGTTCAAGGACAAGGGTGACAGGGAGATGGCCCTACGGCCTGAGATTACTGCATCCGTCATCAGATTCTATGTCAACGAGCTCTCAACTCTGCCGAAACCTTTGAAGCTCTACTATGTTGGCAACTGTTTCAGGTACGAGAACCCGCAGAGCGGCAGGTTCAGGGAGTTCTTCCAGCTGGGCGCGGAACTGATCGGCGCCAAGAACCCGGAGACGGACGCCGAGGCCATATCCCTTGCGATTAGCTGCATGAGAGCCGCGGGTCTCGAGAATTTCATCGTCAGAATCGGCCATATCGGGATCCTCAAATCACTTGTCAACGCGGAGATCAAGGACGCCAAGGCCGCGGCCGAGGTTCTCAGGATGATCGACAAGGAGGACTTCGACGCCATGGGCGACATGTTCGACGCCAAGGCGCTGCCGAGGAAGCTCTTCGACAAGATCGCCGCCCTGGCCGAGATCAAGGGCGAGGTCGACCTCCTGAACAATCTGGACCCGTCGGAAGCCACCGAGTATCTCCGAGAGATATTCTCAGTTCTGAAACTGCACGGAATAGAGGACTGCCAGCTAGACCTTGGGATCGTCCGTGGCCTGGACTACTATTCGGGAATGGTCTTCGAGATCGATGCACCTAGACTCGGCGCTGAGAAGCAGGTCATGGGCGGAGGATCGTACACGCTCTCAGAGCTCTTCGGCGGTGAGCCCGTCTTCAGCACAGGTTTCGCAATCGGCATAGACCGAGTCCTGCTCGCCCTTGAGAAGGAGAAGCCAGCAGTCGAGCCACCCATCCTTGACGCGTACGTCATTCCCGCCAAGGAGGACATGAGGAAGTACGCGTTCGGGATCACTGCGAGGCTGAGATCGCAGGGCATCCGAGCCGATGTCGATCTCATGAGGAGGACGATGAGCAAGAACCTGAAGTACGCCTCTGCGACGGGTGCCAGATACGCCGTCATCGTCGGCGAAGAGGAGATGGCGAAGCGCTCGGTCACCCTCAGGGACATGAAATCCGGCGAGCAGAGGTTGGTCTTGGTGGACGAGCTTGGCGTGGCTATCAAGATGGCAGAAGCGTCAAAGCTGCTCGGTCATTGAGTTTTCCATAAAGAATCAAGAGATCCATCCGGAGCATCGCCCCGGATGGGTTGGAGTTTTATCTCGCCTACGGGTGGAAGCCTCGGAGTCTCGACGCGTCTGCGACTCTCTTCACTGCGACCAGGTACGCTGCGTCCCTCATGTTGCACTTCTGCTTCTCGTGCATGTTCCAGACCTCGTGGAACGCGGCAGTGATCTTCGCGTCGAGGCGTTTGTTGACCTCGTCCTCGGTCCAGTAGTAGTTGTAGTTGTTCTGGACCCACTCGAAGTAGCTCACCGTGACACCGCCGGAGTTGGCAAGGATGTCTGGCAGGACGAGCACGCCATTCTTCCACATGATCGCGTCTGCCTCGAAGGTCGTCGGGCCGTTCGCACCCTCACCGGAGATCTTGGCATTGATCTTGCCAGCGTTGTCCTTGGTGATCACGTTCTCGAGAGCGCAAGGCAATAACACATCGACCTTGAGGTTGAGGATTTCTTCATTGCTGACGGGCTTTGAACCCGCGAATCCCTTTACTTGGCCGGTCTTCTGCTTGTGCGCCCAGACCTCGTCGTATTTTAGACCCTTCTCGTTGACGATGCCGCCCTGGGAGTCGCTGACCGCGATAACCTTGCAGCCGTAATCGCGCTCGATGAGCTTGTGGGCGAACGCGCCTACGTTACCATAGCCCTGGATGGCCACGGTCGCGCCCTTTAGGTTCAGACCTATCTTCTTCGCTGCTTCCCTCACGCAGAACACGAGTCCCCTTGAGGTCGCCTCAGGCCTGCCGAGCGAGCCTCCGAGCTCCCTTGGCTTGCCAGTGACAACGCCAGGGACTGGATATCCCTTTTGCATGCTGAACGTGTCCATGATCCAGGCCATCTCTCTGCCGCCCGTGTTGACGTCGGGTGCCGGTATGTCCTTCTCCGGGCCGATGATGATCGATATCTCGGATGCGTACCTGCGCGTCATCCTCTCGATCTCGCCCACTGACATCTTCTTCGGGTCGCAGATGATGCCTCCTTTCGCACCACCGTAGGGTATGTCAACAGTCGCGGTCTTCCAGGTCATCCAGGACGAAAGGGCCCTGACCTCATCGATGTCCACCTGCGGGTGGTATCTGATGCCGCCCTTATACGGGCCACGGGCTTCGTTGTGCTGGACTCTGTATCCAGTGAAGACCTTGACCGTTCCGTCGTCCATCTTTACCGGGAAGTGCACATGGAGCTCCCTCTTCGGGCTTTTCAGGACTTCGATCATGCCCGCGTCGAGGCCCAGGGTCTTCCCCGCCTTGTCGACCATCTTTTTCATTTCCTCAAACGGATTTGCTTTGCCTGCCATTCTAACACCATTGTCTAATCCATGCCCGCACGAAAAGACTCCCCGCGCAGGATGATTGTAAAAGTGGATGCCAAGATTGAATTTAAAGGTTGCCTCTTAACAAGGCTTTCTCTGTGGATGCAGTGCTATTTTCCACTGCATGTTTTAAAAGGTTCTTCGAATACATGGCCTCCGGATTGGAACGGATGTCCGATTCGCAACCGCGGATTGAAAACTCATGATTCCGCAAATACGCCTTTCGACAGGCACATCCGAAAAACTAGCAGCCGCCTCCAATAACGGCGCTATACGCTAGGGGAGATTGAATCCGATCAGTATCGATGCGAGCTTTGGGTCGTCGTCGAGTCCAGCGCTCTCCCTGAGGAAGAGGTCTCCTGCCGTAGACGGGCTGGAAGAGATGACTGACGACGTGCTACGGATCTTCTCGACCTCCTTGAAAGGCACGGGCGGAAGCACGAACCTAGCTCCCTTGCCAGATCCCTTTCCATAGAATATCACGAAGTCCTTCCCGAGGAAGATGGTCTTGCTTGCCGGGCCTTCCTTCAATTTCTCCCCGCGAAGGATCTCCCTGCCGATGACTTCCCCATCTTCGTTGACGAGCACGACCGTCGCGTGAGGAGGCCCTCTGAAGCTCTTGTCTTTGATGATGCAGGCAACATGATGGCGTTTGAGACACTGGAGCACGCCGTCGTTCTGGACCGTCAGCGGACCAAGGGACGGGTACTGCTTCTCGATTCTTCCGAGACCAGTTCTCATCTGTCTGGTCAGGAAGAATGTGTACTTTACGCCTCTGAGTCCCGAGAGGACCTTCTGGATATCGTCCAACTTCTTCTTCGCAACTCTCGTCGGGCTCATGTCACTCCGCCTTCCTGCGACTTGTCTATCTCGGCTGCAGCGGCTCCACATGCGAGAGCGCGTGCATTACATGCATCACGAAGAGATCCTCTGGCAGCGCCCCGTTGAACTCGAACTTCTCGTTGATCACTATCTTCGGGACTCCGGTCACAGAGTACTTCTGCGCCAGCGGGACGAACTCCGTCGACTCGACCATGTCCGCCCAAATCATGTCGCTCTCTATCGCGAGCCTGTGCGCGAGCCTCACAGCTGCTGGACACAGCGGACAGGTCGGCGTGACGAAGACCTGTATGTGAACAGAGTTGTCCATCAGCTTGAGAACGTCCTTCGTCTTTTGTGAGAGACCGCTCTCTCCCCTCGAGACGTCGAGGATCGCGCCCACCAGGGAGTTGAACTCGTAGCCAGATGGAATCCCATAGAATCTGACTCCGTAGTCCTTGTTACCAATCACGGCAATCGCGGGAATCTTGTCGATCCTGAACTCCTTCGCCTTCACGATGTCCTTGACGAAGTCGTATTTCTCGACTTTGATCTTCGGAGAGAGCTCGGCCAGTTCATCCACTACAAGCTCCGTCTCCTTGCAGAAGAGGCACGGGGTTTCTTGCGTGAACACCACGAGCCTGACATCGTTCACGAGCTTCTCGCCGAACTGCTTCGTCAGTATGTCCCTGTCCTTTTGCGGTATTAGCGCCATCACATACACCTCGCATTCTTGTATTCAATAGGATACTTGGACGTCGATCTTGATGCCTTCCCTAACGCTCTCCGTGACAATGCAGAAGTCTTCGAATATACCCTTGCATCGTTCGAGCTTTTCTTTGTCAACATCGTCTACATTGACATTCATTTTGACCTTAATTCCTTCAACTCGCCATCTGCCCTTCTCATTACGGACCAAGGATGTCTCGACGTCCGCCCCCATGTCCTTCACAGCGCCCCTTGACTTCTCGATGCAGAACATGAGGCTAGAGCTGAGACAGTGTCCGATCGCCGATGATAGCATCATCGCAGCACTCGGACCTTCGGACATTCCGACCGGTTTCGGTTCGTCCATGTGTAGTTCGACTCCTCTGAGCTCGTCGAATGTGACGGAGGACTTGTAGCCCTTCTCACGGCGCACGTGCGCGTGGATCATCTCATTCATGTTCTTGGCCTCGGTCTTTCAATATGACCGAACTCTGCAAAGTCTTTTCGGCGCTTGAAGAGAGTGCTTGAGTTGCCTCCCGCGTCGGGACAACATACTAATACGCTCAAGCAAAATGCTGACATGCTTCCGAAGCGCGGAGATTCAGGCAATGGGAACGAGGACCGAGAAAGATTCGCTGGGCACAAGGGAGGTGCCAGAGGATGCATACTATGGCATACAGACTCTCAGGGCGACGGAGAATTTCCCAGTCAGCGGCATCATGCCCAGATCGGAATTCATCAACGCGTATGCGATGGTCAAGAAGGCGGCCGCGCTGGCCAACATGGATGTCGGTTGGCTCGAGCCATCAATCTCAAAGGCGATCGTCTCCGCTTGCGACGAGATACTTGCTGGAAAACTGCACGATCAGTTCGTCGTCGACGATTTCCAGGCTGGTGCTGGGACATCGTTCAACATGAACCTCAACGAGGTCATAGCGAACCGCGCGCTCGAGCTAGTAGGCCACAGGAAGGGCGAGTACCAGCTGGTCAATCCCAACGACCACGTGAACATGGCGCAGTCGACGAACGACACCTATCCGACAGCGATGCGCCTCTGCATACTCATCATCGCCCAGGACTTGCTCGACAGACTCGAGGAGCTAAGGCGGGCGTTCGTCAAGAAGGGCATGGAGTTCGAACGAGTCCTCAAGTC
>JBGQAM010000031.1:0-19613 GCA_041494275.1 Thermoplasmata archaeon | reverse complement strand
CTTCCTGTCATCTCGGTGGTCTTGCCGTCGCCTTGAACGGGATATGAGAGTGTCAACAGGGTCTTCCACAGCCGATCTACATTGTTCAAGCCCTCAGTCGTCACGGCGTACACATTCATGCGTCTGTCATGCCCTTTGACTCTCGCGGTGAGCTCGGTGACCAACCCGTCTTTGATGAGTCCCCTCACAGCGCGCGGGACGTGCGTGCGCGATATCCCAACGGCGACAGCTATCCCGGCCTGCGTGCAATCCGGCGAGAACTCTTCAGGCGTGACGTCCGTCGCGAACCTGCTCAGATGGAGGAGAACCCTGTCATTCACGTTGAGCTGGCCAGACTCTGGCATCGGTTCGTGTGATGCCCCTGTGCTTATATAACCGTGATGGTTTTTCCGCGGCTCGCAAGGCCCGTGGATCCCTCGGCTGGTAGCTGGTAATGACCTCAACACGTTTATATACGGTCCATCACGTTGAAACGGGCAATAGCAGAACGTTCTCTCTCCCCCGGAGGACTGAGCAAATGGATTTGGAACTTAGGAAGAAGAAGGCTTGGAGCGAGTTCGGTGTATCCGAGATCATCGGCAACATCCTGATTCTCATGATCACGGTCACCCTGTTCAGCGGGATTATGGCGTTCGTGCAACAGATGCCTGTCCCCCAGCAGGCGACCAAAGCGGACTTCGCCGCGAAGGTGACCTTCTGGAACCAGGGGCACAGCGCCAACTTGACCGTCACTCACACGGGTGGTGACTCCATCAAGGCAAAGGACTGCATAGCGTTGGTCGAGCTAGGCAGCGTCAACACACGCTATAACATGTCCAATTCGATCCTCGGGTTGAAGGGGACAACCACATGGTCGACAGGAATCGCATGGACCGTCACTCTCTCAGGAACCACCTATTCCAGCAAGATAGCCGTCACAATAGTCGACATGGTCAAGAAGTCGGCCATCTGGTCAAGCCAGGTGACGGGTGGCACCAGCGGGAATGCTCCGAACATACTGCAAAGGTATGTCGATTCGGACAATCAAACCCCGACTGCCGATCCTGTCAGAGAGTGGCAGGACTTCAGCTTCTACGTCACGATCACTGACCCTGATGGCGACCTCAACACGACGACTCCCGGGGTCTGGATAGATAGTTCTCAACTGGAAACGGACAGGGCGACATCCTATTCTATGTACAGGACGGACTACACCAAGAATGGTGACACTTTCCAGTGGGACTTTACGAGCATACGCGGCCGGAATCTGAATGCATCAAAGCTGGATGGTAAGATCATCTTCATACATGCCTGGGACAATGCCGGCCACCAGTCAATCTCATCCTTCACGATGTCCATCGTACAATTGCCTGTCGATATCAAGTACCAGGACATCAACCCGCCGGAACCGAATCCGAGCGGAGACAGCAACCTGCCATCATACATACGCTGGTTCTACGACAACCAGGGGTTCGGAGTTTTCGCGGAGAAGATACTCAACGGCACGCCAATGGGAGCCCCCAACACCACCACGATTGTCACCAGCTTCGCGAAGGACCAACTCGTGTTCGTCAGGTTCGCCAGCAAGGTCATGGCCAACATCTTCACTGAGAACAAGTTGCTGCTAACTGACATCAGAACTGGGCTGCAGGTGATCCCGCTTTTCAACGGAAGTAGCACGGCGTCGAAACCGTTCTATCCAATCACTGGTGGCGGAGGCGTATATGTCTATGAAAGCCAGTTCAACACTTCTCCAGTGTCTGCAGGAGCGTTCACTCTTACGATATCATTGAAGAACCAGCCGAGCACAGGCGAGGTCCAGCGCATCTATGGCGCGGATAAGACAATCTTCATCACGGACAGCAGTTCGTCCATCTCGTTCTGGCCAGCGATATACCTCTACAAGGATCCGACGCACAATACTCTCTGGGGAAACAAGTCAACCCCGTACGAGGTGACCTCTCCGGACAAGTACAAGGTCTATGTCGCAATAAAGGTCCAGGATCTTGACACTCCCAAGACTCCAAGCATTGCCGATATCAGGATATCGGACGGTTCTCAGAGCTCTGAACTGTTCGGCATTCCTGGCTCGGGGTCAATGATCAGCACAACGGACGGCTATAGTACGGGCTCCCCGCCGACCTCCTACTACACCTTCAGCATCGACCTCAGGCTCAACAACGGTGTTCAGTGGAGAGGCGGGAACAACACCTACACTCTGCACATCGCGAAGATGAACGACTCGAACGAGGGCTTGTACTCGCTCTCGGAGCAGATATTCATCAACGGAGCGGGCTCCAGGGCAGACTTCTTTGCGGGCACCACGGGCATGGCCGGCGGCGGCAGCAACTTTGCATCCAGGGAATACCTGTTCTACATACAGAACAGCAATCTGTTCGCTTCTAGGACGATGTGGCGGTATGACGCGACTCCCCCGGCCCCCGACTACTCGGTCACAGCAATGGGGATCGGCGATATCGACGGGGATGGCGACAAGGATGTGCTGATAGGTCAGGCTACCGACAGCAAAGCGCTCCTGTTGTTCGAGAACACGCTCAACACATTCGGCACGTGGCAATCTGGCAGCGCCATATCAAGGCCCGATGCGTACACGTCCATAGTGACATGGATTGCTTTCGGCGACGTGAACGGCGACGGGATGCAGGATTTCGCGTACAGCAACAGCAACGGCCAGGTCGTGATATACAACACGACGTACGGCTCCATCGGCTGGGTATTCACTCCTCCTAGCAATAAGAGTTGGAGCGCCCCAATCAACAAGATCTATCTCCAGGACATGACCGGCGATGGTCGTGCTGACCTCGTCGTCATGGGCGCGAACAAGATCTACATCTACGACCTGAAGTACTTCTACACCACGTCTCTCATGGCCCAAAAGAGCTGGGACAAGAAGGGCGTGTATGCAGTATCGACCGGGACAATCACGGATTTCGACATCAAAGACGTTGACTACGATGGTCATCTTGACATAATCACTTCGGAGACAGTTGCCGCGTTCGGCGGCCTGAACGGGGTCAATGTGAACTTCTGGCGGGAGGCCACGAGCCCAACGACAAGGTACCTCGACGTCAATGCCACCGGCTTCCTCCCCAAGTATGGCCCAGGGAACTTCAGTGGAACGGTGGCCCAAACCAAGCTTGTGGACAACATCTTCATGACCTTCACGGAGAACAGCACGGGGATTGATGCTGAGAAGGGCAAGGTCTCCGCCACGATGAGGTTCGAACCGCTCAGCAGCAGCCCTGACCAGCAGCTCAGGATCGTCGCGAGGATCGGCGCAGTCGCTGGCAACGGGAATGAGGTGTTCTATGCGTGGTACTCGGTCGACAACGTCGTGTACACCCCGGTCATCACGATAGACAGCACTTCCTGGAAGTGGTATAATTATACCCTGCCTTCCAGTGTTGCAGGCAAGACGGTCTATCTGAAGTTCACCGACTCCAACCAGGCGCCATCGAGCGGCACCCCTACGGATTATGTCCAGGTTGACATGGCGAAGATCGTGAGCGACTTGTTCGGTATATACCAGCCCACGCGCATCAAGGACGTCACAACCTGGACGAGCGTGAGGGGCGCATCGATAGATGGCAGTCCCTCCGGTGACAAGTACCTTGAAATCGTTGCTGCAAAGGACGGTGCTCCCTGGACGATATATCAGTACAACACCAGCTGGACTGAGACAACCCCGATATTCGCTTCTGGGGCCTCCTACCCTGGTGCGGTATCATCGTTCTTCGTGAAATCAGCTGGCAAATACGCTACGCCATTCTCGACTGTCGCTGCCACGCTCTTCGATGCGGTCGACATAAATGGAGATGGGTTCACTGACATCCTCGTCACGAACTACACGACCACAACCACGAACAACAACTACGTAGGATTCTACATGAACCTGTGGGACGGGACGAACTCGTATTGGCGATACT
Source organism: Thermoplasmata archaeon (assembly GCA_041494275.1). Lineage (GTDB taxonomy): Archaea > Thermoplasmatota > Thermoplasmata > UBA10834 > UBA10834 > COMBO-56-21. Next base: position 15,687 of record JBGQAM010000031.1, on the reverse strand, counting down.
TCAGCGTGAAGTCGTGGCTCATCGATAAACCGACTGGCTCGAACAAGGACACATGGATAACCATCACGGCTGTTGCCAATCTGACAGTCACGACCTAGGGCAGCGAACCTCGGCGTCGGAGGCGTCCCCAAAACCTGTTCAGAAACCCCTTCTACTCTTCCTTTCTCAGAATTCCGAGCACATCCGAAGCCCTCTCCAGCTCTATCACTGCCAAGACACTCTGCGATCGCTGGCAAGCCTTTCTGATGCCCTTCGCCATCGCCTCTGCTCGCTTGTTTTCAATCAGTCTGAACCCTTCCATGTTGTTCACAGCCTTGTCCCATGCGATGACGAATTGCTCCGCGCCGTCGTCGCTGAATGCTCTCCTTTTGAGGAGCCATGTCCGGGTTGAATGTCTGAACAACGAGGTTCCTGGAATCACCGCGCAGTAGAGGTCAGTGTAGGTCTGCTCGTCTAGATCTACTGGGATGAGAGGGATGCCCTCGTGCTCCGCAAGCTCCAAAGCGGCGACGTAGCAGGGCGGGGGGACCGCAACCTCGCCAAACCTTCCGAGCCCTTCTGCGTAGATCTGCTCGTACCTTGACAGTTCAGGCTCGTAGTCGTCAGGGATGTTCTTCAGCCCCTCGACTTCCTCTTTCGATAGGGAAATCGCGACTTTGTCCGGTTTGCTTTCCTCGAATGCCTTCCGCACTTTCTCGGTCTCGGACTTCAGTCCTTTGATGACCCCGAGGATATGGACCGTGCAGCCATCTACTTTCAGCTTCTCCAAGGTCACGCCTTCCTTCTCTTCTCGCGTTGAAGAATAAGCTCGAGGACGTCATCAACATCGTCTGCCCTTCGCAGCTCGTCCTTGGTAATCAAGGGCGTGCCTTCGATCGCTTCGATGCTGGTTTCCTGCCTCACGAATATTACCGACTTCTTCTCGGTTACTCTGGATATGTTGCCAACGACCCTCGCCTTCCGCGCGGTCATGGTGGGGTTATCCTCTATCCCTGTCAGAAGGAGGACGTCCTCCTCGCTCGCCAACGCGTCGAACGGGCACCGGATAGTCGGCACCACCGAGTAGCCGATCTCCTTGAGCATCTCGAAGACGTCTCTGTTGAGGCCTTTGAAGTCATCGAACGTCTGGAGAGTCCTTGCCATCTCCTGGGTGTAGGAGAACGGGTTGAGCGGCATGACTATCGGCTCGTTCAGGTACTCCTCTATCTTCGCTGCTATCTCGATCATGGCTCCCATGCCGCTCTCGTACAGTTGGATGGCTTTTCTTGAAACGCCGGCAATCTCAGCCAGCATCCCCAATGAGATGTTCTTCTCCTGGCGGATCCTCTTGAGCGATTCACCGTCCAGCCGCACATAGAGCCCACCAGGGGCGGCGTAGACGAAAGGCGGCACTCCTTCCAGCATGTGCTCGTGGAATGTCTCCTCGGAGATGATCGGTATGCCGAACCTGGAGTACAGAATGCCGCCGTCCAGCTTCCCAGAGCTCGAGTGAAGCCCTATGACCATCGGGTTGCCCGTCAGAGCGCTCGCGAGAATGCGCAGTTCCTCTGCGTCATCGCTCGAGAGGGAATCGATGTTCGAGAGCGCCTTGATGATTAGGAGTTGTTTGTCTCTTCGGGCGATTATGTCGAAGCTGATGCTCCTTATGTTGTGCGGGTCCGAGACGAAGAAACCGCACTTGCCGAGCGTTTCCCTTATCCGCGAAATCAGCTCTTCCCTTTTCACTACCATCGGCTTCCTTCGTCTCCCATCACATATCGTGTCATTCGATTTTAAGATTGCATCTGACGTCCTTCATCTGTACATTGTGTTCAAGGACAGTCTCTCGTACTTCTTGAGGTCGTCCTCGCTCATCGGCTCCACATTCTCCAGAGCTTTTACAAAGTACTTCATGCTCACCTTGCGCTTGCTGATCTTGTCTTGGTCGAGGTCTCCGCCTTCGAGCACGTAGTCTCTTATGGAGAGCATCACGGCCTCGTTGCATACAGCAGCTATGTCCGCTCCGCTGAAATGCTCCATCTTCGCAGCAAGCTTGTCCAGGTCAACGTCCTTGTCGAGGGGTTTGCCTTTAGTGTGAATCTTGAGTATCTCCTTCCTCGCCTCCAAGTCCGGTGGCGGTATGAAGACGAGCCTGTCGAACCTTCCAGCCCTGAGCAAGGCGGGGTCGATGATGTCGGGCCTGTTGGTTGCCGCTATGACGACCACGTTGTGGAGCGCCTCGAGTCCATCCATCTCTGTCAGGATCTGGCTGACCACCCTCTCCGTCACGCCCGAGTCGCTTGATCTGCCTCTTACGGGCGCGATCGCATCAATTTCATCAAGGAATATCACGCAAGGAGCCGCCTGTCTAGCCTTCCTGAAAGTCTCCCTCACGGCCTTCTCGCTCTCCCCGACCCACTTTGACAGGAACTCCGGTCCCTTGACCGATATGAAGTTGGCTTGGCTCTCGGTCGCGACGGCCTTTGCGAGAAGGGTCTTCCCCGTTCCTGGCGGACCGTAGAGGAGTATTCCCTTCGGCGGGGTCGCGTTCATGTGCTTGAACAGCGCGCCGTATCTGAGCGGCCATTCCACGGATTCCATGAGCTCTTGCTTGGGTTGCTCCAGCCCGCCGATGTCCTCCCACTTGACGTTCGGCGTCTCGAGCAGGACTTCTCTGAGAGTCGATGGCTGCATCTCCCTGTATGCGCTCATGAAGTCGCCCATTGTGACATGGAGATTGTTCAGCACATCGAGAGGTATGGTCTCCGCCTCGAGGTCTATGCTCGGAAGCACCTTTCTTAACGCGCGCATAGCGGCCTCTCTTGCCAGGGCCGCGAGATCCGCACCTACATAACCGTGGGTCATGTTTGCGAGTTGAACAAGATCCACATCGTCTGCCAGGGGCATCCCCCGCGTGTGGATTTGGAGTATCTCGAGACGCCCTTCTTTGTCGGGAATCCCGATCTCGATCTCCCTGTCGAACCTTCCAGGCCTTCTGATTGCGGGATCTAGCGCGTTCGGCCTGTTCGTAGCTCCTATCACGACGACCTTTCCCCTGCCTTCCAAGCCGTCCATCAAAGCCAGGAGCTGAGCCACGACCCTGCGCTCGGTCTCCGCTGTGACCTCGTCTCGCTTCGGAGCTATGGAGTCTATCTCGTCTATGAATATGATGCTGGGAGCGTTCTCGGCGGCCTCCTTGAATATCTCCCGGAGTCGCTCCTCGCTCTCGCCGTAGAACTTGCTCATGATCTCTGGGCCGCCTATCGATCTGAAGTTGGCGCTCGTCTCGGACGCCACCGCTTTGGCCAGAAGGGTCTTGCCAGTGCCCGGAGGCCCGTGGAGCAGGACGCCCTTCGGAGCCTCGACGCCGAGCTTCTCGAAGAGTTCGGGGTGTCTCAGGGGGAGCTCGATCATCTCCCTCACCTTGTCGACCTCATCCCTCAGGCCGCCGATGTCCTCATATGCGACCTTCGGGCCTTTCGCGACCTCCTGTTTCGCAGGCTTCTCGCTCAGCTTGACCTCTGTGAAGCTCTGGATCACACCGGCTTCCGACGCCGGCTGGTAACTCTGGACGACGAGGTCGAACTTCCTCCCCATTATGTTGACCTCGATCAGATCGCCCTTCACAATGGGGCGGCCCTCGAGCGTCTGGGCGAGGTACTGTTCCCCTCCCATGATCTTGAGCGGTTGAGTGGGTGCGAGCGTGACCTTTGTCGCGGGCTTTGGGACGACCTTCTTGATGGAGACCTTCTCGTCGAGGCCGACGCCCGCATTCTTGCGTGTAGAACCATCGATTCTGACGGTCCCACGGTTCTCATCCTCTGGGTATCCCGTGTACACTGTCACAGCGGTCGCTCTCGCGCCCTCTACGATGGCGGTGTCGCCTTGACTCAACTGAAGAATCTTCATGAGCGCTGGGTCGACTCTAGCTATCCCCTTGCCGTCGTCGGATGACTTGGCTTGGACGACGCGCAGGATCTTTTCATTCTTTACTGGCATAGCAACCACCGAATACCGTGGAATCCCATGATTCTCAACTCCTTCCTCCTGATCAGGCTGTTCGGCTCTCTGGATCAGGCGAGTCTCGAACCTCGGGCAATTGATTATGTTAGCGCTTCTATATAACCATTGCGCATTAGGATTCGAGGGTTTCAGGAAGCTGGCTAGATGTCAGGAACACCAGACTGAAGAGCCTGAGTTTGGTGGCCCGATGAACTAGTGTAATAACCATCAATCACAATATGGCGCACCAATGACCGGGCAACTCCACGGAACGCAAGTGATTGTCCAGGATCAGTCCGAAGCGAGCCAGATACATAACAAGGGGTACTACGGAGTGCCCCAGTCAGGCGGTCCTCTAAAACTGGATTTGATGGAGGCCATCTATCTCGTGGAGTCGGGCAGGCTGGAGGTTGAATCCGACGGAGACAAGAAGGATGCCAGCCACCTTATGAGGCTTGCACACAAGAACTTCGAGGGCTTCGAGATTCGCTACCTGGTCTATAGGGAGCTCAGGTCAAGGGGCTATGTTGTGAAGCTCGGCCAGCCCCCACTCGATTTCAGGGTTTTCCCCCGAGGCGGCACCCCGAACAAGACGCCCAGCAAGTGGTGGGTCGCGGCGATATCAGAGCGGCGGACATTCGACCTCGCCAGGCTATTGGAGGATCTTGACAGGACTGCTGATGTCCGGAAGAAGTTGCTGCTGGCCGTTGTCGATGAGGAAAGCGACGTGACGTACTACGACGTCAAGCGAGTGGTCCCCAAAGGTAGGGTGGGTGCGGTCGCCATCAGTTCTAGGATCGATGGCTTACTCATGGCTGACCGCGTTCTCGTTGCTGACAAAGACGATGCAGGAGCATTGCATGGAAGTCAATTCTTCGGGAAGATGATTGGGCCGACCCTGCAGTTCTCGCTCATCGAGGCGGCATTCCTGATCGATATCGGTGTTCTCAGACTGACCGATTCGAAGACCAACCGTCCAGTGACCTCTGCTGCTCTCAAGAAGCGCGCCCGCAGCCTCCAGCCGGATTTCGACCTTCGTCTCGACGCCTTCAAGGACATGAAGGACAAGGGTCTCATCGTCAAGACCGGGTTCAAGTACGGGTCTCACTTCAGGGCGTACGAAGGTGACCCTGCGAAACAGCATGCGCGGTACCTCGTGCACGCGGTCCCAAGGGAATTCAAGACAATGTGGCCGGAGATCAGCCGCGCGGTTCGCCTTGCCCATGGTGTGAAGAAAGAGATACTCCTGGGAAGGGTTTCAGAGAAGGAAGTCGAGTACGTGAGCATAAGCAGGTACAGGCCTTAGGTGATCCTTGCCTTCCCCTGCGGCTTGTACATCTCGGCCCTCCAAGAGGCCATCACGAACAACGCGCAGAACTCATCTATTGAGTCCCTGAACTCCATGGGTGGCACTATGCCATTGCACTTGCTTCCGAAGTGTTCGCAGTCGTAGCAGGAAACCATCAGACTACAACTAGTGCGCGACTTGTATTAATCGTTAACCTAGGATGGCCAGCGATCTACAGCAGCTTCTGGGCGAGCTCCACTACCCTGTTCGAGTATCCCCATTCGTTGTCGTACCAGGAGAGTATCTTGGCGAAGTTGCCCTTGCCGCCGATGACCATGGTCGAGAGCGAGTCTATCACTGCCGAATGCGTGTTGCCGATGATGTCTGAGGATACGATGGGTTCAGTGCAGTACTCCATGATGCCCTTCATCTTCCCATCGGACGCATCCTTCAGGGCCTTGTTCAGCTCCTCCGCTGTCGCCTCCCGCTTTATCGTGAAGCTGAGGTCCGTTATGGACCCGCACGGAGTCGGGACTCTGAGCGCGAATCCGTTCATCTTTCCTTTGAGGGCTGGTATGACCTCTCCGATCGCCTTCGCAGCGCCTGTCGATGTGGGTATGATTGACAAAGAGGCCGCTCTGCCGCGTCTGAAATCCTTGTGCGGCATGTCGATGAGCTTCTGGTCCCCAGTGTATGCGTGGATCGTCGTCATCATTCCCTTCTCGATCCCGAACTTGTCGTTGATGACCTTCGCCGGCGGTGCCAGGCTGCCCGTCGTGCACGATGCCATCGAGATGACGTTGTGCTTAACCTTGTCGTACATGTCGAAGTTGACGCCAAGTACTAGAGTAATGTCGACGTCCTTTCCGGGAGCGGATATCAGGACCTTCCTTGCTCCTGCCGTGAGATGCTTCGCGGCCTTCTCCTTCTCCGTGAAGAGGCCGGTCGATTCGATTACGACCTCGGCCCCCAACCTCTTCCACGGGATCTCAGCGGGGTCCTTCACCTGCGTTATCTCTAGCTTCCTCTCGCCGACATTGATTGCGGTCCCTTCTACCTTGACGGTCTTGCCCAGCTTGCCGTAGATGGAGTCCCACTTGAGCATGTAGGCCAAAGAGTCGATGGGCGCGATGTCGTTCACAGCGATGATTTCGAAGTCCTTGCCAAGGCCGTTGCTCTCGAGCGCAGCCCTGTAGACGTTCCTGCCTATCCTTCCAAAACCGTTGATCCCTATCTTGATCAAGGTACTACCCAAGTCGCTGAATGTTCGGGTGGGACAAATATGTATTGCATCTACAAGGTCGAAAAACATGATGATGGGAAGGGGTTTGAAGTGCGGAAATCAGAGCTGGACTTCTATTCCGAGCTTCTCCGTGAGCTCCTTATAGCGGTTCCTGATGGTGACCTCTGTAACACCAGCGATGTCCGCAACTTCCCTCTGCGTCCTTCTCTCGTTGCAGAGGATGGAGGAGATGTAGATCGCCGCAGCCGCGACTCCCGTAGGTCCCCTGCCAGAGGTAAGCTCCTTCTTGGCAGCGTCCTTCAGTATCTCGGCAGCTTTGGACTGCACCTCGCCAGAAAGCTTCAGTTCCGAGCAGAACCTGGACACGTAGTCCTGAGGCTTCGTCGGCATCAACTTCAGCTTGAGCTCGCGGGTCATGAACCTGTAGGTCCTGCCGATCTCCTTCCTTCCGACTCTCGATGAGTTCGCGACCTCGTCCAACGTCCTCGGGACGTTGCACTGTCTGCAGGCCGCGTATAGGGAAGCCGCAACAACGCCTTCGATGCTTCTCCCTCTTATCAGGTTCTTGTTGACGGCCTTCCTGTAGGTCATGGCCGCGGTCTCCCTGACGTTCCTCGGGAGCCCCATCGAAGAGGCCATTCGGTCGAGCTCGCTCAATGCGAACGCGAGGTTCCTCTCGGTGGCATTGGACACTCTGATCCTGCGCTGCCACTTCCTCAATCTGTAGAGTTGCGCCCTGTTCCTCGTCGGGATGCTCTTCCCGTACGAATCCTTGTTCTTCCAGGAGATCTCAGTCGAGAGGCCCTTGTCGTGTATCGTGTACGTCATCGGAGCGCCTGTCCTGGCCCTCTTCTCCCCCTGCTCAACGTCGAAGGCCCTCCACTCGGGACCTTGGTCTATGAGCTGGTCGTCGAGGACAATTCCGCAGTCCTCGCACACAAGTTCTCCTCGTTCGTAGTCTCTCACTAGGTGAGAGCTGTTGCACTCAGGGCATCTTTCGACCTGTTCAGTCTCTTCTCTTACCTTTGCCATTCTCCCTCTCCTGTTGAACATAGACTTCCTTGCCGAGCACAGCAAGGGTCTTCAGTTCCTTTCTCGGTTCAATCGCTACATAAGGCGATCGGACGGGGCCAAAGATCTTCGATACCCTTCCAACCTCCCCCTTCAAATTGTCCCTCACAAGCTCCTTCAAATTCGGTGCGAACCTAGCCTTGACGATGAGCTTCCCGTCGTGCGAAATGTCCTGGACGACGCCGAGAAGACGCAACGTGCTCACCAAATTCTATATATAGTTTGTGTCTTGCGCTCTATGTTCAATCTTATATATAATGTTTTCCTCAAGGTATTTAAGCCTTGAGTGCCACTCCAGGAGGCGCGGATCGCCTTGCTGGTGACGACCAGGCGCGGTTGCTGAAGACATGAATAGCATTCCAAAGTCACATCCCAGGTACGCCTCATTGATGTTGCGCGAGAAGCTGGTCGAGGGTTTTCGCAACGGAGTGGTCGTACCGCAAGGGCTCATCGCCCACGGTCGAGGAGAGATGTTCGACTATCTACTTGGCGAGCGTACGACGAAGGAGTCCAGGATCGCCTCGAGAGCTGCCTCAGCCATCCTTCTTAGGGCCAAGAGGCCAGTGATATCGGTCAATGGCAACGTCGCAGCTCTCTGTCCCCGCGAAATCGTCAACCTCGCAGAGGTTGCCCACGCCCGAATCGAGGTCGGTCTGTTCCACAGAACAGACGAGCGCGTCTCGAAGATACAGAACTTGCTCGCGGAGCATGGCGCCAAAGGTGTGCTCGGCTTCCTCCCCGACGCGAAGATACCCGGTCTTAAGCACATGCGTGGACTATGCTCGAAGGAAGGCATCTATTCGGCTGATGTTGTCTTGATTCCTCTTGAGGACGGTGACAGAGCCGAGGCGCTCGCCAATATGGGGAAGAAGACCGTCGCGATCGATCTGAACCCGATGTCAAGAACATCACGTGCATCTACAGTCGTCATAGTGGACGAGGCCACTAGGGCATTCCCAGAGCTGATCAGGAATGTGGAGGATCTCCAGGATGATTCCAAGGCGATTGGCGAAGCCCTCAAGAAGTACGATCGCGACACGAACCTGAAGCTGGTGGCGAAGATGATGTCGAAGAACCTCTCCGACTTCCTCGAAAGATGACCTTCGCCCCATGCAGTCTCACGGTGCCATCTTGGCATCGCGAGTCATTCTTGTGAAATTGGACCGTGATCTGGACCGGTGGATCCGATCGCCCAATACGCCCGCCAGTGCCGGCGCGGGGGGTACGAGGAAAGCAGTCGCGCCCATCAGCGAGACGATCTTGCTGATCGTCCTCATCCTCGACACGACGAGAGAGCACTCGGTCCCGTCAAGGATTTGCCTTCCCAGCAAGGAGAGGGCAAGGACTCTCCATAGTTCTGCGGTCACGTTCACCGTCATCCATATCAGGTCTTTCAGAGGAGTCGGCTCCCCTGCGAAGCTTGTCTTCCTCGCAAGGATTGCCTTCCTCAGATCCTCGGCATTCTTCCCGTCGAACTGGGTATAGGCGTTGCCAACCATGTTTGCAGCATGGGCATCGCTCCCGCCAACGAACGCCACATTGAGCTTGCTCGCGATCATCTGTGCAGCGTCATTGGTGTATCCGTCTCTGTGCGCGGCATTGAAGAGCTCCACGCCGTCGAGCTTCAGCTCCGCTATCTTGAGTCCGAGAGAATCGCAGTGCGAGCTGAACGGATGCGGGGCGATCGCCAAGCCGCCTTGTTCGTGGATTCTGTCGATCGTCTCGTCTGCATGAATGCCTTTCGGCACATCCTCGGTCAAGAAGAGACCGAGGAGCTCGCCGTCCAGCGTTGCGATTTCAGACCCAATGACAATGTCGACAGACGTTCCGATCTTCTTTGCTTCGAGCGCTCCTCGAATCGTGTTGTGGTCGGTGATGCACAGGACGTCCATTCCTCTCTTCTCTGCTCTCTTGACGATGTCGGAGGGAGATGAGATTGAGTCTGGAAATCTCAGGAAGCTCACTCTGGTGAGACCCGAATATCGAGTATGAATGTGAACATCCGCTTTCCCTTGCATGTTGTCCACGAATATCCTTCGTGGCTGTAGGTTTTTGGGTCTATAATATGGGCGACTATGCGAACCTGCTGGTTCTGTCGTGGGGCAACAACAGTTATTAAGCGCCCATCCGATGCAGCGAAAGGTAGCATGGCCAAGAACGAGTTGCTCGAGAAGGGCGTGAACAGGATCGAATGGGCAAAGACCCACATGAAGGTCCTCGGCAAGATCAGAGAGAGGATGGTCAAGGAGAAGGTTTTCGAAGGCCTCAAGGTTGGCATGGCTCTCCATACGGAGGCCAAGACCGCGGTACTCGCGCTTGCCATCCAAGAGGCAGGGGCGGAGGTCAGGCTCACGAGCTGCAACCCGCTCTCGACCGATGATTCCGTCGCGCTCGCGCTCAACAAGGAATACGGATTGGAGACATACGCGAAGAAAGGCCAGACCAACAAAGAATACTACGATTCCCTGAATAAGGTCCTCGACATCGGCCCGGACTACGTGATTGACGACGGAGCCGACCTCATATTCCTTCTTCACACGAAGAGGAAAGAGCTACTGCGCAAGGTCAAGGGAGCCAACGAGGAGACGACGACCGGGATTATGCGCCTGAGGTCGATGGCTCAGGACGGGGCGCTCAAGTTTCCCGTGATGTCCGTGAATGATGCGTACATGAAATACCTCTTCGACAACCGGTACGGGACCGGCCAGTCCACGATGGACGGCATAATGACATCGACGAACCTGACGATCGCTGGCAAAGATTTCATCATCGCAGGGTACGGGTGGTGCGGAAGAGGCATCGCCATGCGCGCGAAGGGCATGGGTGCGGATGTGACAATCTGCGAGGTGGACCCGATCAGGGCCATCGAGGCGAAGCTGGACGGATTCGCGGTGATGCCGATGTCGGAGGCAGCAAAGCGTGCTGATTTCATCGTCTCTGCGACTGGCTGCAAGGACGTCGTCACGGCCAGGGACCTCCAGGTCATGAAGGACGGCTGCGTTTTGGCGAACTCCGGCCACTTCGACAACGAGGTCTCGAAGAAGGCCCTGGAGAGCATGTCGAAGAAGCACAGGAAGGTCAGGGAATCGGTCGAGGAGTACCAACTCAAGAACGGCAGGAAGGTCTATCTTCTCGCAGATGGGCGTTTGGTCAACCTGGCTGCTGGCCAGGGCCATCCGGTCGAGATCATGGACATGAGTTTCGCGATCCAGGCGTTGTGCCTCGAGTATCTGGACTTCAGTGCTCAGGCCTTAGAGCCAAGTGTCTACGATGTGCCGGACCACCTAGACGAGCTGGTCGCCAAGCTGAAGCTCGAGACTATGGGCATCAAGATAGACAAGCTCTCGAAGGGCCAGCAGTCGTATGTCCGGAGCTGGAAGGAAGGTACCTAGACACACCTTCACAGGAACCCTTTAAGTGGCCCGCTTGACTGGCTCACGATGAAGTATAAGTACACCTTTTCATCGACAAGGCTCCATATTTCATCCTAATCATCAAGTGCGTGCCAGTGGATACGGGCAGCAAGAGGAACGGGGTTTGCGCAGCAGCAATTTCTTGGGCGTCTACGGCCACACAGCGATGGACATAATCTACAGATCCGACGAGTTCCCGCAGCCGAACACTTGTGTCGAGCTCAAGGACAGGGAGGAGCATTTCGGAGGAACGGCAGCGAATATCGCGAGGATTGCCTCTACGCTGGATGTGAAGGTCGCCCTCGCAAGCCATGTCGGAGATGACTTCCCCAAATCGTTCATGAACGCGCTCAAGAAGAGCGGTGTGGACGTGACAGACCTGGTGAAGGTCCGTGGGAAGCGCACGCCGTTCATCATTATGATTTCGGACAAGAACCACAGCCAGATCGGCTTCGTCGATCAGGGGGCTGTCCTAGAGCAGGAGCGGCTCCCCATCAGAACGCACTCGGTACTGACATCGAAGTTTGTTCACATAGGGACCGGAAGGCCGTCATACGCGCTGAAGGTCGCGAAGCTCGCGCACAAGAAGAAGAAGACTGTCGGTTTCGATCCTGCGCAAGAACTCTCCTATGTGTACACTCCAGAAACATTCAAAGCGGTTCTTGAACAGAGCGACATGCTCTTTGCGAACTCTGCTGAGTTGGAAAGGGCCAAGACGTATCTGAACCTGAAGTAAGACGTCGAACTGCTCTCGTACGTTGACATGATAGTGAACACGCGCGGAGGAGAGGGCAGCAGAATCCTCACCGAGGATGATGAGATAATCGTGGGCACGATCCAGCCCGACAAAGTGGTCGACACGACAGGCGCAGGAGACGGGTTCAGAGCAGGCTTCTACGCAGGTCTCAGCCGTTCTCTCCCGATGGAGGAATGTGCTTGGGTCGGAGCTGCGGCCGCTTCTTTCGTCGTCGAGGGAGTCGGCGCCCAGAGCACCCTCCCGACCTGGGACATGGTGCAGAGGAGAGCCGCTCGCAGGAAGTGCGTCTGAGAATGGGCAGCCCAGAAGATCGATTGAACCTTCCAGACAACCTTCTCAGAATGATCAGGAACGCGAAATCCGCATCGGTGCTCACGGGTGCCGGTGTATCTGCTGAGAGCGGAATACCGACGTTCCGGGGAGCGGGCGGGATCTGGGAGAAATACGATTTCACGAAGCTTGCCACACCTCAGGGATTCGAGGAGGATCCTCGACTCGTCTGGGAATGGTATCAGCTCCGTCAGAAGGAGATCAAGAAGGCGAAGCCGAACGCAGCTCATACCACGATTGCTGACATGGAGGACTATTTCCCGCGGTTCTCGGTCCTCACGCAGAACATCGATGGTATGCACAGGAGGGCGGGAAGCCGCAATATCGTGGAGCTGCACGGCAGCATATGGAGGATGAGATGCGCAAGAGATGGACTGACGATCCAGGACGATGATCCTGTAACCGAGATACCGCCGATGTGCCAATGCGGGAGCATCCTAAGGCCTGATGTCGTGTGGTTCGGAGAGCAGCTCTCACCAGATGTTGTGGACGAGGCGTCGCGAGTGGCGAACGAGAGCGAAGTGATGTTCGTTGTAGGCACTTCGGCGGTTGTGTACCCCGCCGCGGCCCTCCCCGTGATCACGAAGAACTCGGGCGGTTTGGTGATAGAGATCAACCTCGAGCCGACCGATGTCACGTCATATGCTGACGCATCGCTGTTCGGTCCTGCCGGAGAGATGTTGCCAGCATTGTGGAACGCAGCGGTCCGCATCCCGAAAGCTTTATGACCGGTCATCCCATTATACCGAATTGGTGAGTACCAGATGGCCGTAGGTTTCATACTCATAAGCACTGCGCCAGCAAAAGAGCATGAGGTATACAATGAGCTCCTCAAGGTGAAGGAGGTAGTCGAGCTTCACCCGCTGTTCGGGGAGTATGACCTGATTGCGAAGATCGAGGCCGAGGACTTCAACCTCCTCGGACAGGTCGTTGTTGACAAAGTGCGCTCTATACCAGGCGTTATCGACACAAAGACTCTTACTGGAATCAAGTTCTAGACATTTGGCAGAGTGTGGTGAAACAAATGGAACTGATGGAATTCTTGACAGTGCTGATACTGGTGTTCGCCTTGTTCATGCTCCTAGCGGGCATATTCACGGCATACTTCGGTAGCGGCAAGAGCAGGATGATCGGCGTCGCGTTGCTCGTGATTGGTCTGGTCGTTGGACTGTTGTGGGTCGTCATGAGCATGGACAGCGTTGACATCATCAAAGTCAACCTGTCGAAGGTGATCTGGGACGCGTTCCTTTACATCCTCGCCGGCGTTCTCGGGGCCCTCGCTGCGATTGGCGTGTTCTTGGTCGCCATCATGAAGTCCTGAACACGCAAACCTATTTCTACAAACTATCCTTCTACCTTTTCTGATGAGTGTCCAGATTGTTTTGGGTAGCAAGAGCGACATGAAGGTGGCCGAGAAGGCCACAATCATCCTGAAAGAGCTCGGCGTGAAATACAAGGTGAGCATCGCGAGCGCTCACAGAACGCCTGAGCTGGTCGACAAGCTGGTCTCCGAAGCTGATGCGGATGTATTCATCGCGATTGCTGGCCTATCAGCTGCATTGCCGGGTGTGATCGCGGCTCGGACGATGAAGCCGGTCATCGGCGTCCCTGTCAGCGGTGCCTTGAACCTGGATGCAATTCTCTCAGTAGTGCAGATGCCTCCTGGAGTGCCAGTTGCAGCCGTCGGTCTGGACAGAGGAGACAACGCCGCGCTTCTAGCTGCCGAGATCATCGCGCTCAAGGACGAGAAGGTCCGAAAGGCTCTTATCCAGCATAGGCAGAAGCTCAAGGACATGGTCGCTCGGGATTCAAAGGAAGTTGAGATCTAGATGTTCAATGCAGAGAAGTTCATAGAGCAACAAATCAAGAAGATCAAAGAAGACGTGAAGGGCAAGGCGATCATAGCTGCATCGGGAGGCGTAGACAGCACGGTCTGTGCAGCTCTGGTGGGCAAAGCCATAGGCGAAAGACTGCTGGCGATCTATGTCGACACCGGTTTCATGAGGAAGGGCGAGACCGAATCGGTAGACAGCATGTTGAAACGGCTTGGCGTGAATCATCGGGTAGTTGACGCGAGCGATGAGTATTTCGATGCCCTCAAGGGCGTTATCGAACCGGAGACGAAGAGGAAGATCATCGGCGAGAAGTTCATTCGCATATTCGAGCGAGAAGCAAAGAAGTTCGGAGCGGACTACCTGGTTCAGGGCACCATCGCACCTGACTGGATCGAGAGTGGAGGAGGCCTCAGGGACACGATCAAGTCACACCACAATGTGGGCGGTCTCCCCAAGGACATGAACCTGAAGCTCATCGAGCCTCTGAGGGACCTCTACAAAGATGAGGTCCGGAAGGTCGGACGAGCGCTTAAGATTGAGGTGGCGGAGAAACAGCCGTTCCCAGGTCCAGCGCTCGCGATCAGAGTCATGGGCGAGCCGACTCGGGAGTCCGTCGCCATCGTGCGCGAAGCGTGCGCGATCGCTGAGGAGGAGATCGAGAAAGCGGCGGCCGAGGGCAAGATGAAGCTCCCGTGGCAGTATTTCGCAGTCCTCCTTCCGGTCAAGAGTGTCGGAGTTCAGGGCGATATCAGGGCGTATGGATACACGATCGCCATAAGGGCGGTCGACTCGGTCGATGCGATGACGGCAGTGTACTCCAAGATACCCCACGACGTGCTCGAGAAGATTTCGATACGAGTGACTAACGAGATGAAGGACAAGGTCAACCGCATAGTCTATGACATCACAAACAAGCCACCGGCGACTATCGAGTGGGAGTGAGCCGTCAGCTGGAGAAAGTCCTTCACATCCCAGTCTATGTGCGGCATTTCTGCTTAAATACTTCCATCATAGTCTCATTGCCATCTGGCAGGCCGTTGTTCGAGAGTATTCCAGTGTGAGGCCAACGCCAATCAGCAGATGATTTATATCCCGCGAATGTTCCCCTTGACCATGCGCATCTTGGTCGTGGACAACGGCGGTCAATGGACCCACAGGGAATGGAGAGTCCTCAGAGATCTCAATGTGGACAGCGAGATCATACCGAACAGCACGCCCCTCGACAAGATCAAGGCCGACGGGTTGGTGCTATCGGGCGGCGCTCCGAGAGTCGGTCTCGACCAGGAGAAGATGGGCAAGTGTGGCGAGTACATCGACAAGGCTGGCGTGCCGATCCTGGGAATATGCGCCGGCCATCAGTTCATGGCCACGCACTTGGGCGGGAGGGCCGGACCATCGAAGCTCCCCGAGTTCGGCAAGATGATGGTCACCGTCGACGACGAGGATGAGCTTTTCAAGGGATTGCCGACGGATTTTGTCGCTTGGGAATCGCACAACGATGAGGTGACCGAGCTGCCTCCGGACTTCGTCGCACTAGCGCATTCCGACAGCTGCCTGATACAGGCGATGAAGCACACTTCGAAGCCTCTGTTCGGCCTTCAGTTCCATCCCGAGGTGGAACACACAGACAACGGCTACGAGATGTTCCAAGCGTTCATCGACATCTGCCAGGCGCACAAGAAGGAGTAGGCCATGGAGCCAGCGCTGCTGGACATCCTCAGGGAAGCCTTGGCGACTAGACAGCGGAAGGAGACCCTTGAGAGAGCCAT